>NZ_QUGE01000001.1:0-312974 GCF_003478825.1 Peptoclostridium sp. AF21-18
ATAGGACAGCTTTAATACTAGATATATTTGCAAATAGAGCAAAAACAAGAGAAGCTAAGTTGCAAGTAGAGGTTGCAAGACTTCAGTATGAACTTCCAAGGTTAATTGGTGCAAATGAAAACCTAGGTCGTCAAAGTGGTGGAGTTGGTACTAAAAATAGGGGAGCAGGAGAAACTAAGTTAGAACTAGACCGTAGACGTATAGAAGATAGAATAGCTAGTTTAAACAAGGAATTAGAAATACTGAAGTATCAAAGAAATACTCAAAAAAATAAAAGAAAAAAATCCAACATACCTAATGTAGCACTAGTAGGATATACTAATGCAGGTAAATCATCAGTTATGAATGTATTAGTTGAAAATTTTATCAATAAAGAAGATAAAAAAGTATTTGAAAAAAACATGCTATTTGCAACATTGGAGACTTATGTTAGAAATATTAAACTGCATAATAACAAATCTTTTTTACTGTATGATACAGTTGGATTTGTAGGCGATTTGCCTCATAACTTAGTTAAAGCTTTTAGATCGACACTGGAAGAGGTTTGCGATGCAGACTTATTAGTTCATATTATAGATATATCTAATCCTAATTATAAAAATCAGATAGATGTTACTAATGAAACATTAAGCCAAATAGGAGCTGATAATATTCCTATGATTTATGTATATAATAAGATTGATTTAATTGATTTAGATAAATTAGATAATAATAAAATATTAATTTCAGCTAAAAGAGATATAGGAATAGATAGATTAATAGAATCTATTTGTGAAAAAGTATTTGAAGATTATATAAGATTTAAGTTAAAAATTCCATATTCAGAAGGAAAGATGATATCTAATATAATGGAGAATGCAACTATCTTAGACTCTGAATATATAGAGGATGGAGTAATACTCAATATTGAATGTAGTGAAAAAGAGTATGTTCAATATAAACAATACATAATTTAGCATTAACTTAGATATATGATATAAAGTATATTACTATAGTTGAGAATTAATTAAATTACAAAATTAATATATTACGAACAATTTATAATAAGCTATAGAATTAACCACATCTTAGAATTCAATGTATTGAAAAGTCTAAGGTGTGGTTATTTTTATGATATACTTATCACGAAGAAAGCTAACATAGCCAAATAAAAAAAAGTTAGGCATTACTTAAAACGCCTAACCTTTCATTTTGTATTAAATTATCTTCTGCTCTTCATTTCTATCATATCGCCATATACTGGTGTAGGCATTCCAAATCCACCAGATACGTCAACAACCTGTCCTGTTGTAAATGCTCCATCATCACTAGCAAAGTATAATACTGTTCCTGCTATTTCTTCTGGAGTTGCCATTCTCTTTATAGGAGTATGTTTTAAGAAGAATTCTTTGAAATCATCACTTAAGTTATCGCTTACTGCATCAGTTGCTGTCATTCCTGGAAGTACAGCATTGCATCTTACGTTATCTCTAGCTGCATGAGTAGCTATTATTTTTGTTAAGTAGTTTATTGCTGCTTTACTTGTTCCGTAAGCTATCTGAGATATATCTGGGCGTATACCACCTACTGAAGATATATTTATTATGCTTCCTCCACCGTTTTTAGCCATATGAGGTATTACAGCCTGAGAAGTTATAAATACACTTGCTAAATTTAAATCTATAGTTTTTATAAATGTTTCATATTCAGTTGCTTTTATATCTAAGTCTTTTTTAGGATTAGATGTACCAAAGTTATTAACTAATACGTCTATTCTTCCTTCTTTTGCTATTACTTCATCTACCATAGTCTGATATGATTCTTTTTCTGTTGCATCATTATACACTATATCTACTTTGCATCCTTCAGCATTTAATCTATCAGCCACACCCTGAGCTCTTTCTAGATTTCTTGCACCCATGTATACTTTTGCTCCTTCTCTTGCAAATCTTTCTACACAAGCAAGACCTATACCTCTTGTTGATGCTGTTATAAGAACTACTTTACCTTCTAATCTCATTTTAAAGTCCTCCTTAAATTGAAGTTATAATTTTTCGTGAAATAAAATCACTCTCATCTACAATTATACCCACTCCAATTAAGAACTTAACGACAAATAATGACAAAATTAAAACAACCGAGATACCGTTTTCTATATATAATACAACAAATTTGTTAAATTATTAGTGTTAATATTCCATAAGTTGCAAATGCTACAATCCAAGCTAAAACGCACTGCCATACAACTACTCCAATTGCCCATTTTACACCTAATTCTCTTTTTATAGATGCTACTGCTGCAACACAAGGAGTGTATAATAGGCAGAATACTAATAATGATCCAGCTCCAGCAGTTGTAAGTGTTTTTAATAATGCATCTGTGCTTCCGAAAAGAACTGTTAATGATGATACAACACTTTCTTTAGCTAAGAATCCAGATATTAGAGATGTAGTTATTCTCCAATCCCCAAATCCTACTGGAGTAAATATTGGAGCCATCATTCCTGCTATGTGAGCAAGTATACTCTGTTGTGAGTCGGCTACCATGTTGAAATTGTAGTCGAAGTTCTGTAAGAACCATATAACCATTGTTGCTAAGAATATTACTGTAAATGCTCTCTGTAGGAAATCTTTTGATTTATCCCATAGTAAGTGCATTATGTTTTTAGCTGCAGGTAATCTGTAATTTGGAAGTTCCATAACAAAAGGAACTGCCTCGCCTTTAAACATTGTCTTTTTCATTAATAATGCCATTAATATTCCAAGAGCCATTCCAAGTACATAAAGTCCTATCATTACTAATGCTCCATTATCTGGGAAGAATATCGCTGTAAAGAATGCATATATCGGTAATTTAGCTGTACAGCTCATGAAAGGTGTTAATAGTATAGTTACCTTTCTATCTCTCTCTGAAGGCAATGTACGGCTCGCCATGACCCCAGGAACAGTACATCCAAAGCCTATTAACATAGGTACTATACTTCTTCCAGATAATCCTAGTTTTCTAAGAAGCTTATCCATTATAAATGCAACCCTAGCCATATATCCACTATCTTCTAAGATTGATAAGAAGAAGAATAGTGTAACTATTATAGGTAGGAAACTAAGCACTCCACCTACACCGTTGAATATACCCTCTATTATAAGTGAGTGTAGTGCATCATTTACATTAGAATTTTTAAGGAATTGATCTACAACCTCTGTCAAAGAAGCTATTCCCATTTCCAATAATCCCTGTAAGAAACTTCCTATTACATTAAATGTAAGCCAGAATATTATTCCCATTATTCCTATAAATATCGGTATTCCTGTATATTTTCCTGTTAGAAACTTGTCTATTTCCTTACTTCTAACTCTTTCCCTACTCTCTTTTGGTTTTATAACTGTAGCATCGCATACAGATAGTATAAATTCAAATCTCATCTTAGCTATAGACGCAGATGCATCTAGTCCTGTTTCTTCTTCTATCTGTTTTACAATGTCGTTTAATATTCTTTTTTCTGTATCTGAAAGCTCAAGTTCTTCTAAAATTCTATTATCGCCTTCAACAATTTTTGTCGCAGCAAATCTAACTGGTATATTTTTTTCTTCTGCGTGATCCTCTATTAAATGCATAACTGCATGTAATCCTCTGTGTAATTCCCCTTTTGGAGTACAGAAATCGTGTCTTAGAGGCTGTTCTTGGTATTTTGCAACGTGAACAGCGTGTCTAGTTAGCTCATCTATCCCTTCATTCTTAGCTGCTGAAATAGGGACAACTGGCACGCCTAGTAGCTCTTCTAAATCACTTACCAATACAGAACCGTCATTTTTCTTTAGCTCATCCATCATATTAAGAGCTACAACCATCGGTATATCTAATTCTAGTAGCTGCATTGTTAAGTATAAATTTCTTTCTATATTTGTAGCATCTAGTATATTTATTATTCCTTTAGGTCTATTATTTAATAAAAATTCCCTTGTTACTATTTCCTCGCTACTATATGGTGACATAGAGTATATTCCAGGTAAGTCTGTTATTAGAGTATTACTGTATCCTCTTATAACACCGTCTTTTCTATCTACTGTGACCCCTGGGAAGTTACCTACGTGCTGATTTGATCCTGTTAACTGGTTAAATAATGTTGTTTTACCACAATTCTGATTACCTACTAAGGCAAATGTAAGAACTTCCTCATCTGGAAGAGGATTTTCTGTTTTTTTATCGTGGTATTTTCCTTCTTCTCCATATCCTGGATGGTCTTTTTCTATATTAAGAAATTTCTTTATCTTCATATCTTCTAAATTTTCATCTTTTTTAGATTTATGATGATGATTTTCTACAATTTCTATTTTTTCTGCATCTGCTAGTCTTATTGTCAGCTCATATCCATGAATTTTTAGCTCTATTGGATCTCCCATCGGAGCGTATTTAACTACACTAACCTCTACTCCAGGAATTAATCCCATATCTAAAAAGTGTTGTCTTAGCTGTCCTTCTCCACCAACTGACACTATTTGGGCACTTTTCCCAATTGGTAAATCTTTTAATGTCATACTTCCATTTCCTTTCTAAATCTTTAACTTTTGTTGAATCTCTACTGCTATAATATATACCTTTTGAGAATTTTTTTCAACAAAAAAATCACACCTGTTACAGTGTGATTTTTAATCGGCAAGTGTGTATCCTTTTAATTAATTCTTTATTTTTACTTTATGGTTTTAATTTTTACTTTTTTTAGTTTTTATTTACAAGGTCTAAGCTTATATCTCCGTCAACTGTATACATTTCTAATGAATGTTTAGGATCTTTAGCTTTCCATACATAAGAACTATTGCTTGAGTATTCATCTTCTGAAGTACTTCCACCTAAGTTCTGTTTAACTACACCAGCTGTAGTATCTGCATTTATACTCATATGATCTAAATCTTCTTTCATAAATTTAGCACTTAAATCACCTGTTGATGATTCTAAGACAGTTTTTCCTTCAAATTTACTTTCTGTTGAGGTTATATTACCGTCAGATACTTCTACACCAGAATCTTTTATTAAACATCTAGTTAAATCTACATCACCTGAAGATAATTTTATTTTTAATTCTTTAGAATGTAAATCTTCAACAGTTATTTTCCCTGAAAGTAAGTCTATTTTTGTTTTCTTTAGTTCTGCTCCTTCTGGAACATATATTGTTATATTATTTTTAACTTCTTTTTTATCTGTTAATTCATCTTTATTTGCGTCGGCATTGTCTTTTTTATCTTTGTCTGTTTTTTCTGTTTTAGTATCTTTCTTTTCGAAGTCTCCTTCTTTATTTGGATCGTCTCTTCTCTTGTCTTTTATAACTAATTTATCCCCGTTATCGCCTTCTGTTTTATAGACAAGCGGATCCTTTCCATTTTCACCTTCAAAATTGTAAGACATATAGAATTTGTTGTCTTCTGATCTTTTTATATTTATATTTGCGTCTAATACATCAGCTTTGATTTCTTTTAAATCATTTAAAGCTATGTGGTCATCAGAATATTCTTTTAAGTCTTCAGTTTTTTCTTCTTTTTTTACACTAGGTTCGTCTGAGTGATCTTTCCCGAATTTATCTCTCATTCCATATCCTACAGCCCCTATAATACATATTGCACAAACTATTGCTACAGCTTTTTTATTCATAACTATCATCCCTTTTCAGTATAATTTTATGCTTGTTATTCAATACCCCTGTTTTAAAGCTATGTAAGTTATTATATTTCATATAGAAACTTTACTGCACAAGCTGCCGACACATTGAATATAACGCTCAAGCTATATATAGTCAACAAGGTTTCTTGTTTTATCATTTAATTCTCAAATAAAATACACACTAAATTCTAATAGCTTTTTGTATATAGTATTTATATTTTCTTTAAATATTTTAAATATATTTTTTATTTTCAATTTATATTTAAAAGTATAGTTTTTAACAAAAGAAAAAGCACCCTTTTTGAAGAGATTTTCTCTTATAGGGTGCTCATTTTTATGCTAGATATATTTTATTTTTTATTATATTGCTTTTACTAATTTATCTGCTAGTTCTTTTAATTCTTTTTCTTCAGCTACTGTAGGTGCCTCGTTACTTATTACTGTACCTAATACTTCAGCTCCAGCATTTGTCATTCTCTCAGCCCAAGTTTCCATCCATTCTCCAGATCCCCATCCATATGATCCAAATAGAGCAATTTTTTTGCCAGATAATCCAGCTTCTAACTCTTCAACAAATGGCTCCATTTCTCCTTCTTCTAGTTCTTCATTTCCCATAGATGGGCAACCTAGTGCAAATACTGTATCTTCTAGTAATGTATCTTTATCTATATCAGAAACGTTAAATAACGCCGCTTCATTTCCTACTTCTTTTATCCCTTCAGCTAACATATTAGCCATACTTTCTGTATTTCCTGTTCCACTCCAGTAAACAACTTTAACCATTTTTCTATTCCTCCTTTGAGTCGATAAATTTTTTATTTAGCTACATTCTATATATTCTTTTGATTTATGCAGCTCTTACAGCAAATTCTCTACATTCAGAGCAAATCTGATGTATCTGTCTGCCGTTTTCAATTTGTTCTACAAAATATTTCTTTATATCTTTATATATTTTAAATAGCTGAATTTTTTCTTCAGCATTTTTGTAGACTTTCCAATAGCCAGAGTATATATAATTTTTTCCATTATTTTCTATAAACCCGGAAACATCTTCTAGTGGATATCCAAGAACTATACCCATTTCATGAGGAAACTCAGCTCTTCCTTCTTTAAATCCAGTATATCTACCTGCTAATTTTTCAATAACTGAATTAACACTAAAATCTTCGTATCCATACTGCTTTATAAATTTTCTGTTTTCCTCATCTAAAAGTGCTTTTTCTAGTTTTTCTCTGTTAAAAATTATTGATACAGATTCTTTTGACCCAGTATACAATTTCATATGTTCTGCTCCAGTGTTTTTAAGTTCTTCTGATATACACCCTTCACAATGATTGCTATATATTAATAAGTTTGAAGGTTTTATACCCGATAACACTAGTGAACACTGTAAAGCTATATTTCCTTTTATACTGCATCTTAGACATGATATATTATTCATTTCTTTATTCTCCTCTCTGTATCAATTATTTCTATTTTGAATATTTATTATTTGTATTTTATTGATATTGATTATCGTTTTTATTTTCTATGTTTATTATATTACTACATGTCTAAAATTAAATCAACCTTTTATTTGATAATTAGTATCATTTATTTATCATTTTCTATTTTCTTTTATCAATAACTCCTACAATCCTTGATTTAACTAGACTTATTTTCATCTGAAAAATTATATTTTCGCATAAAAAAGACACCTACCTCTCGATAAGTGTCGTTTATTTTATTTATTAACTTTTAAATCATTTTTTACAAATTGTCTTTTTATAAGATCATTATGTCTTGGTTTTATCCATATCAGCTTTTGAATATTTTCATTAAATAAATACGGCTTATTCAAGTAAGGTTTTAGGTCTATTTCACTTTTTGAATGTATGCACAGCCTCATCATACCATCAGCTGTTACATTTATCTTGTTGCATTTATTACAAAAAGAACATTCTAAAGGTGTTATTACACCTATTCTTCCTTTTGATCCTTTTACCTTGTAATAGCTGGCTATGCTTCCTTTATCAGTGTTTTCTATTTTTCTTATACCTGGTAGCTCCTCTATTACTGATTTTATATCATAATGTCCTCTGTTATAGATAGCTTTTGCTTCTCCATAAGGCATAAACTCTATAAACCTCACATCTACTGGTATTCTCCTAGATATCTGTATAAAATCTATAATCTCATTATCATTGAAGTCATTTATAGCAACACAGTTTATCTTTACTTTCATACCTAATCTAAGACATGAATCTATCCCGGTTAATACCTCATTTAAGTTGCCATTTCTTGTTACAGCGTGGTATTTATACTGTTTTAGAGAATCTATACTCACATTTACACTTGTAAGCCCGCTATCTTTTAGTTTCTGTGCTATTCTAACAAGAGTTGTTCCATTTGTAGTTAGAGATATATCTCTTATGCCACAATCTCTCGCACATTTTATAAAATCTGGCAGGTTTGGATGTAATGTTGGCTCTCCTCCTCCACCTACAAATTTTATTTTTTTTATTCCATTTTCGGCAAATGCTTTTATTAAGAATTTTATATCGTCAGCGCTTAATGTATCGTTTATATAATCAGGTCTGTATTTTGTATCTGCTGATTTACAGTACACACATTGTAAATTGCATCTATCTGTTATAGCTATCTTTAGGTAGTCAACTACTCTACCGTATCTATCTAGCATTTATCCTCTATCCTAAGATCAATTTATAAATCTTATAGCAATTTTTCGATTTTCTAAATATATGCAATTTTTTTCGTACATTTCAATCAACACTTTATTTTTCATATTATTACACTCCTGATTATTTTCATTTTTTATTATCTTTTTCTTTTAAAATTATAACATATAATCCTAATCTAGGATATCTCTTAATTTTTCGCTGAATACTGATTCAAATTCTCCTATTTCATTTTCAAACTCTTCACAGCTATCGTAGTTTTCACATATGTATATTACTACATCGTCTGTTGTAGCTGCTATCTTATCCAATGTTTCTTTGTAAAGTATTTCTATTCCTGTTATCTCTTCAAAGAAATCACCTATTACATCGTATATATCGTCTATTATTTTGTTTCCTTCTTCTCTTCCAAATTTATCTTTTATTTCATTTCTAGCCTCTCCGCCTAAAACAGTATCTCTTATATAGTAGATAAAGTTTTCAAAGTCACCTGTATTGCTACAAGGCTCTATTTCAAATAGTATTCTAAAGAATAAATTCCATGGGAATTCTGTATTAAGTCTTTTTCTAAACATTGTACCAAGTCTTTCGCCAAATGCTCTTCTAAATACTGGCTCTCTTTCAAATTCTATTTCAGAGTTGAAATCTATATCCTTAGTCACTATCTGACCAAACATACTAAATTCACTAAGCATATATTCTGGTATTTTTTCCTCAGATTCTACCTTATCTAGAGAATAGCCTATTATAGTTTCACATGGTTTTTTGAAGTCAACTATAAATCCTATGCTCTGAAGCATTTTCTGTGAGAATATATCATATACAAACTTAGCAAATAGTTTTTCTATCTCACTTCTACTTATATCCCGATTGAATACATGGGGTGTGTGGAACGTTTTGTAAAGACTAAGAAGCTGTTTATCTATCATTGTAAGGCTTTGCTTTATAGTCTTCATCATATCCTTTATAAATCCATCCTGTAGAAGATATGTGTTGTTTTTGTATATTACTTTATGTTCTATTTCACCCCAGAATACATTTACCATTGATTTTATCTGCAATTCAAAGTTTATATTTCTGTTAAGTATTTTGTATATTCCGTCAATTTTATAGATTTCAAATCCATTTTTCTGTCTGCACGGCTGTTTTTCAGAAAGTTTTAACTGTATATTTTTATTCGATTTATTGTAGTAATATACTTTATCATCTGTTTTATTAAAATATCTTCTAATAGCTCTATAAACCTTGTTTTCCTCTTCAATAAATCTGCACTCTATTCTTATCCCTATTAAATCTGGTAAAAAGTCCATCATTTCTGACGCAGCATCAAATTTAACTAGGTATCTATTTCTAATTATCTTTTCTCTTAAACTAGATTCTGATTTGACTCTAGATGACATACTTATATATTCTTGTTCTTTTTCTTGAAGTATTTTTTCAAAGTATGTTTCTATCTCATCTGCTATGTCTAAAAGCATAGGAGTCATATCATCGAGTATATTTACGGCATTGTCTATAAATTCAAATTCCTTTAATCCCATTTTATATTCCTTTCGAGTTTAAAATTATTATTACTTATAATCTATATTATAATACTTTATGAGATGTAAATCTATGCAAAAAAATATTGCACCCAAACTATTTTAGCTGAGTGCAATATTTTACTTTTATATTGTTTAGTTTTTTATTCGTTTTTGAGATAATTTTTAACTTATTTTGTTCCAAGCCATTCTACAATGTCCTGCATTACCTCATCACGATTGATTTCATTTAATATTTCATGTCTAGCATCTTTATAAAGCTTCATTGAAACATCTTTTAAACCGTATTTTATATATCTATCGTACAGATTTTGTACACCTTTTCCATTTTTTCCAACTGGATCTTTTTCTCCAGATATTATTAAAACGGGTACGTGATTAGTTAATTTTAATAAATTTCTTTTGTCTTCAATATATTTTAGACCATTTATAAAATCTCTATAAAATCCAGTAGTACATATAAAGCCGCATTTTTCGTCGGCTATATATTTGTCTACCTCTTTTTCATCTCTAGAAAGCCAGTCAAAGTTTGTTCTAGGATTTTTAAATTGTCTATTATTTCCACCAAAAATCAATTTATCTAAGAATTTGCTTCTATGTCTATCTCCGTGTACTAGCTTTACACATGATATTACAGGCGTTGCTAGTTTTAAAACAGACCCAAAATCTCCGCAAGACCCTGAAAGAATTATCGCATTTACAGAATCAGCATAGTCTATAAGATATTTCTGTGCTGCAAATGAGCCCATACTATGTCCGAAAAGATATACTGGGACTCCTTGATTTTCAGCTTTTATTATGTCTGTGAGAATCTTCATATCCTTGACAAGTATATCAAAGCCATCACTTTCAGCAAGATATCCTAAATCATCAAGGCATTTTTCACTTTCCCCATGACCTCTATGATCATTTATATATACTATATATCCAGATTTTGTAAGCTTTTCTGCAAAACGTTCGTATCTTTTTGCATTTTCAGCCATTCCATGAGAGATTTGAACAATACCTTTTATCTTGTATTCGTCTTCATTTTCCCATCTAATAGCAGATATTTCTTTCCCATCCGCTCCTTCGAATCTGAATTCTCTACACTTCAAATTAATACACCTTCTTAATTATCTAACCCTTTATTTTACTTCAGCTTTTTCTACAAGCTGTTCTACATGTTTTATATATTTTTCATCTAATATTTTTTTCTTTATTTCTTCTTTACATTTATCTAATTCTTTTATTTCAGATTTTATATCGTTTATTTTTACTATTTCATAGCCGTTGTTAGTAGCTATTAATTTAGATACATCACCTTTTTTAAGCTTGAACACTTCTCTTGTAAATAATGCATCTTTTGCATCTTTAGTGAAGTAGCCTAAATCCCCACCTTTTTCACCAGTTTTTTTGTCATCAGAGTATTTTTTAGCAAGTGCTGCAAAATCTTCTCCTGAAGCTGCTCTTTTCTGAACTTCTTCAGCAGTTTTTTTGATTTCTTCTTTTTTCTCATCTGAAACTGCATTCTGGTTTCTATCTACTGTTGCAAATAATATGTGTGATGCGTCTACCATATCCTTTTTGAATTCTTCTCTATGTTTAGCATAGTAAGCACTTATTTCTGCATCTGATACAGTCTGCTTTTCATTAAATGCATCTCTGTATGCATTTATTACATTATCTTTAGCTATGAAGTTTTCTAATGCTTCTTCTGTAACTCCATTATCCTCTAAATCTTTTTTGAATTTTGGATTTTCTTTTAGAGCTTCTTTTAATTCTGATGTTCTACTATCATTATCTTCAGATTTTACAGTTATTCCATCAGCTATTGCCTGCTGATATACAACTTCACTATCTACAAGGAATGTAGCTGCATTTTTTTCTAATTCTTCCTCTTCTTCTTTAGACATATCTTCTGCGCCTTTTCCTGTTTTATATTCGTTTACAGATGTTATTATCGCTTTTGCAACTTTTAAATCATCTGCTGTTATTTCTGTATCGTTTACTTTGGCTACAGTTCCCTTTGAACAAGCTGTTAGAGAAAGAACCGCTACCATACCTAAAGCTATTGCTAATTTCTTTTTAAACATTTTTCTTCCTCCTTAGTTTAAACTTAAATTCTGTAACCAGAAGTTTTTAGGTTTTTCGTTCTGCCCTACTGCTGCAAATTCGTATCCATTGTCAGCATAGTATTTTACTAAAGCATCAAATGCTTCTAGTGTCTGTGGTTTTTCATGCATTAATATTATTACATTGTGACCATTTCCATAAGTTTTTACTACATTCATTATCTGAGCTGCGTTTCCTCTCCAGTCGTTTGTATCAACGTTCCAGTCCCAGATTTTATATCCAGCAGCCACCATATTGTCATATGAAGCCTGTGTAGTATATGGTTTACTACCAAACGGTATTCTTATTACTTTTGAAGTTTTTCCAGTTATGTCTGTATAAGTTTTAGAGCACTGGTCAAATTCTTTCTTAGCTGCATCTGGAGCTTTGTATAACTGTTTTACATCATGAGTTACACTGTGGAATCCAGCTGTACTTGTACTATTTGCTATGTTTTTAACTTGCTGTGGGTAAGCTTTCATATTTCCATTTATCATGAAGAATGTAGCTTTAGCGTTATATTTTTCAAGTATTTTTAACATCTGATCAGTATATTTTGATGGTCCATCATCTATTGTTATATATACTGTTTTTCCTGATGTTTTTTCTGGACCTTTTTCAGCCTCTTTTGAAGTATTTTCAACCATTTCTGTAAGTGTTGTAGTTGTTAAATCCGCGCTTCTTGGATTTGACTTGTCATACACATTATTACCAGCAAGTACATTGAATAGTACCGCACAAACTGCAACTATTAAAACTACTGCACCTATTATAATTATTCTCTGCTGCTGTTTTTTCTTTCTTTTCTTAGCAGCTTTTGCAGCTGACTTCTTTTTACTCTGAGAAGTCGATTTTTTTGTTTCTTTATTGTCTGTCATCTTTAATCCTCCTAAAAAATTACCAACAAATATTACTCAATCACACAACTTATTACATTATACTACAAAATCATCTTTATATGTATTAAACTAAACTTTTTTCACCAAATTGTAACTCTCTCATTTGAAAATTGGTAATTTAATTATAGAAATTAACTTTTTTTTGTAGTATAATTAACTTACATTATAAATATAGGGGATGATTTTATGTATCAGTATGACGATTATATTAACTTAGAAAATTCGTTAGATTTGCCTACCGAGATAAGAGGTAAGTGTGTTCGTGTTGTTAGCGTTTTAGAAAATCTCGAAGATATTGTGATTGTACATAAATTCAAACTTTATGTAGTAAATGAAAAGTATATAGTAGGAATAAATTCAGATTTAAATAGATAAACGTAAGTACATATTAATGTATTAAATTAAAACTAAATAGCTTTTAATCAGTACCGTTTTTTAACGGTACTTTTTTTATTTTATTCTATTTTTATAATTTTTTGTTATCAATTATATTAAAATACAATTTCTTTACTACTCATTTTTTTTAATGACATTAAAAAAGAGATTGTTACAATTTTGTAACAATCTCTTCCACTTCGCAATATACGAGTTCAATCAATTATATATTATTTTTTAATAATAATAAAACAATATTACCCTTATTAGTATTTACAAATATATAGTTTTATAAACACCAATACACGTAATCTTATTCTTTTTCTGCTTAAATTTACTCTATTAAGTTTTTCAAATCACAAAATTTCAAAATTTATATCTTGGGATTGACTTATTGTCAACCTATTAAGATTTTTAATAGTTTAAAACTATTACACTCATTTCTTCTCTCTAAAAATGACCCTATATTGAAATTTAATAAATCATTTGAGTAAACTCAGTTTTAAGTTTTTAACCTTAGTCTATATTTCTTAATATAAGTAATTATTTTCTTTTCTTCTTATATATTCTTTTTTTATAGTTTTCAGTTATTGTTGTTAATACTTTTTCATATACTTCTTTTTCTTCTTCATTTACACCTTCGTATATGATTTCGTATATTTTGTCCATTATTTCATAGTATTCATTTTTGTATTTGCATCCTTCTTCTGTTGGATAGAATAATACATTCTGAATATCTGTTCCCTGGGCCACTCTATATATTAGCCCCTGTTCTTCCATATTTGAAAGCATTATTGAAACTGTTGATTTTGCAAGATCTGTTTCCTGGCATATTCCACTGAATACAATTCCTTCTTCTTTATTCTTCCATAATACTTCAAGAACTCTGAATTTAGATATAGATATATTTTTTATTCCTTTTTCTCTTAAAAATGCATTAAATAATCTTTCCTGAGAAAAATGTATTCCTGCTGAATATCTTATAACATCTTCTTTTTTTAACATAGTTCTCTCCTTCCTTATCGAAAAACTTTAATCAATTTAAGTCAGTTATAGTCAAAGTGATGTAACCATATATCCCTAAGTTTAGCTTACCTTAAATTTAAAAAATTGTAAAGATTTTGTAACAATTTTTGTCCTTATTTTTTTAATTTTTTACAAATTAAATTTTTTTGCGCGTGCAAAATTTATTAAAACTATAACTTAACTATTATTATAGTCTTTTTGTGCATATTTTTAAAGCTGTCAACTACTTTTTATAAAAAAAATACAGTGATTATAAAAAACTAATCACTGTATTTTTATTCTAAATTAATAATTTTTTTGTATAATTTTTAATATCTAATATTTTACTTTATATATTATTTATTTGCATGTTTTTCTTTTAAGTATTTATCTATAGAAGCTGCTGCTGTTTTTCCAGCACCCATAGCAGATATTACTGTTGCAGCACCTGTTACTGCATCCCCACCTGCATATACACCTTCTTTAGAAGTCTGTTCATTTTCATTAACTACTATACATTTCTTTCTGTTTACATCTAGTCCTTTAGTTGTTGAAGATATTAATGGATTTGGTCTTGTTCCAAGAGCCATTATAACTGTATCTGCTTCCATTTCAAATTCAGAACCTGGTATTTCTATAGGTCTTCTTCTTCCTGATTCATCAGGTTCACCTAATTCCATCTTAACGCATACCATACCTCTTATAGAACCATCTTCATTTACTAATATTTCTTTTGGATTAGTTAATGTATGGAAGATTATTCCCTCTTCTTTAGCATGGTGTACTTCTTCTGCTCTTGCTGGAAGCTCTTTATCACTTCTTCTATATACTATAGAAGCTTCTGATCCTAGTCTAAGTGCAGTTCTAGCTGCGTCCATTGCAACGTTTCCTCCACCAACTATAGCCGCTTTCTTACCTATATTTATAGGAGTGTCGTAAGAATCATCGTAAGCTTTCATTAAGTTTACTCTTGTTAAGTATTCATTTGCAGAAAGAACACCGTTAGCATTTTCTCCTGGTATTCCCATAAATGTTGGAAGTCCTGCTCCTGAACCTATAAATATAGCTTCAAAGCCTTCATTTTCTATTAATTCATCTACTGTTATAGTTCTACCTATAACAACGTTAGTTTCTATTTTAACACCTAGTTTTTTGATGTTGTTTATTTCTGACTGAACAACTTTCTGTTTTGGAAGTCTGAATTCTGGTATTCCATAAGTTAAAACTCCACCAGCTTCATGGAACGCTTCGAATATTGTAACATCGTATCCTTTTTTAGCTAAGTCACCAGCACAAGCAAGACCTGAAGGTCCACTACCTACTACAGCAACTTTTATTCCATTAGCTTCTTCTTCTACACCAAAGCTAACTCCATTTTCTCTCGCCCAGTCACCAACAAATCTTTCTAGTTTTCCTATTGCTAATGGGTCATTTTTTATACCTACTACACACTGACCTTCACACTGGCTTTCCTGTGGACATACACGACCACAAACAGATGGAAGTGAACTTGATATAGATATTACTTTTGCAGCACCTTCTATATCTCCTTCTTTAACTTTAGAGATAAATGCTGGTATGTTTATTTTTACTGGACATCCTTTAACACATCTAGGATTCTTACAGTTTAGACATCTTTCAGCTTCTCTCATAGCTTCTTCTTTATTATATCCTAAACAAACTTCTTCAAAGTTTTTAGCTCTTTCTTTTGGATCCTGTTCTCTTACTGGAACTCTTATTGATTTTTTCTTATCTTCCTGACATCCACAACTACCATTGCTGTGAGTATCTCCTTCTTCCATTTTTAGTATAGCTCTACCTTCAGGAGTTTTGAACATTGTCTGTCTTCTCATAGCTTCGTCGAAATCTACAAGATGTCCGTCAAATTCTGGTCCGTCACAACAAGCAAATTTAACTTCATCGCCAACAGTAACACGACATGCACCACACATACCTGTACCATCAACCATTATAGTATTTAAACTAACTGTAGTCGGTATATTAAGTTCTTTAGTAAGCATACACATAAATTTCATCATTATCATTGGGCCGATAACTATTGCTCTAGTGTATTTTTTACCTTTATTATCTATTAAGTCTTTTAAACAATCTGTAACTCTTCCGTTAAATCCATAAGAGCCATCATCAGTAGACACATAAACATCTCTAGCTATTTTTTTCATTTCATCTTCTAATATTATAAGGTCTTTAGATCTAGCACCTATGATAACATCACAGTCTATACCATGTTCTTTTAACCATTTAACCTGTGGATAAACTGGAGCTGCTCCTACACCACCGGCCACGAATATGATATTTTCTTTTTTAAGTTCTTCTATATCTTCATATATAAATTCACTTGGATTTCCTAAAGGACCAACAAAGTCATTGACAAAATCGTTTTCCTCAATCTCGGCAAGTTTTATTGTTGATGCCCCAACAGTCTGTAGCACTATTTTAACTGTACCCTTTTCTTTATCATAGTCAGCTATTGTTAGAGGAACACGTTCACCCTTCTCATCTATTTTGATGATTATAAACTGACCAGGGTTTGCTGCCTTAGCAACTCTAGGAGCTTCAATTTCCATTGCAAAAATCTTGTCTGTTAAGCGTTCTTTTTTTACTATTCTAAAACTCATATCACATTCTCCTATCTTTATTAAAAGAGTAAAATTTATACCTTTTCATAAAATTCGTAAAATTTTATGAATTATAAATCTTCTAGTTCTTATTTTTAATTATACTATATTTTTGTTCATAATGATAGTAATTATATCTTGTCAATTTTTTAGATATTTATTTTTTTATATGTATTTATACGTTTTTTTAACAATCTATATTGCACACTTTTGATTTATTTTTTTCTGAAAATTCCATAAAACAATTGAAATCTAGGCATTTTTATGTGATAACTCAGTATTTATTTTCGTTAATTTTTTATTTTTCTTTCTATTTTATTATTATATTTTTTTATCATTATATTAAATTATCATAAAAAAGTTTTTTGATTCTCTGTCGTACAAAAATATTTTTCTGAATATTTTTACATTTTAAAAGGTGTTAAAACCTTGTCATAGCCTAATTTCAATATATTTTTAACATTCTGTATTGTATTCTGTACTTGTTAACACAAAAAATAAAAACGGTTTAAAGCTTTGATAAATTTAAAACTTCAAACCGTTTCATAAGTTTACAAAATGAACTATAATTTTTAAATACTATTCATCTATTCTTAGTAAATTCTTTTTAGAGTATTCTTTTATAGGTGCTTTTCTCATAATTAACCAGTAAATAGTATACATTAATAGAGTAAATATAACAGTTAATATAACTTCATAGTTTTCTAAAGCAATTTCAATATAGTATAATATTTTATACCCTAGTGCCTGTATAAAACTACTTGGACTTACACCAAATAGTACTATTATTGATGCTAGTACAGTAATTCCTATCATCATTTTTATTCCGCCAAATCTGTAGAATAATGCTCCTAAAACAAGACCTGCAGAAGACTGAATTATTATCAATCCTAAATACTCCATAATATCCAATCTTTTATACACTAGTGGAATTGGACTTATTGCTTGCATTAGGTTCTCAGCTCCTATTAGAAGTATTGAGAATATAATCATACTAATAATTGTAAATTCTATTAAAGATATTGTTGATGCAATTATTATAGATTTTCTAT
Organism: Peptoclostridium sp. AF21-18; assembly: GCF_003478825.1. Lineage (NCBI taxonomy): Bacteria > Bacillati > Bacillota > Clostridia > Peptostreptococcales > Peptoclostridiaceae > Peptoclostridium > Peptoclostridium sp. AF21-18. The sequence continues at coordinate 17,916 of NZ_QUGE01000001.1, forward strand.
CCGCTCTCATATTCATCATTGTGCTAAATTCTACTGTCGAAAGTAATATTCCATATACCATAGCCACTCCAGACATGCTACTATACATAGAGCTGAACGACATTCCACCGGCTTTTGTAGCAGCTCCACCCTGCACTGAGTCTAAGTATATATAGCTCATAACAAATCCAATTCCTAGTATTAATAACATTACAGTTGTTACTACTACGAAGTATGTCTTCATGTTTATCTTCAAATAATTTAAGTAAGGTTTTAATGCTGTCATCTTAATTCACCTCTTTCGTAATTGTTACGAATGCATCTTCAAATTCTGCCTTCCCAACTTCTATTCCCTTTTCTTTTATTGTTTCTAAATCATCACCTGATATATTTCCATAGTAGAAAATTGTCTTTGTAGATCCAAACTTTTTAAATTCCTTTGACTCTCCATAAAATGATAATTTCTTTAAATCTTCATCTTTTCCAGATAATAAGTTTGATTTACTTTTGAAATTATCTACATCTGTATCTATTGCAATTTTATTTCCGCCGATTATTATTAACTTTTCTATTATTCTTTCTATTTCTCCAACTTGGTGAGTTATTATGATGTATGTACCCATATCTTCTGAATATTTTTCCATCAACTCTTCATAGAATATTTTTCTATTAGCTACATCTAATCCTGTTGTTGGTTCATCAAGTATTGTTATTTCGGCATTTGATGCAAGCGCTGCTGTAACTGTTACAGCTGATTTTTGTCCTCTTGAAAGCTTTCCGTATGCTTTTTTAGTATTTATGCCAAATCTTTTAACTAATCTTTCTTCAGTTTCTTTATCGTAGTTTTCAAAGAAATAGCTATATGTTTTGAATATGCTTTTGACCTTAGTATCTGTAGAAAAAACATCGGCTTCTTTTACATGGCATATTCTTTTTAGCTGCTCTGGATTTTTTGCTATTTTTTCTCCGTCTAATGTAATCTCTCCCGTATCTGCAAATAGTTTGTCTGTTATTATATTGCAAAGAGTTGTTTTACCTGTACCATTTCTACCAAGTATTCCGTATATATGTCCTGGCTCTAATTCTAAATTTATATTATCTAATACTACTTGTTTTCCAAATTTTTTACTCAATCCTTGTATTTTAAGAGTTGCACTCATGATAATTCCTCCTTTTCATTTATATTGTTTACAATTTTTTTATCTTGTATCTTTTGTTATTCTATTCATCTCATTATTCTATATATCTTACTCTTTTCTAATTATGTCTACTAATTCTTCTCTACTTATCCCTAATTTTTTAGCTTCTTCTAAAAAAGATACTAGCGATTCATTTATAAATTTTTCTTTTCTCGCCTTTATTATTATTTCTTTTGCTCCTTCTGCCACAAACATTCCTCTACCTCTTTTTTTATATAGTATTTCTTGTTCTACCAATATATTCATTCCTTTTAGTACTGTAGCTGGATTTATTTCATACGTCTTTGAAATCTCGGTTGTAGATGGTACTTGCTCATTTTCTCCTATTCCATCTATGAGTATTTCATCCTCTATTGCCCTAGCTATCTGTATAAATATAGGTTCTTCGCTATTCAAAACAAATTTCATACGCTCCTCCTTTCTCAAATAACTATTTATTTGGTTGAAATTAATTTCTAGTTTATTGGTTAGTTAGTTGAGTAACTAACTCCTCAACTAAAATATATACTATACTTCCCTATATGTCAATATTTTTCAAAAAATTTTATTTTTTTGTTTTTATATATATTTACTAGTTATTTCTTTTGTACTAATATTAAAGTATACGGTGAATTTTTTAACACCTATATAATATGTTATTCTGCAATAATTGTAGATATAATACGGAGGCGATTTTTTTGAAAAACTTAATATCAGCAACTGATTTAATAAAAAAATTAGAAAATAACGAAGATATGGTACTTATAGACTGTAGATTTGACCTTATTGACAGAGGATACGGAGCTAGAGCATATAAAATGGGACATATCAAAGGAGCGTATATCTTAGATGTAGATAAAGATTTATCTGCTCCAATAACAGAACATGGTGGTTTTAACCCACTTGCAAACCCAGAAGAACTTGCTGCTAAGTTAGAAAAAATGGGTATAGACAACGATACATACATAGTTACTTACGATGAAGGTGATTTAAACGGACCTTCAAAACTTATGTATCAGCTTATGTATATGGGAATTAAAAATGTAGATGTTTTAGATGGTGGTCTTCCTGCATTTGTACATGCTGGTGGTAAATTAGAGTCTAAAATACCAGAAGCTAATCATACAGACAAGAAAATAACTTTAAACTTAGATAAAAATACAATGGTAGATATGGAATACGTTAAAGAAAGATTGTACGATCCAAATACTATAATAATAGACTCTCGTTCAAATGAGAGATATCAGGGAATAGTTGAACCTGCATATTCTAAAGCGGGTCATATTCCAAGTGCTAAAAACTACTTCTTTAAAGATATTTTAAATGATAATTTTGAAAATGGTTCATACAAAGATGCTGAATTCTTAAAAGAACATTTTAAAGATTTAATAAATACTGATAAAGAGATAATTTTATCTTGTGGTTCTGGTATAGCTGCTTGTGTTAACGGTTTAGCATTAAAACAGTTTGACGTACCACATAAAATATATCCTGGAAGCTTCTCAGACTGGATTACTTATGAAGAAAATGAAATAAAAACAGGAAACGAATAAAAATATATAGAGACTAAAAGAGATAAGGTATAACTGCTATCCGCTTCAGGCTTCGACGATTTCTTTCTTCTAGTTCGAACTCCGTTCGAATCTAGTGATGAAATCGTCTGTAGATTGGCGCTGGATTAGCAATTATAACCTTATCCCTATTTTTTATTCCTATATGAGTTATTTTTCTAGTTTCCTGTTATTTTATTTCATTTACTTCATTGCGTTGAGATGAAAAATTTATTTATATCTTCCACATTTCTCCGTTTGGCATTCTAAAAATACTTCCTTTTTCTACACTCTTAACTTCTCCACTCTCATAATCCCTAACAACTATAAAATCTTCATATTCAGGATTTTCATCCCAACTAGCAAAGTACATATCATCTCCATTTCTAAAATCAAATCCTTCTCTAACATCAATATTATATCTTTTCTTTTCAGGATAAATTATTTCAAAATATCCATCATTTCCCGCTCTTGTAATCATCATAGGACTAATTTTAAGCATTAAATTATAGCAATCCTCTACCTCTGATAAACTAATCTCAGCTTCAACATGCTTTATATCTTCAATACTTATATTACAAAATTTATCTTCATTACTTTCTTTGCCATCTTCAAAATTACTACTTATCAATTCTTCACTGTCTATATAAATCACTCTCATAACTTTTTTATCAAAATCAACTTCTAAGAAATAAATCTTCCCATTTAAAAAAACTGGCTTTTCTACATAAATATTCTCTTTAATTTCAAAAGGCTTAAATACTTTACCATCTGGATAATGAATAAGTGCACAACCCATACCAACAAAAGTATATCCATCATTAACAATCTCCTCGGCCTCATATAAATCACAAAAAGACTTACTTGAAACATGAGAATAATACCACTCAGAAGTACCTTCAATATTCTCAAAATAACCATTTTCCAAACCTTTAATCTCTCTAATAACCATAACCTACCTCCATAAAATACTTTTTAACAGTATAACCAAAACTAAAATCTCTATCAACATACTTTTAAAATAATTCAATTAAAATTCTATCTCTTAGCAAATAATATATTTTAAAATTAATAAAGTCATATTAATAAAAATTCATTCAAAGTTTGCATTATATCTCAATTATTCTGTCCCCCTCAAAATAGAAACATTTATAAAAGTAGTCTATTGCAAACTTTTTCCAAGTTTACTTACTTTTTGATTAAGCTCGCAAATAAATTTCCACCGACAATCTGCAAGCGACTCGCAACTGATAAATGTGTTACATAAAATTGCGAGTCGCTGAAGCCTGGAGGGGAAATTATTTGCGAGCTTAATCCCCAAAAGAAAAAGACTGTCACAAAATTTGCAACAGTCTCTCATTTTTATAAAGTTTCTATCTCTTTAACTAACTCATCTATTAAATTTTCAGCAGGTATTTTTCTTATTATCTCACCTTTTTTAAATAACAGTCCTTCTCCTTTTCCACCAGCGATTCCAATATCAGCTTCTCTAGCTTCTCCAGGACCATTTACAACACAACCCATTATAGCAACAGTTATGTCCTTATCAAGATTTCCTATTCTTTCCTCAGCTTCATTAACCATATCAATCAAATCTATCTGAGTTCTACCACAAGTTGGGCAAGAAATTATTTTTATCTTATCGTTTAAAAGTCCAAGACTTCTAAGTATATCCTTACCTACTTTCACCTCTTCAACAGGATCTCCTGTAAGTGAAATTCTCATAGTATCTCCTATGCCTTTCATTAAAAGACTTCCGACACCTATTGAAGATTTTATAGTTCCTCTTTTAATACTTCCAGACTCAGTTATACCTATGTGTAGTGGGTAATCGACCTTTTCAGACATAAGTTCATAAGCTTCAACAGTTCTGAATATATCTGAGTTTTTAAGTGATATAACTATATCGTGGAAATCTAAATCTTCAAGAATTTTTATATGTCCCATTGCACTTTCAACCATAGCTTCTGCACAAGGTTCACCGTATTTTTCTAAAAGATGTTTTTCAAGAGAACCTCCGTTTACACCGATTCTTATTCCTATATTATTTGCCTTACAAGCTTCGACAACTTCTCTAACTCTTTCCTTATCGCCTATATTTCCTGGGTTTATTCTAACTCCATCAATTCCCTGTTCTATAGCTTTAAGTGCAAGTCTGTAGTCAAAGTGAATATCGGCTATTAACGGAATATTTATCCCTGCTTTTATTTCTGCTATTTTTTCGGCAGCTTCCATATCAGGAACAGCAACCCTTACTAATTCACAACCAGCTTCTTCTAATCTCTTTATCTGTGCTATTGTGGCTTTTGCATCTCTAGTATCAGTATTTGCCATAGACTGGACTGATATTGGATTATCTCCACCAATTTTTACATTTCCACAAGTAACTACTCTTGTTTTCTTTCTCTGATAACTCAAAATTATCCCTCCTAATTTATATTATCTAAATATTTATTCTATATAAATTATATCTATCTAATCAGTTTTAAAATATCATTGTAAGTGATAAACACTATAAATGCCATTAGTGCAGCAAATCCTATCATATTCACAAATCCTTCTTTTTCTGGATCTAGTTTTTTACCACCTCTCAAGAATTCTATAAGAAGCATTAATAATCTAAATCCGTCTAATGCCGGGAATGGAACAAGGTTTAGTATACCTAAGTTTAAGCTTAATACAGCTATTACGTATATAAGATTTAAAACTCCTACCTTGCTTGCTTCATTTACCACAGAAACAACCGCAACTGGTCCACCAACAGCATCAGTCAATTTCATAGGAAGGTTTCCTGTAAATAACTGAACTACAAATGTAACCATCTGAACACTCATCTGCCAAGTAGATACTACGGCATTTTTAATAGCTGTAAAAGGATTTCTACTCATCTTAGCTTCTATACCAAGTATATATCCATTGTCCTTTGATTTTTCTGGAGTTATTTCAAATGTTTTTTCTTTTCCATCTCTGTCTACTACTATTTCTGTTTTCTTATTTCCTGATTTATCTACAGCAGCTGAAACATCTGCCCAATTTTTTATTTCCATTCCGCCTATTTCAACTACTTTATCGCCTGGCTCTATACCTGCTTCATAAGCTGGAGTTCCTTTAACAACATTTGCAAGCTCTGTCTGAGGAGTTCCCATATATGTAAATACCCCAGCTAAAAGTATTACTGTAAGTATTATGTTGAATATAGGCCCTGCTGCTATAGTCTGAACTCTCTGCCATATTGTTTTATCTCCAAATGAATCCATATTAGTTTCTTCTGGATCATTTTCTGCTCCGTCTTCTCCTGCCATAGCTACAAATCCACCTATTGGTATAAGTCTTATAGAATACTCTGTTTCACCTTTTTTAGTGCTCCAAATTTTTGGCCCCATACCAACTGCAAACTCTAAAATACCTATTCCACTTCTTTTAGCAAATATAAAATGCCCTAATTCGTGGAATAGTACCATAAAGCTGAATAACAATACTATAAAAAATATTTTTAAAATACTCATAGATTTCCCCCTTTATATTTTCTAACTTAATTTATTTCTAATTATTTTTTATTAAACCTTTTACATATTCTCTTGTATCTAGGTCTATTTTTAATATCTGTTCAAGAGTAGCATTTTCTATACTTTCATGTGCATCAAGTGCCATTTTTATGTATTTAGGTATATCGTAGAACCCTATTCTATCTTCTAAAAATTCATTTACAACTATTTCATTAGCTGCATTTAACACAGCACAATATGTTCCACCAGCTTTTAAACATTCATATGCAAGTTTTAAGCATGGGAATGTTTCTAAATCCGGTTCTTCAAATGTAAGCTGCGATGCTTTTCTAAAGTCTAGTCTTTCAAAATCAGTTTCCATTCTATCTGGATAAGTAAGTGCATACTGAATAGGAAGTCTCATATCTGGGCAACCTAGCTGAGCTATTACAGAGCTATCTCTATACTGTACCATTGAATGAACGATACTCTGTGGATGAACTACAACGTCTATATCCTCAGATTCTACTCCAAATAACCATTTAGCTTCTATAACCTCAAGTCCTTTATTCATTAACGTAGATGAGTCTATACTTATCTTTCTACCCATATCCCAGTTAGGATGTTTTAGAGCTTCATTTTTAGTTATATTTATTAAATCTTCTTTTTTCTTACCTCTAAATGGTCCTCCAGATGCAGTTAATATTATTTTTTCCACATCTCTTTTGTTTTCTCCATTTAAACTCTGGAATACTGCACTGTGTTCGCTATCCACAGGAAGTATTTTTACTCCATTTTCTTTTGCTGCCTTCATAACTAATTCTCCAGCAGTTACTAGAGTTTCCTTATTTGCAAGTGCTATGTCTTTTTTGCTTTCTATAGCACACATTGTCGGAACAAGTCCTATCATACCTACAACAGCAGTAAGTACAACGTCTATTTCATCTAGTGAAGATATTTTTTTAAGTCCTTCCATTCCAGATAATACCTCTGTTTCACATTCTTCTGGAAGTAAACTTTTTAACTCTTCTGCCTTTGATTCTTCATACATTACAGCGTATTTTGGTTTAAATTCTTCTATCTGTTCAAGTATCATTTTTACATTGCTATTTGCTGATATTGCAACTGCCTCAAAATCGCTTGGGTTCTTTCTTATTACGTCTAGTGTCTGTGTTCCTATCGAACCTGTTGATCCTAATATAGATATTTTTTTCAAAATAATATCTCCTTTCCAATCTATTTTTACAATAACTCTATTTTATACTATAATATTTACCTTTACTTTTGCTTTACTAAATTTGAAGATTTTTATAGTCTCTTCAAAATATTATACCATTTTAAATTAGATTTTACCTATTTTTTTATGTTTTGTATTTTTTTAGTAAATAATTTTTAATCATTTATACTATTTTATAACTAATTATTTTTTGTTAGTACCAATAAAAAAACAACCACTACAAAATTGTTTGTAACAGCTGTCTTTTATTTTATCTATTTAGTAAGATACTTATTAATGTTTTCAATATTTGCAGCAGAGCCGCCATACCAAGCATAGGACTTATAAAGTAGACATAAAAAAGAGGCTACTGAAAAATACACAGTAACCTCGTATCTATTATATTCCAAATAATTTTATTACATTGTACACAAATGGTGCAACAAGGATAACACTATCAAATCTATCTAGTATTCCCCCATGACCTGGTATAAGTTTTCCGTAATCTTTTATACCGACATATCTCTTTATAGATGATGCAAAAAGATCACCAAACTGGGCTATTATACTACCAACAAGCCCTATTACAACCATATGAACCATTTGCATCCCAAAGAAATGTCCTAAAATCATACATCCAACTGTACTTCCTAGAATACCTCCTATACTTCCTTCTATAGTCTTTTTAGGACTTACTAAAGGTATAAGCTTGTGTTTTCCAAAGAAGTATCCTGTAAAGTAAGCAAATACATCTGTACAGAATGATATTATAAATATCAACCATACATATATATCACCTTTTCCAAATCCATTCTTAGTCAATACTACAAAGTCAAAGAATATTGCTACGTAGAATATCCCAGAAAATGTAATTGAAACATCTATTATATTTTTCTTACCTTTTAACATATACACTATACATACTAGGAATAAACCAAATATCATCGCATAAGTGTACATAAGTGGAAGGTTAAAAATATTTTTTATTGCTAAATAAGCAGCAAATATATACCCAACTATAAATACTGGTTCAATTTCTTTAGCTTCAAAAGCTTTATAGAATTCATGTAGTGCAATTCCTACAACTACAAATTCTGCAATATAAAGAGGTATCCCTCCATATACTATTAATAGTAATAAAGGTAGAAGTATAAGTCCTGATATTATTCTAGTTTTCATTTTTTATTTTACTCCACCAAATCTTCTGTCCCTTTTCTGATATGCGTAAATAGCTTTTTCAAGCTCTTCACCATCAAAATCAGGCCAGTGTATGTCAGTATAATAAAATTCTGAATAAGCTATATCCCAAAGTAAGAAATTACTTAATCTCTGCTCTCCACTAGTTCTTATAACAAGATCAGGATCTGGTATTTCACCAGTGCTTAGATGTTTTTTAATTCTTTCTTCAGTTATATCTTCTAAACTTATTTTTCCTTCTTTATATTCTTTAGCTATTTCCACTACTGCTTCTCTTATATCGTTTCTTCCTCCATAATTAAGAGCAAGATTTAGATGTACTCCTGTATTATCTTTTGTCTTATCCATAGCAGAGTGTAGTTCCTTTACACATGCTTCTGGTAATTTTTCAAAATCACCTACTGCTGTTAGTTTGACATTATTTTTATGAAGTTCATCTATTTCATTTCTTAGATAAGTGACAAGTAGGTTCATAAGAGCATCCACTTCTAATTTAGGTCTTTTCCAATTCTCAGTTGAAAAAGCGTATAAAGTTAAATACTGTATTCCTAATCTGTCAGCTTCTTTAACTACTTTTCTAATTGTCTCTACTCCGGCTTTATGGCCAGCAGTTCTTGGAAGAAATCTTGATTTAGCCCATCTTCCGTTACCATCCATAATTATAGCGATGTGGGTAGGCATATTCTCTAAATCTATATCGTATTTTAGATTGTTCATAATTTCCCTCCATATTAATTCTGACTCCTTATAATAAGGAGTCAGAGAAGTATGTCGCTGTTATTTCTACACTATCAGCTATTTCAGATATTTTTATTGCTCTTGGATTAGTAAGTCTTTCCTTATCTTTTCCGCCTTCAATGTAGATTGTGTGGTGTTTTATATTCTTTTCGTCGAAATATTTTTCGACTTCTTCCACACTCAATCCTAATAGATTATAATATTTATTCAATATTATACCTCCATTATGTCTTTTTCTTTTTTAGCGTATAGTGAATCTATTTCTTTTATGTATTTGTCAGTTATTTTCTGAACTTCTTCAGTTGCTTTCTTTAATTCGTCTTCTGTTATTTCTCCATCTTTTTCGATTTTTTTAAGTTTATCGTTAGCGTCTCTTCTTTCGTTTCTTATTCTAACTTTGAAATCTTCTGATGCTTTGTGAGCTTTTTTAGCTAATTCTTTTCTTCTTTCTTCAGTTAATGCTGGAACTGATAATCTTATTACAGAACCATCATTTGAAGGAGTTAATCCTACATCTGAGTTAGCTATAGCTTTTTCTATTTCGTGCATAGATGATTTATCCCATGGAGTTATCATAAGAGTTCTTGGTTCTGGAACTGATATAGCTGCCATCTGGTTTATTGGAGTTAATGTTCCGTAGTAGTCTACTCTTACTTTGTCAAGCATTGCTGCATTTGCTCTACCTGCTCTTATTGTTCCGAATTCAAATTTTAAAGCATCGATAGTAGCATCCATTTTCTGTTCTAACTGTTCATGTACTTCAAGTCTCATAATTGCGCCTCCCTTGCATAAAAAAAAGTTTTAGTTAATTTATTTAATTCTATTCTATCATTTTCTAAATTATTTTTATATATGTATTTAAATATTATTCTACAGTTGTACCTATACTAGCACCTTTTACAGCGTTTATTATGTTTTCTGTTGATAATTCGAAAACTTTTATAGGTATATTATTATCTTTACATAAAGATGTAGCTGTTGAATCCATTACTTTTAATTCTTTCTGTATAACTTCCATGTAGCTTAATTTTTCAAATTTCTGAGCATCTGGATATACTTTTGGATCTTTGTCATATACAGCATCTACATTTTTAGCTAGAAGTATAACTTCTGCTTCCATTTCAAGAGCTCTAAGTGCTGCTGCTGTATCTGTTGAGAAGTAAGGGTTTCCTGTTCCCGCACCAAATATTACAACTCTACCTTTTTCAAGGTGTCTAACAGCTCTTCTTCTTATATAAGGTTCTGCAACCTGTCTCATTTCTATACCAGTCTGAACTCTTGTTGCAACATCTATGTTTTCAAGAGCATCCTGAAGTGCCATAGCATTCATTACAGTGGCAAGCATTCCTATATAGTCAGCTGTAGTTCTGTCCATTCCGTCACTAGTTCTACCTCTCCAGAAGTTTCCACCACCAACAACAACGGCAACTTCTACACCTAGTTCGTTGATTTCTTTTATAGCAATAGCTATCTGGTTAACTATATCGTTGTTTATTCCACGTTTCTGTTCTCCTGCTAGTGCTTCTCCACTTAATTTTAATAATACTCTTTTGTAAACTGGTTTATCCATTTTCAATCCGCCCCCTAAAATTTTACTTTGTAAAAATTGTTATTTTTAAAAAAGAGAACACTGACGTGCTCTCTTCTTAGTCAACTATTTAAAAATTACTGCATCTGTTTTGCAACTTCTTCAGCAAAGTTTTCTTCTTTCTTTTCTATACCTTCTCCAACTTCGAATCTAACAACGTTTACAACTTTTATTTCAGTTCCAACTTCTTTAGCTACTGCTTCAACTAATTTTTTAACAGTGAAGTCTGGATCTTTAACGAAAGGCTGTTCTAATAAGCAAACTTCTTTAAGTTCTTTTTCTAGTCTACCTTTAACCATTTTTTCAACTATGTTAGCAGGTTTTCCTTCGTTTAATGCCTGCTGAGTTAATACTTCTGTTTCGTGAGCTATGTATTCAGCATCAACATCATCTCTTGAAACGTATTTAGGGTTCATAGCTGCAACCTGCATAGCTACGTCTTTACCTAATGTAAGTATTCTTTCATCTCTTCCTTCAGTTTCCATTTCAACTAAAACTGCTATTTTACCAGCTCCGTGGATGTATCCAGCTACCTGTCCGTTAGTAGATACTTTAGCGAATCTTCTGAAGTCAAGTTTTTCACCTATTTTAGCAACTTTGTTGTTTAATACAGTCTGTAAGTCGTTTCCTTCTTCAGCTTCTTCAGTTAATAATTCTTCAACTGTAGTTTTTTCTGTATTTAAAGCCATTTTAGATACTAATTTTACGAAATCTTTGAAATCTTCGTTTTTAGCAACGAAGTCAGTTTCTGAGTTTACTTCTACAACAGAAGCAACTGTATTGTCTTCGTTCATTTCTATAGCAACAAGCCCTTCAGCAGCTATTCTATCAGCTTTTTTAGCAGCTTTAGCTAGACCTTTTTCTCTTAATACGTCTACAGCTTTTTCCATATTTCCATCAGTTTCTGTTAAAGCTTTTTTGCAGTCCATCATACCTGCACCTGTAGCTTCTCTTAACTCTTTTACCATTGCAGCAGTTATAGCCATTTTGTGTTCCTCCTAAATGTACAAATATTATTTCTTTTAATATTATAAATGGTAAGGGAATCCCTTACCATTCAATTTTTAATATTAGTTTTCTTCTGATACTTCTACTTCTTCAGCTTCTTCTATTTCTTCTTCAGCACCCTGTCTTCCTTCTATAACAGCAGTAGCCATAGCACCAGTTATTAATTTAACGGCTCTTATAGCGTCGTCATTTCCTGGTATTGGGAAGTCTAATTCTTCTGGATCGCAGTTAGTATCAACTATACCAACAACTGGTATACCTAATCTGTGAGCTTCCTGTATAGCTATATTTTCTTTTCTTGGGTCAACTACGAACATAGCACCTGGTAATTCAGGCATTTCTTTTATTCCACCTAAGTTCTTTTCTAGTTTTTCTTTTTCAGCTCTTAATTTTATAACTTCTTTTTTAGGAAGTACGTCGAAAGTACCGTCTTCTTCCATTCTTTCTAATTCTCTTAATTTGTTTATTCTAGTTTTTATAGTTTTGTAGTTAGTTAACATACCACCTAACCATCTTTCGTTAACGTAGAACATTCCGCATCTTTCAGCTTCTTCTTTTATAGCTTCCTGAGCCTGTTTTTTAGTACCTACGAATAATATTGGTTTTCCAGTTTCAGCTACTTCTTTAACGAATTTGTAAGCTTCTTCTACTTTTTTAACTGTTTTCTGTAGGTCTATTATATATATTCCATTTCTTTCTGTGAATATATATTTCCCCATTTTAGGGTTCCATCTTCTTGTCTGATGTCCGAAATGTACACCAGCTTCTAATAACTGTTTCATTGATATTACTGACATTTTTTGTCCTCCTTGGTTTTTTCTTCCTCCAGATTGTTCATCTCCCTAAAAAACCCTTTGGGCACCTTTTAAGGATCGCAATTCTGTGTGTGATTATTCATTTTTTCACCTATAAGATTATAACATAGTAATTTTATGATTTCAATATGTTTTTTCATTTTTTCTATAAACTTGACAGTGTTAAATATAATGTACAACTAAACCTAGTACAAACATTGAAACAAGCGCAATTACAATAGCTTTTTTAAATAACGAACTCTTTTTATTTTTAGTTTCTTTTTCTATTTTTTCGATTTCTAATTTTTGAGTTTGCATAAGCTTTTTATCTATTGCATTTAATTCCTCTTCAGGAGGATTTATTTTTATTTCTGCCGTACGATACATAATTCCTGTCATAGCCATTATAACTTCATTAAAGTTTTGGTACTTATTTTTTCTGCTCAATAGCCTTTTATCTATCTTAACAAGTTCTTCATACTCTTTAATCACAGTAAGATTACTATAATCAGGACCTCTATCTATCCTTTTTAACATATCATTTTCACCAAAAGCTATTCCAAAAGGTCTCTTTTTAAATATCATTTCATAAAGTATAATTCCAAATGCAAATAAATCGCTTTCATAATCCGTATAATCTATACAAAGCTGATGAGGCGACATATATTGATAATTCCCTTTAGCCCTTATGTTTTTCCCTCTATTGGCTGCTGTTATACCAAAATCTGCTATTTTGATATTATAATCCTTATCTACTATAATATCCTGCATTTTTAAAGAACCGTGATAGTTTATATTGTGCATCCCATCACTATACACTCCCTTATGTATTAGATTAACACTTTCCAATGCCTTTAAAATCTCTATAGAGATATTTATCATAGCTTCTGGATGTAGATAGTTTCCTTTTATAAGCTCTGAAAGCTCTACTCCCTCTATATATTCATAGGCTATGAAGTAATATCCCTTATAATCCTCATAATGCTCACCTACATCTTTTATTCTTAATATATACTTAGAGCCGATATCATTTATTACAGTAGAAACATCTATAAAATTTTGTATAAAATCAGCGCTGATATGTTTATTATGAGAGAATATTTTTATAAGCACTCTTTCATCTGTGCTCAAATCTCTCGCAACATATAATCTGTTCTCCTCCATCACGCCATCAAAATCGACTGCGTATCTATTTTGTATCATTAAAACCCCACCTACTATAAAATTATTATAATTTTTTCTTTTTATTATTTATCTTATCTTTTATTATATCAAATTAAATGACTCTATACACTAATCAATTAAATTTATCTGATAACTATTTTTCAAAACAAAAAAAGATGTCTCGAATTTTCAAGACATCTTTTTGATTTATTTTTTCATTTTTCTATATACGCCACCAGAAATATATTCTTTTTTAATTTCTTTTCCATTAGAATCTCTGTATATTCTATATGTTTTAAATTCAGTCGCATCTTTTTCATCTGCTTTAGCTTTATTTTCAACATTTATATTTATATTCTTTTTATCACCAGAGTTTCCGTATATTGTACAAGTAAGCTGTTTATTTTGAACAGTATTCTTTATATATACTGGATGGTCAAAAGTATTTTTAAATTTAAAATCAAGCCCCTCATCATTTACAGTAGCATCTCTTCCAAGTGGAACATATGTTAAAGATGAAGAATGGTTAGTAACACTTACAATATCCATACCTGATAATAATGCTGTGTTAAATATTGTAGATGACGTCTGACAAACACCACCTCCAGCAGACTGTTCTAACTTACCATTTATTATTACAGGTGCTTCTTGATATCCATTCTTAGAGTTTGTCTTTCCAGTATATGAGTTATAAGAGAATACCTGTCCTGGCATTAGAAGTATATCACTAGTTACCTTTGCAGATTTTTCTACGTTATGTGATCTCTGGTTATTAGACTTTTCAAAAGATGTAGTATACTCAGCTAACTTTGTATTAACTGATTCAACATCTGATGTTTTTACCTTAGCCTCATTTTTTTCCATTACCAAAGGTATTGTTTCTTTCTTTTTATTGTCTATGCTCTCTGTTAAATTAGAAAGTGTTTTAGAAATATTTAGCTTTATACCATCTGTAGATTTAGTAGTTTTTATGCTGCCATCTATTTTTATAGTAGCATCCTTAGGTTCTTTATCCAATTTCTTCGCTATTTTCTCTATTTCTGCTTTCATCTTAGCTTCATCGTAAACAACTTCTATATTCTTTTTCAAACTTTTGTTCTTTAATGAAAAATAGTTATATAAATCTTTGTAATAACTTCCATCTCTAGTATATCCATAAGCCTCATCTACAATCTGATCTATATTGTATTTTAGCCCTACAGTATCTGGAGCTATCTCATATTCTTTTCCATTGTACTCAAATTTTATATTATCCACTTTATATTTTTCGTTTAGCATTTCCTTTACATCATTAGGTCTTTTTCCAGCAACATCAATTCCTTCTATATATATATTTCTAGCAATTTTACCATTGTATATATATGTAAAGTTAAATGCCATAATAAATACAGTAATTAATAAGAATACCCCTAAAATACTCGCTACTATTCTTTGTTTTTTCTTCTGTTTTCTCTTTTTCTGAGAAACTCTCTTCTTTTTTCTGTTGTTCATATTCTTTTTTATATCATCAGAATTTTTCAAAGCCTTCTTTTTTGCTTCAAGCTTTTTTCTCTCATCTGTAGCTTTTAATGATTTTTTACCTGTAGTATTTTTTACTACTACTCTTTTCTTTTTTTCAGCCATTTTGGTATCACCTCTTTCCTCAAATGACTTAGATATTTCACAATTTATTATTTTAACATATATACAATTTTTCTTCCACATTTTTGAATTTTTATTCATAAAAAGCTAAAAAAGAGAATAAAAAAAGCTTCCGAGATTTTCTCGGAAGCTTTTTTATTAATTTAAGCTTTATTATTTAGCAAAGTATCTGTTAAGTAATCCTAAGAATGCTTTACCATGTCTAGCTTCGTCTTTGCACATTTCGTGAACTGTATCATGTATAGCATCTAATCCTAGTTCTTTAGCTCTTTTAGCTATTTTTAATTTTCCTTCAGTTGCTCCGTATTCAGCGTCAACTCTTAATTCAAGGTTTTTCTGAGTAGATGTTTCAACAACTTCTCCTAATAATTCAGCGAATTTAGCAGCGTGTTCTGCTTCTTCGAAAGCTATTCTTTTGTAAGCTTCTGCTACTTCTGGATATCCTTCTCTATCTGCCTGTCTTGACATTGCTAAGTACATACCAACTTCTGTACATTCACCAGTGAAGTTTGCTCTTAATCCTTCAACTATTTCTTCATCAACACCCTGAGCAACACCTATTCTATGTTCGTCAGCCCATACTCTTTCTCCGGCCATTTCTTCAAATTTATCTGCTCCTACTTTACATACTGGACATTCTGCTGGTGCAGTTTCTCCTTCGTGTATATATCCGCATACTGTACAAACCCATTTTTTCATTTTAGAATTCCTCCCTAAAGTTAATTTAATTATTTTTTATTTGATAATCAGTTGTTTCCAACCCTATGTCTATTATATACCCTGACTTAAATCTTTAAAACATTTTTTTAGAATTTTTTGTTATTTTTCTTTTAAATGTACTATTTTGTCTTTTCTATTTTAAATAATAGTAATGTAAATAAAATGTTATTTTTGTTAAGTCTAACAGGTTTTCTTTACTACGGTAATAATTATACCCTAGCTTCATTCTTCTAAACATTTAATTTATATTTTTTTTAATTTTATTGCTTATTTTTAAAGAACGGCAAGAATGATAATTTTGTTTCAGCTGTTATTACTGATGCAAATATTATTAAACTACCTATGATCATTCTAAATGTTACTGGCTCTCCAAGTATTATTATAGATAATATTGTTCCAAATACAGCCTCTGTAGAAAGAATTATCGCAACTCTTGTTCCGTCTACCATCTTTGAACATATTGTCTGAAGTAGGAAACATACTGTTGTACTGAACACAGCTAGGTATAGTATTCCCATATATCCAGATGCAGTTGAGTGAATACTTAATTCTCCCATAAATATCTGAGCGATAAATGATAAAACAAATGCTGTAAAGAACTGTATGGCAGTTAATGCTACTGGATTGTGGTTCTTAACAAATTCACTTGTAAAGAATATCTGGAATGCAAATCCAAATGCACATAATAATGTAAGAACATCTCCTACGTTAACTGTAAAATCCGCACTAAGAGATAAAACTGCTATACCTACTATTGCCATAAAACTACTTGCCATACCAAATTTATCAATTTTTCTTCTATAAAGTAATAATCCTATAAATGGAACTATTACAACATTTACTGATGTTATAAATGCATTTTTTGATGGAGTTGTATAATTTAATCCTAATGTCTGTAGGAAAAATCCTAAGAATAAACAAATTCCCAGTATAACTCCAACTTTAATTGTCCCCATAGATAAATTATTCTTTATCTGTTTAAAGAATATAACTGTCATTAACACCGCTGATATAAAAAATCTTAGTGTCATTATCTGTGATGTGGTAAGCCCACCATCTAATGCAGCCTGCGTTGCGACAAATCCGCCTCCCCAAATTATGGCTACTATAAAAAGACCTATTTCCCCTATGTATTTTTTCATAGACTCCCTCCAAATTTATAATATTAATATTAAACTAATACTAATTTTTATTTATTCTTAAAGAACGGTAAGAATAAGTATATCCAGTTTATAGCTTAATATAAAAAAAATATTTTGTAAATACATTTTCTAGTTTTGTTTTATCTATTTGCCTTTAAATTCATTTATATTTTCAAATCTTTAGATATTTGAAGTCACTGTTTTTTTATAATTTATTCGCTTTAATTTCATACCCTTTTGCTATAATTATACCAAAATTTAAAATAAATGAGATTTAATTAATCTTTAGGAGGATTTTATGAACAGATATAAAAAAGGACTTAATACTTGTAATTACATAGTAGAAGAGTCAAAAAAATTATTCTACACTAAAGGATATTCTAAGACGACTATCCAGGAAATATGTGATAATACAAACATAACTCTTGGTAACTTTACATATTACTTTAAAACTAAACAGGACTTATTAAAAAGAGTATACTTCGACTATTTAAAGGATATAGAAAACTTTGTTATTGAAAACTCAGAAGAATACCCTGATTTATTTGACAAATATTTAATGGTCTGTATGATATATAACTACAATATATTCTCTGATAAAAAAATATCTGACTTTAACTACAGTATAATAAAAAACGATACAATATATAATGATGTATTCCTTAACCTTCCAGCTGAAGATGTAAGATTTGCTTGTGGAAATACTGATGAAAACCTAAGCAAAAAAGAATTAAAACTTCTTTACTTATCAGATCTTGGAACAAGAAAAGAACTTACTCAGTACTATGCTGAAAATGAAGAATTATTTGATTCACCACTTGAATTTGCAGCATATATGGCAGAAATAGAATCAAGAATATACAAAGCTAACGATATAAATGTAAAAGAAAGATTCTTAGATAATCCAGATTTTGTAGAAAAAATAAAAAATAGTGGAATTACTTTACTTACAGCTCCAGAAGTTCAATAATAAAAAATTAACCCCCAGAAAACTGGGGGTTTTTGTTTGCTTTTATTTATTTTACAACTATTTTTATGAATTTCTTTTTACCTATCTGTATAACTAGTTCTCCATTTGCTTCAACAGCGTTTAAGTCGTTAACTTTTTCTCCGTTAACTTTTACTCCACCCTGTTTAGCAAGTCTTCTTATTTCACTCTTACTTGGAACTAATTTGTTTTCAACAGCTATACCAGCTATATCTAAATCAGCTGCAGCAGCTTCAACAGTTAGTATATCATCTGGTATATTACCTTTCTGGAATACACTCTTGAATCTGTTTTCAGCTTCCTGAGCTTTTTCTTCTCCATGGTATAGAGTAACTATTTCTTTAGCTAATTCCATTTTTATATCTCTTGGGTTAGCTCCACCTTCTAATTTAGCTTCTATTTCAGCTACAGCATCAGGATGAACGTCTGTTACTAAGTTGTAGTATTTTATTATTAATTCATCTGGTATTTCCATAGCTTTCTGGTACATAAGTCCAGCTTCTTCATCTATTCCTATGTAGTTTCCTAATGATTTAGACATCTTGTTTACACCGTCAAGACCTTCAAGTAGAGGCATCATTATAACTACCTGAGATTCTTTATCGAATTCTCTCTGAAGTGATCTACCCATTAAAAGGTTGAATCTCTGGTCAGTACCACCAAGTTCTATATCAGCATCTATTGCTATAGAGTCGTATGCCTGCATTAAAGGATAGAAGAATTCGTGAACTGATATTGGCATCTGTCCTTCGTATCTTTTCTTGAAGTCTTCTCTTTCAAGCATTCTTGCAACAGTTATTGTAGCTGCTAATTTTATAACTTCTTCAAAGTTTAATTTTCCTAACCATTCGCTGTTGTATCTTACTATAGTTTTGTCTTTATCTAATACTTTGAATATCTGTTCCTGATAAGTTTTTGCATTTTCAAGAACCTGTTCAGTAGTTAATGCTTTTCTTGTTTTAGATTTTCCTGTTGGGTCACCTATTTTACCTGTGAAGTCCCCTATTATTATTACTACCTGATGTCCTAAGTCCTGAAGCTGTTTCATTTTTCTAAGAACAACTGTATGTCCTAAATGGATATCTGGAGCACTTGGGTCAAGACCTAATTTTACTACTAATGGTTTGTCTTCTTTCTGTGCTTTAGTTAATTTTTCTTTAAGGTCTTTTTCATCTATAAGACTGTCTACACCTTTCATTACGATCTTCATCTGTTCATCTACAGATATTTTAGATATACTCATAACTTTTCCTCCTAAAAATTTTTTAAACAAAAAAACTCCCGTCCTAATAAAAAGGACGGGAGATATCTCTCGTGTTACCACCTTAGTTCTCAGATACCTCACGATATCCGACTCAGTGTGTCAAAATAATAGACACTGCATTATAACGTATGCAAATCGTCAAACCCTACTATATATTTCAGGTAAGCGGCTCCAAAATGTACTTCAGATATACAAAACTACTCCATCACACCAACCTGGAGCTCTCTGAAAATCCCATAAATCTTACTCTTTTCTTCTCAGCCTTTGTTAATTAAATTAAAACTTTAAATTTTAAACATATATTTATAATATATGTCTTTTCGCTTAATTTGTCAATAGAGTAGACATTTTTTCACAGTAAAACTCTCTAAGTCCATACTTCACATCTATACTCATAAAGTAAAGTATTGCTATAATCGCAGCTAACCAGAAATAGCTTAAAAGAATAAATAAGTATAGTATTGTAAATAGTCTTACCTGTCCCATACTCTTACCTTTAGTAAGCATATATCCCTGTATTCCCGCAATAGAATCTCTTATTAAGAAATAAAGACCTGAATAGAAGAAACAATTCATTATAGTATCAATATAAGCCATGTTTGTCTTTATTCCGTATTTATTCATAAGGCTAAAGGTCATAGTGTAGATAACCATTATGTAAAATAAATTTCTTGAACAGAACGTCATCCTAGAAAAAGTTCTAAAATGTCTTATAACTTCATATTTTTTCTTTGTTTCCCCTTTTAATACATTTAATCTATTCCCTACAAATAATCCTATTATATAAACACCTACTACGGTTCCAAGTGGTATTAATGTTATAGAAACATAGAATACTGTACTAAAATAGCTCTGTATAAATTCTGGTGGGAAATTACTAAAAGATGGAACATTTTTAGTCATATACTTCGCCATATAAGATATTGTTTCTTTGAAATCTTGAATAAAACTATATCCTATTAATTTTGATGCGTATATATCTATAAACACCATAATAATAGATCCTATAAGCGTTCCAAGAAGTAAATCGTCCATTAGACTAGTTTTCTTCTCTGATAAAATACCACATAGTATTCCCAAGATAATTCCCTGGCTCGCCCATATAGCAGTTCCTGGATTTCCAAGTACTGCAAAAACAATCATAAGACCTGACATAGCTGATAAAACAGTATATTTTGATCCGCATTTTAAATATATTATAAAGTAGAATAATGGAACAATATAATCTAAATATATCCCATATCCTATACCACTTCCTACAGATATAATCGTCACAACAACAAATATCGCAGTTAATAGCGATGCTTCGGTAAGTTTTCTTGTTTTATCCAAATCCTCTCCTCCTTTATTAATTATTAAATTAATTTGTTATTCAAAGCATAGTAGATAGTATAACATCAATTTATAGAAATTTACAAATAAATTTCCATTAATTAAAAAGGAGACTTTTTTAAGCCTCCTCATCAAACCATAATTATTAGTAGTCAATTCTAACCTTTTTTCTTTTTAAAACCTTCATTACTTCATTAAATCCTATAACTGTGTCGGCTATCGTAGCTACTTTTTTCCCATATGAATAGATAGTTTTTTTATTTTCTTCACATTTTAAACTATCTATTTCACTGTATGGTATAAATTTTTTACCAAAAAGATTTATTACTTCAATCCCATCTTTTTCTATTTCTATTCTCCAACTTTTCATCATCAAGAATTTAATAAAAATAATCGCTATTATACAGCTTATAACCATTCTTGGAGTTGCTGCTTTTTCCATTCCAAATCTAGCAGTCATTACAACTCCTGCAAGTCCAAAAGCTCCCATAGCTAATAAGAAGAACTTTTGGTACTGCACTCTATATTTTAGAGTATTATCAAATTTTTCCTTTGGTAGTTTTTTAGTTTTAGCTGTTACCATCTCTATAAACTGATAGACTACCGGTAAAGCACATATTATTGTTGTTAAAGTATTTAGCATTTTTCCCTCTCCTAATTTAAGTTTCCTTCACTATAATAACACAATAAAACGTTTTTTTAATCAAATTTTATAAATTAATAATCTAATATTTCTGTATTTTTTGTGAATATGGTATAATTTAGAAAAACTAATAAAATAGGAGTTGATATTTTTGTTTAAGATAAAGCATTTTAATGATCTTACAGTAGAAGAATTTTATGAAATAGCAAAAGCAAGATATGAAGTTTTTGCATGTGAGCAACATATTTTTGAAGAAAATGACTTTGACGATACAGATAAAGTTTCTTATCATGTATTTTCATACGATAACGATAAAATAGTAGCTTATTTAAGAATAATTCCAAAAGAATTTAGCCACTATGAAAATACCGGAATAGGTAGAGTTCTTGTTTTAAAAGAATACAGAAGATCTGGACTAGCAAAGAAAGTGGTAGATTTTGCTATTGATTTTATAACAGAAACATTAAAAGAAGATAGTATATCTCTTTCTGCACAGGAGTATGTTTGTTCTCTTTATGCAAAATGTGGTTTTGTTCCTGTATCTGATGTTTATATGGAAGCTGGAATACCTCACGTTGAAATGGAATACAATAAATTTCGTGATATAAAAGTTCTTATGGAAAAAAATAATCCAACAGAATACCCTAAATTCGACCTTCCAGAGGGATTTTCATTAGTTAAATATAAAGACGGTTATGAAAAAGATTGGTCTCAGATTCAGACTGATTTAGAGCAATTTGAAAATATAGAAGATGCTTTAAAATGTTTTAAAGATACTTTTTTAGATGGTACAGATGACGTATATAAAAAATGCTTCTTTATACAGAATAAAGATGGTAAAAATATAGCTACAGCATCTATTTGGAATGGAAATCATTTTGGAAAAACTCTTCAAAGAATTCATTGGGTTGCAGTTTCTAAAGAGTGCCAAGGATTAGGACTTGCAAAATGTCTAGTTTCTGCTGCATTAGATGTTTTTAATGAGTTAGGATTTAAAGATTACATCTATCTAACATCTCAAGTATCTAGCTACAAAGCACTTAATATATACTCAAAATTTGGCTTTACTCCATACACAGATAAAATGCCTATAAACTGGTGTATGGACGAAAAAGAATTTGAAAGAGATACAAAATACGCTTGGAAACAGATTAAATTACTTTCGACAAAAAAATAATATTAAATAAAAATTGGATGTTGTAAAACTTAGCTAATTACAACATCCTTTTTTATTTTAATAGTTATATGTATTCATCATTTTCTTTATATCTTCTTTTATATCATCTACTAGTTTTTTAGGCTCTAAAACAGTCACATTAGGCCCCATTCCAAGTATCCAGCTTTTCATCTGCTCATAACCCATCATTCTAGCTCTAAACTCTATACTTCCATCACTTAATTCCTTAATACTCTGTTTTGAGCTCCATCTTTTTTCACTTACTATAGTTGCAAATGGCTCTCTTATAATTAGATGAATTTCTATTTCTTCTCCTTTGAAATTTCCAATAGAGTTTTTAGTGTATTCATGTATATCAAAATCTTTGTCTATTTTATACTTTTCATCTATTATGTTAAGCTTGCTAATTCTGCACAGTTTGAAATCCCTAACTTCTTTTCTATTTTCACAGTATGCTATAAGATATGTATCGCCTTCATAGTTGTATATACCATATGGATGAAGAACTCTCTCAGACTCTCCTGATTTTATTGACTTATATCCTATTCCAATCTTCTTTTTCATAGAATATGCATCAGATATCTGCTCACAAAGTTTAATTTCTTTTTCCTTATTTACACTGCTACCTGGATAAATATAGAAATACTTAACCTGCTCGTCTATATACTCTCTCTTTTTAAAATTAGATTTTATTCTATTTATAGAGTTTTTATACTCATCTGAATACATATTATTAGACTTTGTTAAAAAATCAGATACTCTATCCAAAATACTAAGATCCATATCTCTAACGGGAATAGAAAGATATCTGCTTCCTGGAGCTATAGAATATCCACCATATTTTCCACTCTGAGAATTAATAAATATCCCAGCTTGTTCAAGCTCACTTTTATACTCCTGAACCTGTCTATTACTAACCTCTAACTCTCTAGCAATTTCTTCAATTTTCATTTTTCCGTTATTCTGTAGCAACATAACCATATTAAGTGCTGCACCTATTTTACCCATATCAATACCTCTCTTTTTTGTACTTATCTATAATATACATCTTTTCAAGTCATTTATATAGAATATTTTCTAAAAATTTTAAAATAATTTTCTTTCCTCACATTATACTGCGCCAATATAGTTTATACTTTAAGTATAAAGTAAAACAAAAGCAGATTCGGAGGCGATTTTATGAAAAATATAAATAATATCAATACATTAACTAATGAATCATTAGCAGCTATGATGAGTGAATTTGAAATTAAAAAGGCTATAGAGCTTTTCTCAGATTTGGATTCATTCTTAAATAAGTACAAATACTGCTCATGCTTTGTTGATAACGACGAAGATTTCGTTTCATTTTTAGAATATCTTGAAATAGAAGAAAATCTAAGAATGGGCTATCTTATATAATTTTAATTTTTTCATTTTTTTTACTACCTTTATTTATTATTGTTGTTTTGTTGAAAGAAAAGGGCTGTGCAAATTATGCAACATCCCTTTTCTCCTTTATTGAGGATTTATTATTCCGCCATTTACAAATATGTATTTGGCAACTTCTCCATCTATTGAATTATCCTTTATAAACTCAGGATCTATTAATAATTCTCCTTCGTCCACAAAACCATTTACTATTATTTCGTTTTCTTCACCCAATACTGCGAAATATGTTTGGCTATTTCCCTCTATTGTAAATGTATCTCCTATGTCCTTTCCAATCCTGTACATTCCAGTTTTTTTATTTTCATCATTTGTCATATCTAATTCTACCTGATCTGCTCTATAAAGCGTTCCATTATCTAGCTTAACTGTATCTCCATTGTCTAATTTTGCATAATAATTTCTATTAATATTCTCATACAATTCAGCATTTTCTCTGTCTAAAACAGAATATACTTCTATTCTTGCAAATGGAGTATCTTTATCATTCTTTACAAATAAATATTCTCCTGCAGGAATATCTCCTCCATCTCCTACACTAACCTCTTCTTTATCTGTTTTTATAACATCTTTTTCAGGTACAATATATTTTAATGGAACTTCTTTTTTATATTCTGAAAGCTCTATATATGACTCACTCGTAACTGGTTCTACAGTATAATCATTAGAATTTCCAGAGTCTACAAAAAATGAAATAAGTCCAATTGCAACATTTATTATCACTATAATAAGCACAAGTTTTCCTATCATAGGTGCAATAGTGTTTAAAAGACCTTTTGGATTTTGATCTTCTCCACATTTAGGACACACCTTTGCATCGCTGTACATCTGTGAACCACAGTTTTTACAAGTTTTGTATCCACCTGATTTTGACTTTTTATTAGACTTATTATATTGTTTAGAAAATCCTTTGTTTTTATTAGCCTCTGCATTACTCTGTATATTCTTATATTCATTTTTTAGAGTGTTGAATAAATCCTTAGACTCTTTACTAGCATTTTGTTCAACCCAAGATTTAGCCTTATTAAAAATATCATTATTTTCTTTATTAGCTGTACTATTATAATCATTACTTGTATAGCTGCTATCTAAATTATCGTAATCACTTTCATCGTAATAATCACTAGAATCATAATAGTCACCTAAATCATAATTACTATCTGATCTATCACTATACCCTATATGCCCTTCTTTGTGCATTTTTTTCTCAGCTCTCGACTTAGACATCTTTCTAAAAATACTTCCCTTATCATCGTAACTATAGTCTATAGCTGGATCTCGTCTTCTATCTATCTTTATCTGCTCCTCAGTAAAGTTAACTTCATCTTTGTAGTTTTCTTTTCTCATACAGATCCCCTCCGTATCTATTTTCTAGTTAATTTATTTTAACACATTCATATTAATATAAGTGGTAACAATTTTGAAATTTTTTAAAAATTCTTGCACATAATAGACATAAAAAAGCGACCTTTAACTAGGTCGCTTTAATTCAAGTTAATATTTATTTTGATAAAGAAAAATCTTTAAGTATTTCTCTTACATCTGATTTAAAATCTCCAAATTTTATTCCCATTTCTTCAAGTTTTGAAGAATCCAATCTGTAATCTCTAAATCTGTCGCTGTATCTTTCTGTGTTAGGAAGGATGTATTTTTCTATGTTTTCTTCAGTTATTCCCATTTCTCTAGCTACAAAGCAAGCACTCTCATATGTAGTCATATCGTTTGATGATGCTACATGATACACACCTGCAGGTAGTTCTGCTATCTTATCAAACTGTTCTGCTAGATGTTTTGCGTAAGTCATACATCTTCTTTCATTGCAAGTAAATAAAGTAGGTTTCTGATACATTATAGCATTTAAGACATTTTTAACTATGCTTGGACTAGCTTTAACCCCTGCAAATGAAAGTCCCATCATCCAAGAGAATCTAAGTATTACTGCATCTACTCCACTATCATTTATATATTTTTCGCAATCTATTTTATTCTGTCCATATACAGTTACAGCTTTTGGCTCATCTTCTTCTTTAAATGGACCATGATTTTCTTTTCCGTTGAATATCTGTTCAGTTGAGCAGAATATTAATCTTGCCCCTTTTTCTTTACAAGCATCTACAATTCTTTTAGTAGATTCTACATTTATATTGGCTGCAATTTCTGGATTTTCTTCACACACAGCAGTAGTTGCATTTGCTGCAGTATGTAAACATATATCAAATTTCTGTGATTTAACAAATTTTTCTACCTCATCTGGATTAGAAAAATCTGCATCATCTCTAGTCATTTTTATCCAATTAAATTTATCTTTGTTGCTATTTTGAATATAACTAGCTATATATCCTCTAGCTCCTGTTACAAGTATAGTTTTTTTCATAATTATATCTCCTTTCCCGGTTGGCTAAGCAGTATATGCGCTCCTTTTTCTATTGTTATTTTTTTAGACGCATAAGGCACAAATACATTTTCGTATTTTTGAAGAAGTATTTTTTCTCCATTCCATTCTATTATACAATCTTCTCCTATATTAGACACTATACAAAAATATTTATCTAGTAAAATATCCATATCATTTTCCAAATACAACTCATCTATTACATATTCATCAGATTCTATTAACCTTCTGCTTTTTTCTTCATTTTTTACAAATTCTGGCTGCTTAGAAAAATCTACAACATCAAATGATTCTTTTACATGTAGCTCTCTTTTTTTACCGCTTTTATCTACTCTATTGTAATCATAGAATCTGTATGTTGTATCTGAGTTTGTGCCTACTTCTAGAGCAAGTATATCCCGTCCTAGTGCATGTATCATCCCCTCTGGAATAGTTATAAAATCTCCCTTTGAAACTTCCCATCTTTTTAGATATTTTTCAAGTGTCCCATTTTCAAAAGCTTCTTTTATAACATCTGTATCATCTGTAGTAGTTCCTGCTACCAACTTTGCACCCGGTTTTGCATCTATTATGTACCAACTCTCCTTTTTACCGAAGTCATCAGAGTTTTTAATTGCATACTCGTCATCAGGATGCACCTGAATACTTAAAGAGTCTACCGTATCTAAATATCCAAGTCTCAACATTTCATGAAGAGTATATCCCTCACCAAGTATAGAGCTTTCATCCTCTTTTATAAATTCATAAAAATTTTTATCCGTTTCATAATTCTTTACTATATTTGCGCTCTTTTTATTTGCTGAAATTTCCCACCAAGTTCCGTAGCCTTTGTCGTATCCTCTTGCTTTACTTATATTGTTTCCGCCCCATATAGTTTCCACTTTTATACTTTCGACAAATATAGGTCTTTTATCTTCTCCACTGTACATTATTTTTCATTCTCCTTTTCAAATTCATCAAGTATTTTTAATGAAGAACTCGTACCTATTCTTTTAACACCTAAGTCTATCATTTTTTTAGCAGTTTCATAATCCCTTATTCCGCCAGCAGCTTTAACAGATACTTCTCCGTCCACTGTATCTATCATAAGTTTAACATCTTCTAATGTTGCTCCACCAGTACCAAATCCTGTACTAGTTTTTATAAAGTCTGGTTTAACTTCTTTAGCTATCTCTGCTAATTTTTTTATCTCATCCTTTTCTAAATAGCAGTTTTCAAATATAACTTTTGATATTTTATTATTTTTTCTACATATTTCTACTATAGCTTCCATTTCTTTTTTTATAAAGTCCCAATCGCCCATCTTTGCTTTACTTATGTTTATAACATAGTCTATTTCGTCGGCACCTTTTTTTATAGCATCCTCTGTTTCAAATAATTTTGTTTCTAATCCACACTGCCCTAGAGGGAATCCTATTGCAGCTCCAACGTGTATATCCGTACCATCTAGCTCTTTCTTACAGAATGTAACCCATTCAGTATTGATAGCCACCATAGCAGCTCCTATAGATTTTGCTTCTTCACATAACTTTCTAAGATCATTATCTGTAGCATATGCCTTTAAAAATGTGTGATCAAAGTATTTTGCTAGCTTATTTTTAGTTAATTTCATATTAGAACATCTCCTTTTTAAAACTTATAGGTATTATTTTTTAACTTTTTTGATTTATTTGTCTATAATATACCATTATGTAAGTAATATGTCAATATCTTATATTTATTATGTAATATATAATATTTAATATGTAATTATATTGTATATATTTTTTTTGAATGTTATAATATAATCATTAAAGATTAAGGAGATATTCTAATGTCAGCAATGTATTTAAAAATAAAATGCGATTTACTCGAAAAGATAAATAACGGAATATACAAGGAAGGAGATTTAATTCCTACTGAGATGGAGTTAGCAGAGTTTTACAATGTAAGTAGACCCACTGTTAGACAAGCTATCCAAATTCTTGTGGATGATGGTTATCTTGAAAAGAGAAGAAAAAGGGGAACAATGGTCTGTCAAAGGAAAATTGAGCAGGAATTTACACAGAAAATTTTAAGCTTTGATAAGGAAATGAATAAAAAAGGCCTAACTACAAGCACAAAGGTTATATCATTAAAAATAGAAAAAGTATCTAAAGAGGTTTCAAATGCTCTTGGAATTTCTTTATCAGAAAATGTTTGTAAGCTTATCAGACTTAGATATATCGACTCTAAGCCAAATGTTATCGTAACAACATATATACCATATAATAGATTCCCAGATATTGAGAATGTAGATTTTATAAATTATCGTCTATACGATTATTTTTCTGATAAAGGCAATCCAGTAACTAGAATTAAGAGAAAGTTAGAAACAATAAAAGCTGATGAAACAACAGCTGATTTATTAGATATACAGGAAAATGATCCTGTATTTTACTTCCATTCTTATGGCTACGGAAACGATAATAAAGTGATTGAATACTCTATTTCTAAGTATAGAGGAGATATAAACTATTTTGTATTTGATTTATACAGATAAACATAAAGGGACTACTGCAAATCATCATTGCAACAGTCCCTTTTATTTTTTAGTATAAAATTATTGGTGTTCCTTTTTCTATTGTTTTGTATATAGTAGCTGCTCCTCCATATGGACAGTTTACACATCCATGAGAACCATTACTTCTATATATTCCGCCACCGAAAGAACCTCTCCATGTAGCATCATGAAGACCTATATTTCCGTTGAATGGCATCCAATAGTTTACATGAGATCTGTAGTTCCGTCCTGTTAGATATGTATCTCTATCTTTGTAATTTAGAGGATATATACCAGGAGGTGTACCATTACCTTTACTTGTATTTCCAGTAACTACAGGGAAACTAGTTATAAGTTTTCCATCTCTATAGTACCATAAATACTGTCCACCTAAGCTTATTTCAACATAAGTATTTCCTATATCGTCTTTTGTACGGTGAAGTGCTGTCTGAGAGTAAACTGGTTCTCTTGTAACACTTTTTCCTTCTTCTATAACTTTTGTAAGTTCGTCTGCTTCTTTTTCTTTGTCGATTAACCAACCGTAAGAACCACCATATATAGTTATTTCTTTACCTGAAGATGCTTTGAACTTTCTAGGGTCTCCATAAGTACTATACTGTTTACTTAAACCTCTTAAAAGCTCTATCATTCTATCTCTATTGATAGTTATGTCATAATTTCCTTCTGAATCACAGTTTAAAAGCTGTGCTATTTCATATCCGCCAAAAACTTCTTTTCTATCTTCAAAGTCATAAGTAACTTTCATCTTAACTTTTTTATTAAGTTCTTCTACAGCTTTTGCAAGTTTAGAGTTATCAGCTTTATTCTTTGGCTGTACATATAATCCAGCTTCATCTATATTTATAGCTTTGTTTCCAGATAATATAGATTTCTGAACTTCTTTATAAAGTGCATCCTTATTGACCTTATTTCCATATATTTCAGGTCTTATTTCGTAAGAATTTGTTTTTCTACTGTATTCTGGATAAGCACTTTTGGGTTCTATTATATAGTTTTTATCAAATAATTCAAATCCATTGTATAATTTTTCTAGCTTAGCCTCGTCATATCTAACTGTATCTGCTTTATAGTCTTTGTTTTTGAATACTCCAACTATCCATCCAAATGAACTCTGACTATCCTTTATTTTCTGTATCTGACCTTCATCGTGGAATGTAAGGTCTATATCCTTTGATTTTATTGTAAATTCTTTATTTCTCTTATCAGTCATTGTAAGGCTATAGTCGTCAGAAACATGACTGAACATTTCCTCAACATCCGCTACAGTTTTCCCTGAACAGCTTTCTCCATTTATTACAGTGCCAAAATAGAAATGATTTGTGAAGAATACTGCTAAACCTATATATATTACAGCTAATACGCCAACTATTATTGCTGCTATCTTTTTCTTTGGGATATCTTTAATTCCCTTTGTTGACAATATACCCACTCCCTTTCCTTAAATTTTACAGACTTTAGATATAACTCAATAAAGCTCAAAATCTTTTTAAATAATTTCACTTTACCATTATAACGCAATTTTTTTTCATATTCTATATTTACATTTAGAATAATGTTTACAATTCCGTAAATTTTGTGAAATAGCCTTAATTTAATATTTTTAATCAAATAACTCACTAATACTCTTTATGATAACACATTTTCAAAAATACAACTACCTTCTATTCAAAAGAAATAAAAAAAGAACTGTTGCAATTTATACAACAGTCCCAATTTTTTTGCTTATTTTCCTTCTTTCATTGCTCTAATTTTTAGAGGTAATGTAAATAGGTTAATAAATCCTTCCGCATCATGGTGGTCATAGTATTCACTATTTCCGAATGAAGATATACTTTCATCATATAGTGGAGAATCTGCAAATATTCCAGCTGGTTTTATATTTCCTTTGTATAGTTTAACTTTTACTGTACCAGTTACATTTTCCTGAGTGCAGTCCATAAATGCTTCTATTGCTTCTCTTAATTTTGAGTACCATAATCCATCGTATATAAGTTCACCGAATTTTATAGCTACTCTCTGTTTGAAGTGAAGAGTTTCTTTATCTATACAAGCACTTTCTAATATATTATGAGCTTCGTATAGGATTGTTCCTCCTGGAGTTTCATATATTCCTCTTGATTTCATACCAACTAATCTGTTTTCTACTATATCTATTATTCCTATACCATGTTTTTTACCAAGAGCGTTTACTGCCTGAATTAATTCTACTGGCGCCATTTCAACACCGTTTAATTTTTTAGGTACACCTTTTTCAAAGTATATTTCTGCGTATTCTGGTGTATCACAAGCCTGTTCTGGAGTAACACATTCTTTGTATATATCTTCTTTGTGTTCGTTTTCAAGATGTTCTATATCTCCACCTTCAGTTGATACATGCCAAAGGTTAGCATCTTCTGAGTATATTTTTTCTTTTGTAGCTTTTACTTTTATTCCATGTTCATTTGCATAATCTATAGCATCTTCTCTTGATTTTATATCCCATATTCTCCAAGGCGCTATTACTTTTATAGTTGGATCTAATGCTGCTATTGTAGCTTCAAATCTAACCTGGTCATTTCCTTTTCCTGTACATCCATGGCAAATATATTTTGCTCCTTCTTTATGAGCTACTTCAACTAATTTTTTAGCTATTATTGGTCTAGCAAGTGAAGTTCCTAATAAGTATTTTCCTTCGTATTTAGCTTCAGCTTTTATAGCTGCATATATTGTAGTTGTTACAAATTCTTCTGATATATCGTCTACATATGCTTTTGATGCTCCACTTTCTAATGCTTTATTGTAAACATCTTCCATATTGTCATCCTGTCCAACATTTCCACAACAAGCAATAACTTCTATATCATCGTAGTTTTCTTTTAACCAAGGTATAGTTATTGATGTGTCTAATCCTCCTGAATATGCTAATACAACTTTTTCTTTCATTTTAAATTCCTCCCTTTGTCCTCTTCCTTTTTTTAATTTTTTAATTCTATATTTTACTTTTTTAATTTGTGATAATTAGGTAATAAAAAAGTCCCTCAGTGAAATTTTCACTGAGAGACGAATATTTCCGTGGTACCACTCTCTTTGATAGATTATTAATTCAATTAGTTTGGTTTTGTATAAAAAAAATCGCCTCTTGGAAAACCAAGAGACGAATTATAATCCGCGTTACCACTCTAATTGATAGTAAATACTATCCACTCTTTCCTTTAAGGCAGGATTACCTGTTGCTTATATCTTTTAAGATTTTCACAACAATCTCCAAAGCTCTATTCACTCTAGATATCAATACAAGGCTTCCACCGTCCCCTGCTCTCTATAAAATCTCTCTGAGTTACTTTCTTTTTCAACGATTACTCATTTATTTTTTAATATGTTTATATAATAAATCATATTTTCTTTCGTGTCAACACAAATTATCAGAAATTTTTAAAATATCGCTATATTTTTTTAATATTATTTATTAATTTATTTTTAAGGGTAAATGTTATAGAAGTACCGACGTTTTTCTTACTTTCTATGCTCATTTCACCGTTGTGTAGTTTTACTATTTCGTTACTTATAGCAAGACCTAATCCACTACCAGATTTATTGTAGTCTTCTTGGAAGAATTTATCAAATACTCTTTCAAGATTTTCTTTATCTATTCCTAATCCATTATCAGTAACTGATATTGTAGTAAATTCACTATCTTGATTTACTGTTATTTTTATAAATCCTCCAACATCTGTAAATTTAAGTGAATTCTGAACTAGATTTATAAGAACCTGTCTTAATCTATTTTTATCGCCCTGTATGTTTTTAACCTCACCACATTCAAACTCGAATAATAGTCTAATATCCTTTTCAGCTGCTTTTACTTTTAGCTGATTGATAACCCCTACAACCAGTCCTTCAACATCTACAGAATCTATCACTAGTTTTATTCTCTGTGATGAAAGTCTAGAGAAGTCTAATAATTCTTCAACAAGCTTGATAAGTCTTTCTGTTTCATCCTGAATTATTCCAAGCCCCATATCTAGCTCTTCTTTGTTAATTCCTTCGTATCCAAGAGTTTCACTCCATCCTTTTATAGATGTAAGCGGTGTTCTAAGCTCATGAGATATTGAAGATATAAACTCATTCTTTAATTTTTCATTCTTGTCGATTTCTATTGCCATTTTTTCAAATGTTTCTGCAAGCTCACCTATCTCATCATCTACAATCTTATTGCTTTTTAGCTTAACATTGTAATTTCCACAAGATAATTCGCTTGCAAATTTTTTAAGTTCTGTAAGAGGTGTTATTAAACTTTCAGCAAATTTCAAGCTTATTCCTATGGCAATTATAAGTATTACAACCCCTATCATAATCAACCACGCCATAAGCTTTATTATTTCTCTATCTATTGCATCTAGAGAAACTGTATACCTAACAGCACCTTCTACAACATTATTAACTTTTAATGGAACCGCAATACTCATTACATGTTCGTCAGTTGATGCTATTTTATATGTATATGGAACTAAACTTTTACCATTTCTCAAAGCTCTATTCACGTCGATAAAGTTTACTTTTTCGTGAGTTTTAAAGCCATACTGGTCTAATATCATATTTCTATTTTTATCTATTATAGAAATTCCGTATTTAGTATTTTTATCATTCATTTGCTTTTCGTAAATACTATTTACCTTATCTTCAAAGCTTACAGATTCCATAGATACCGTATTATATGAACCATTTATATACTCTACCCTAGATTCTAATGTCTGTCTTACTGAGTTGTAGTAGTAGTTCTGTACATAAAACATGAACAGTCCTTCAAAAAGTGCCACTACTATTATTATTATTACAAAATAGTTTTTGATAATCTTTTTTCTTAAACCTTCAAAATGTAACATTTACTCTTCCTTTCTAAAACAGTAACCATAGCCCCAAATAGTCTGTATATATTTTGGTTTTGAAGGATCGTCCTCTATTTTATTTCTTATTCTTCTTATATTTACGTCTACTATTTTAAAATCATATAGATAGTTTGTTCCCCAAACTTCTTCAAGTATTTTTTCTCTACTTAAAGACTGTTTTGCATTAGACATAAGATATTTAACTATAGAGAATTCTGTAGGTGTTAATTCTATTTCTTCTCCATTTTTGTAAAGCTTTCTTTTATCCACATCTAATAGGAATGGCCGTAAATCTATTTCGCTGTTTTTAGCAGGTGCACTTTCTTTTCTAACCCTTCTGATAAGAGCTGATACTCTAACCATTAATTCTTTTATACTGAATGGTTTTACCATGTAGTCATCTGCTCCAGACATAAAGCCTTCTATTTTATCTTCTTCCTGAGATTTTGCTGTAAGCATTATTATCCCTACCTGATCGTATTTAGCTCTTATGTATTTACAAACTTCAATACCACTCATATCTGGTAGCATAACGTCTAATAAGGCTATTGCTATTCCATCTTCAGAATCTATTTTTTCTATAGCTTCCCGACCTGTTCCAGCTTCTATTATGTCGTAACCTTCTCTCTTTAGATTTATGCTGACAAAGCTTCTTATTCCGATTTCATCTTCAAGAATTAAAATCTTTTCTTTCATCCTACTATTCCCCCTTCTATATATTTACTCATATGTGTTAGAAAAGCTTTCTTTTAGTTTTTTCTCTTCTACTCCATAATCTTTTAAAAGTTTTCTATTATTTATGATAATATCGTAACTATAATCTTCATTTTCTAATACTTGTACGATATCTTTTGAATTAGTTAAGCCTTTTTTATCATCTATAGTTCCTGTTTTAGGTTTTACTACTACAGTAAATGCTGTTTCCAACGTTCCTGTTTTTACATTAGTCGCTTTAAATTCTAATTGAATTTTTTCCCCTTCGTACTTTTGCTCAGTATAAAGTATATTTTGCATTTCTTTAGGTACAGTAAATCTAAAGTTGTACTGATAGTTGTAATAGCTCTGACCTATAATCTCCATAT
Organism: Peptoclostridium sp. AF21-18; assembly: GCF_003478825.1. NCBI lineage: Bacteria > Bacillati > Bacillota > Clostridia > Peptostreptococcales > Peptoclostridiaceae > Peptoclostridium > Peptoclostridium sp. AF21-18. Next base: position 53,029 of record NZ_QUGE01000001.1, read on the forward strand.
TATTTTCGTCTAAATTACCATTCCACTGATAATAAGTAATGTATGCATATGCTTTATCTATAAAAGAAGATCTATTTGCAGAAATAGATGGTATATCTATTATATTGTCTTTATTCATATCTCCTACTGGAACATAGTATGCTTTTTTCATATTCTCATCTTTGCAGCTAGCAACAATAACAAATTTATCATCTTTCACATACATAACCTCTGTTCCAACAGCACCATCTTTACCTATTGGTATATCTAAAATTATCCCCTTTTCATACTTAGATATATTTCCTATAGTTATATATGCCTCAGATATTCCATTTACATCATCTACTGTCTTTACGTCTTTTACAATAGCCCGCTCAGAAGTAAATTGTACTAGGCTTATTTTTAATACTCTATTATTAGAATTGTATCCTAGTACTATCATATCCATGTTGTTGTCGTCATTTATATAGCTTATTTTTATTTTTTTGCTATCTATATCTCCAACAGATACCGTTGTATTACCTGTATCGTATGGATTTAAAGCTAGTTTAGGTATTACATTTCCTTCACCGAATATCTCATCATCTAACTGATATTTTAAAGTTATTTTGTTATCTTTAAATCCGTATACTTTTAATCTAGATATATCATCTTGATCTTTATACTGCATTATTATTTCTTTGTTTCCATCTCCATCTAAATCGTAAAACCCTCCATACTCTATCTTATCTCCCTTTTCAAGTACAACTCCATCTTCTAAGAAAGAATAGCTTTTATTATCTTCTCTTAAAATTAAAAATCCTACTTTACTATCAGAGTTTATTTTTTCTTTTTTCTGGAATGCTACGATTTCATTTTTTCCATCCTCATCTAAATCAACGTAATTTATTTTTCCACTTTCTTTTAGATTTTCTGGAAATATTAAATTAACATTCTGATAAAGAACTTTTGATATTCCAGAGTTTAAAAGTGCTTTTTCTTCATCGTAATTAGGTTTAGTCAATAATTTTTCTGGAGATTTTGTGCTTGTGCTACACCCTGTAGTCGTTATTAACAGAACAACTGCAAGCAAAATAAGCTTAATTAGTTTTTTCATCTAATCCCCCCTTATTTTTCGTCAGTTTTATCTTTTCTAGGTGGCTTTGGTCCTGGATACTGATATAGATATGTTTTTAGCATACCATTGTAAAGTTTTCTTTTCTTAGTAGCTTCCTGACCAAATTCATACTCAAATTCTTCAAAAGAAGTTATTAGATAATAAGACCAATTTTTTAGTCTTCTAAATGCATACCCTAATTCTTTATAAAGTAATTTTACAGATTCTTCACTTTCAAGTCTTTCACCATAAGGTGGATTTGTAACTATAAATCCATATTCCTCATTACTTTTGAATTCTGTAGCATCTGCAACTGCAAAGTCTATATAATCTGCAACACCCGCTATTTCAGCATTTTCTTTTGCTATTTCTATACTCTCTGGGTCTATATCGTATCCGTAAATCTTGAAATCTAAATCTTCATTCATCTGGTCAAATGCTTCTCTTCTAGTATCCCACCAGATTTTTTTATCTATTGTTCTCCATTTTTCTGATATAAACTCTCTATTTAATCCTGGAGCCATGTTTAATCCCATCATAGCAGCCTCTATAAGTATAGTTCCAGAACCACACATAGGGTCTACTAATGTTCTTCCTGGTTTCCAAGGAGTTAGATACATTATCCCTGCTGCTAAAGTCTCTCTTATTGGAGCTTTATTAGCCTTTTCTCTGTATCCTCTCTTATGAAGAGCATCTCCTGTAGTATCTATTGATAAAGTTACTTTATTTTTGTGGATAAATACATAAATAGGATATTTCTCTTTATCCTCTTTTAGTCTTCCGCTTTCTAAGTAAGATTTCTTTAAGTTATCTACTATCGCTTTTTTTACTATTGACTGTACGTCAGTTGTACTGAATAGTTTAGATTTTATAGATGATGCTTTTGATACTGGGAACTGTGCTCCATAAGGTATATATTTTGACCAATTTATTCTTTTAGTATTTTCATAAAGCTCATCAAATGATCTAGCTTCAAATTCTGCAACTTTAAGATTTACTCTTTCCGCGCATCTAAGCCACATATTTGCCTTAGCTATACCATCTTCACCTGTTTTATAAGTTACTCTTCCATCTTCAGTTTTTTCTATCTCAAATCCTAAATTTTTTATTTCTGTCGCTAGCATTTTTTCCATTCCAAAAAAGCATGGCGATATAAGTGTATATTTTTTCATAGTACCTCCAATTTTATCATTTAATATATATTATTATATCACTAATCAGATGATTTAATAAGAGTATATTACAACTGTGTTTATTATATATTCTGCAATTTTTTTTAGTTATGTGATATTGTAGCATAGAATACGTTTTTTGCAAGAATTGTAATAATTTTTTTATTTCTCGTCAACAAATTTTATGATATCATTGAAGAATGACTATTAAATATTAAAAATATTATATATTAAACTTGAAAAGGAGATATTGGCAATTAATGGAAAATATTAAATTAAACGAAAATATGGTCTATAGACTAACTTCTGCTGAAGATTCTTTGGTTCCAGTTATAGAATCAAAGTTAAAAAATAAAATAGTATGCGTTCCAAAGGAAATAGATAGGGCCAGCGGAATAGTTATTTTTGGAAAGAGAATAAAATCTCTTATTTTTTCTACTGATATATCAATAATAAAAAATAATAATGCAGACGCTGTGTTGGCAGTCTATCCTTTCACCCCACAACAATCTATAAATGAAGCGGTAATGGATGTATCTCCTTCTCCAGTATTTTGTGGTGTTGGCGGTGGAATAACTACAGGGAATAGATCTCTAGCAATAGCATTAGATGCAGAGCTACATGGTGCATTTGGAGTTGTTCTTAATTCTCCAGCTAAAAACGCTTTAATAAGTGAGATGAAAGACACTATAAGCATACCTATAGTTGTCACTATTTGCCACGATCAGGAAGACATAGAAGCTAGAATTGATGCAGGTGCAACTATTTTAAATGTATCTGCTGGAAAAGATACAGCCTCTCTTGTTAGAAAAATTAGAAAAGACCATCCTTTCATCCCAATAATAGCTACAGGTGGAAACTCTCCAGAATCAATTATAGAAACTATTGATGCTGGAGCAAATGCAATAACATACACTCCACCTTCTGCAGCTGAAATATTTGGAGAGATAATGGAAAAATATAGAACTGAAAATCTATAAAATGGATGTTATAAGAATTTAAAAAGCCCTTCTTTTTCTAGATTGAAATTATGAATATTCTCATCTCCAGGCTTCGGCGACCCACCCATTAAACTAACACATTTCAATGTTGTGGGTCGCCTCCAGATTGTCGATATCGAATTATTCATAATCCCAATCAAAAAGAATTGGCTTTTTTAAAATTCTTTATAACATATTTTTATATCTTTTCAGTTCTTAAATACAAAATTAAAACACTACAAAGGCATTTTATATTTATATTTCCAATTTTATTTTATGTTTAGTCTGAGACCCCTTGCTTTTCGTTGTGTATGTTCATTATTAGAGATATTACTATTGTTGAATACGCAACAAAGCTTCTGAAGTATTCTCCGATTGCAACATTGCTAAATAGTACTTTTCCTGCCATAGGAGAAACTATGAACATTGTATGGAAAAGAACTACTCCTAAAAATACGTTCTTTAAGCTAGCTTTGTTTAATGTAGCTCCACCTGCAAGTATTGACGCACAGGCGAATACATCTACATTTAAATGTCCTGTGTACACATTTATACTACCTATATTAAGTACAAACATTATCTGCCCTGCTGAAGCAAGCATTGTAGATACAACTATAGCGTATCTTCTCATCTTGTCAACATCTATTCCTAGTGCATAAGCATTGTTCATATTGTCGCCTATTACCTTTAATTTAGCACCAAACTGCGTTCCCATAAGATATTTTGTTATTACAGTAGCTGCAACAATAAATAATATTGGTATATATGGATGTTCAACAATTACCTGTTTTAAAGGCATAAGATCTATCATAGTCTGTATACCTATACCTGTTGATAACATTATGTTAGGATTGTGAGGTTTTATTATTGTTCCGTATCCAGCTAAGAATATAAGCGTATATATACTTGTTCCCAGTAGACCTATTACCAAACTAGTTATCATTTCTCTACCTTTTGCCCTATTTAATATATATCCTATTATATTTCCACATACAAATGCAAGCACCTGAGCCAGTACAAATACCGAAACTATACCCATAGCACCTTCAATCTGTCTATCTACTATTATAATCGCTGCAAAATGAGTGCATAATGCTCCGATTACAACTGAGAAGTTTATCCCCATACCTGCCATTATGGGTATTAAAAGGGCAATTATCATAATAGTATTTCTTACAATTCTTCTATATAATTCATTAGCTAAGAAGTTTAATCCTACGTTAGAAATTAGGATCATGGATACACACATAACTATGAATATTATAGGAACTATATTTCTTTTAATAAATAATTTTATTTTTTCTTTTTCCATAATCCTTTTTCCCCTCCTTCGCATATGAATGCATAAAGTATAATTCCGTTACTTACTATCATTCTTAATGTTTCCGCAAGCTCTGGCATAAGTAATGCATTTGCTATTGGAATAGATAATAGATAAGTTGTCTGGAATAAGTATGTACCAACTACAGCGTGAATAACTTTAGTTTCTTTTCTCGAAGCTCCACCTATTAATATAGCGGAAACTGCTGGGAATGAGAAATTAAGTGGTACATCATATAACTGTACAAAACCGTAGCTCTGAGTGTACACACATATACCTATACCAGCTATTATTGTAGAAAGAATTATAGCTATTGTTCTATATTTATTTATGCTTACACCAGAAAGCTCTGCAAATTTTTCATTTTCTGCAATTACTTCCATTGTTTTACCTGCTCTAGTTTTGAAATATAACATTATTAAAAGAGTTATAAATCCAACAAACAGAAGTAGTCCCAATGGAATTACTATTTTCCCTATTTTTATACTTAGGAAATTATCTAATATTTTATTGTAGAAAAGTTCAAGAGATATTTTAGGTCTAAGCCCATGTCCTCCTATTGGATAAAGCATCATTCTATTTTTGAACGGTGCAACTGTCCAGAATATATTCATTATGAATACAAAAGAGTATCCACAGAACATACCTATAACATCTTCTTTTCCTTTTAGTCTATTAAGTATTTTAGAATATAAGAATCCAAATAATGCTCCAACAACAACTGTTATTGCTAGTGCTAATGTGAATCCTGCTACTCCACCTATTTCAAATTCTATAGATATACACATCCCTATAAGTCCTGCAATTATACCTATTGCCATACCAAAGTTCATACCAACTCCACATTTTAGCATAGGTATTAAAGATAGAACTAATACAAAGTTCATTGCAAATTTTATAAGAGAGTCGTTGAATATCGAATAAAGATATATATCTATTCTAGATATAAATGAAAGCATTATAAGAAGATAAACTGTTATTATTATCTGTGGTGCCTTCATCTTTGGAAGTTTTATATTTTTCAATTTATTCATGTTCTACCCTCCTTTTCCCTGAAATTGCAAGGCTGTATACCTCATCATCGTCTTCTGGAGATAGTATGTCGAATATTTTTCCTTCGTACATAACAATTACTCTATCGCAAATTCTTTTTAATTCATCTATCTCACTAGAAGCCATAACTATAGTAGTTCCCTTTTCTTTATTTAATCCTACTAAAGTATCTAATATTATTTCCTTAGAGAATATGTCTATTCCCCTAGTTGGCTCGCTTACAAATAGTACTTCTGGCTCAGTTATTACTGCTCTAGCTATACAGATTTTCTGCTGATTTCCTCCACTAAGCTCTCTTGCTTTCTGCTGAGGTGAGCTACATTTTATATTGTACTCTTTTATAGATTCATCTACAGTTTCCTTTATCCGCTTTTTATCTAATAATGATAATCCTTTTAGTTTAGGATATTTTAAGAATTTTCCCTTGCTGTAACAAGCTGTGTATATTATATTGTCTGTTACATCGCTTTCTAGTAAAAGTCCTCTTTCTTTTCTTTCATCTGGAACCATTACTATTCCACTCTCTATTGTCTTATCTGTTTTAGAAGTATTTAGTTTTTCGCCTTTGTATACTATATCTCCCTCTACTTTATGTATCCCCATAACCGCATAAGAAATATCAGTATGTCCATGACCTGCAAGACTTGTTATCCCTAAAATCTCGCCTTTTTTTATTTCCATATTTATATCAGAAATAACTTTATTATTCTTTTCTATTATAGAAACATTTTTTAACTCTAATATATTTTCTTTTTTCTGAGTTTGGTCTCTATGCTCATTAACAGCTTTAGATACTTTTTTACCAATCATATCTATAGCTATTTTTTCCACATCAAATTCGTCTTTTTGATAGTTAGCAACTACATCTCCATCTCTAAAAACAGTTACCTCATCACAAAGTTCTGTTATCTCGTCAAGTCTATGAGATATAAATATTATAGAAATTCCCTTTTCTTTAAGAGCTTTTACTATCTTCATAAATATATCTGTATCTTCTTTATTTAATGACGCAGTTGGTTCATCTAAGAATAAAACCTTTAAATTTTTATTACTTATTTCTCTAGCAATTTCGATAAACTGCTTTACACTGACATTAAGGTTTTCTAAAGACGATTTTACATCTACTTTTATACCCATATCTTTTAAAATTTCTGCTGCATCCTGTTCGTTTTTCTTTTTATCTATATATAAAAAGTCCTTATTTGTCTTTTCATTAGATGAACCAACAAAATTATTGCTATTTATCTTTATATTTGAAGCTATATCCATACTATTAACAAGCGCAAATTCCTGATATACCTTCCCCATACCTAATTCTATCGCTTCTCTGGTAGTGTTTATTTTCATTTCCTCGCCGTAGAATATTATCTTTCCTTCATACCCTCCAGTAAGGTGAATATTTCTATCCTGGAATAGTACATTTAAAAAAGTACTTTTTCCCGATCCATTTGCTCCTACTATTCCATGGATTTCACCTTTTTTTAAATGAAAGTTAACATTTTTGAATGCGTATATTCCAGAGAATTGTTTACTAAGATTAATTGTCTTTATCATAAATTCTCCTTTTATATTATAATTTAAAACCCCAGAAAAGATACTTCCTGGGGTTTTCTTTAACTAATCAATTTTTAATTAATATACTATCTGATCCATTACCATTAACTGGTAGTTGTCAGTATTGTCTTTAAGTTTTTCAAACTGAGTATCTATACCGAATTTGTCTTTAGCAAATTTCTGTAAGTATTCTGAGCTAGAAACATCTTCTTTAGTTAATCCGTTAGATACCATTTCCATAGCTAATTCAACAGCATATTCAGGTAGGAATACTGTCATTGGCATTGGCCATCCACCTAATCTACCTTTCATTCCCTGAGCATCTACTTTTTCAGATATCATCTGGTTCATTTTTTCGTAGTTCTGAGAATCTTCTTCAGCTATTTCTAAGTTTAGAACTGTTGGGTAAGCCTGAGTTGGCGTTGGGCAGCACTGTTCTGCTACACAGAATTTAAGTTCTAAAGCTTTAGCTATTATTACATCGTACATTGGGCAGTTAGATCCAAATATGTTAGTGTCTTTACCATATTTTTCTATCTGTCTTGGTATATCTTCATTTAAGAACTGCTGCATAGCTGCAACACCCTGACCAGTCTGTGGGTCTGGAGTCATAACTTCTACGAATTCCATTCCTTCTTTTTCACAAGTTTCTTTCATTTTATCTCTTCTAGTTGCTACAGATTCTTTTGAAAGATGTGTTGGGAATGAATAATGTATGAATGTTTTACATCCCATTTTTTTAGCTAGAGTAACTATAGTTTCCCCTCTTTTTGCCCAGTTAGCATCAAGGTTAACATCAACATACTGGCTCATCATATCTGGGTCATCCCATATTGGAGCTGTTATAGTTACTATGTCAGGTCTTTTTTCTTTAACCTGCTGTAATGCTGGAAGAAGTCCAGACTGTCCTGAAACTACTACTATAGCTTTCATCTGTTCGTCATCAGCTAAGCTTACTATCTGGCTTATAGCAGTTTCTATTTCAGTATTGAAGTTTTCTGGAAGAGTAACATGTTCTACCTGTCCTGGGTATTTTTCAACCATTGCTTCTGCTCCTCTGTATTCGTCTTCACTTACTGATAATGTAGGAGTTACTATACCTACTTTGAAGTCTTTGTTGTCAGATGCTTCTTCTCCACCACCGTTAGAGCATCCAACAGCACCGATTGCTAAGCATAAAGATAATGTTAGCGCTAATAATTTTTTTACCATTACTAAAATCCTCCTAAAAACATTTTATAAACTAAATTTGTTCATGTTTTTTTCATATTAAATTCTAACACAAGTTTTTAATGATTTATCATATAAAAAAGCTATGACAATATAGAAATATTCTATAATAAAGTTTAGTTACTATAGTTTTTTATTTTTAATATATTCTCCTAATATCTATATAGTATTTAAAATTATAACAATATTTTTTCTTTTATTATTATTTTGAATAATTATAATAAAAATAGCTGTTACAAAGTTTTGCAACAGCTATTTTAAAATTTATAAATTTTTAAAGTTTACTATATATTGTATTTCTGTTTTATTAAACCTTTCTGGTATGCTTTCAATAGCATTTTTAACTCATCAATTTCATTCTGCATTCTTTTACCTTCGTCTGTATCTCTTACCATTTTTCTTTCAGCTTTGTGTTCAACTACAACTGTAGTAGATATAATATCGTTTTCGTCGCAGATAGCTTCTTCCATAGAGCTAAATGGCTGGTGAGATACAAGCTGCATAGTTTTAGAGTTGTATATTAGTGTATATCCTGCTATACCAGTTTTATCTTGATATGCTTTTGAGAATCCACCGTCGATTACAAGTATTTTACCATTTGCCTTTATTGGACTTTCTCCACTCTTAGATTTTACAGGAACATGTCCATTTATTATATGAGAATCGTTTATATCTAACTCAAATTCATCAAATAATTTTTTACAAATATCCTCGTCTTCTCTAAGTGTATAGTATGGGTTTTTGTTTTCTACATGAGTTTCTTTTTCTTCTATAAAATATCTTTCAAATGTAGTCATATCGTCTTTTCCAAATAGTGATGAGCATTTTCCAGTCCACATATACCACATTATATCCTGTCCATACTGTTTATCCGGATCTGAATCTCTAGATATAAATCCTTCTCTCGCTATATTTTCCATCTGTATCATAAGCTCTCTACCACAATATGTTTTTCCTTTTAATTTCATAGACATAAAGCTTCCATCTTTATTAAGTGGAATACAAGCGTGTATAAGCAGATTTGAATTCGCTTTTAGGAATATGCTTCCCTTTGAGAATAAAAACTCAACATGTCTTTGAAGTTTATCACTTGTTCTAAATGATCTTGTAACTTTTTCAATTACATCTTTTTCCTCTGGAGTAAGTTTGTATGGATCTTTAGGATCTATAGTTGGGAAATTAGTATCTTTTAGTGCGTAATTTTTTCCCTTTATTCTTATAGTACCATTTTCATAGTTTATCATATTAAGAAGCAATCTGTGCTCCATTTCAAATTCAGGTCTTCTTCTAATTACTTCGCCCTCTAGTTTGAACTGTATTATACTTATTGCCTTGTGCATTTTAGCCATTAAAGTTTTTTCTGTAGTAGATACTTCTTCATCACCTATTTTAGGCATAAACTGTAGACATGGGTCATCTCCATATGTTTCTATAGCAAAAGTGGCAAGTGGAAGTAGATTTATTCCATAAATATCCTCTACAACGTCTAGATTAGCATATCTAGCTGATATTCTAAGTGCATTTGCAACACAAGTTTTTTCTCCTGAAGCTGCACCCATCCATAAAATATCGTGGTTACCCCATTGGATATCCACACAATGATGCTGCATAAGTTTATCTACTATTATATCTGGTCTAGGTCCTCTGTCAAAAATATCACCTATAACGTGGAGTCTATCTACAACCAATTTCTGTATCAATTCAGAAATAGCTATTATAAAATCTTTAGCTCTATCTGTTTCAATTATAGTTTCAATTATACTCTTATAGTATTTTTCTTTATGTTCACTGTTCATATGTTCGTGAAGTAGTTCTTCTATTATATACTTAAAATCATCTGGAAGTAGCTTTCTAACCTTAGATCTAGTATATTTACTAGATGCATACTTACATAATTTTATTAATCTATACATATTTATTCTATAGAAATCATCTATATTTTCTACTTTTTTCTCTAAGTACTCAAGCTTTTGCTCAGGATAATATACTAATGTAGCTAGTCTTTTCTTTTCATCCTCCATAAGCTCGCCGTCAAATAATTCGTCAATTTTTCTTTTAATTACACCAGAGCCATTTTTTAATACATGTACAAATGGTTCATATTCACCATGTATATCTGTTATAAAATGTTCTGTCCCCTTTGGAAGGTTTAATATTGCCTCTAAATTTATAATCTCTGTGCTGGCTTTTGATATATTAGGATAAAGCTTTGAAAGCAACTTTAGATAGTCCATTTTTTCATATAGCTCTCTATCAGATATATTGTCTATTTTTTTCATTTGTCCCCCTCCATTAAAAAACTTTATTATCTATTATAACACACTTTATTCCATAAAATAACTCTATTAGTGTATCTTTTTGTATTTATTTTATATTTATTTTCTGATTTCCACAAAATAAGATATCCTATTTACATCATTTGTAATTTTTTATATCATTTATAATTTTGCATAAAAAATAGAGCCTCTAAAAGCTCTATTTTATATTTATCTATATTTCTATCTCTTCAAATTCATGATTTTTTATATCTCTATTAAAGAAATATTCTATTATATCTCTTCTTTTTACTATACCTATAAATACATCATCATCATCGACTACTGGGATAAAGTTCTGATCCATCAATTTAAGAACAAGCTCTTCTATATTTTTATTGATGTTTACAGTTATATTCTCTACCCTTCTGTCTATACTCATAACAGATATATCTTCCATTTCTTTAATATCAAATTTTCCATCCTGCTTTATCTTCCAAAGTAAATCTCCCTCTGTTATAGTGCCCTTATATTTTCCATCTTCACCTAATATAGGTACTGCAGAGTATTTATAATAATCCATTTTTTCCATTACTTGTCTTAATGAATCATCTTCTGATACATATGCTACATCAGTTTTTGGAGTTAAAAAGAACAATACGTTCATAATACCCTCTCCTTCCAATCATTTCCCAACTTAAACCTTTAATCTTATAAATTATAGTATGACTTTATTTTCTTAACTAAAATCGTTTTTTTCAGTCTATACAGTCATATATATTCTATCACATTATCTATAATTTTTGTATTAATTTATTGTCATTTAATTTTACTTATTAAAATATTCTAAAAAACATATAATTATAATTTTTTGCAATAAAAAAGGAAACTACAAAGTAGTTCCCTTTTCTAGAATATCGAACTCATCTATATGAATTTATTCATAATCCAAATTATTATTATAATTTAACTACATTAGCAGCCTGAGGTCCTTTTGCACCATCTACTACTTCAAATTCAACTTTCTGTCCTTCTTCTAATGATTTGTATCCTTCAGTCTGTATAGCTGAGAAATGTACGAATACATCATCTTCTCCTTCTACAGATATAAATCCAAATCCTTTTTCGTTGTTAAACCATTTTACTACACCAGTTTTCATAATTAGTAAATCCTCCTAGAACTAAAACACTTAAGCTATTTAATTATATCCATTTAACAATATTATAAAATAAATTTCAAATATATATCAACTAAATAAGCCTATATCTAATATTAACATATAATGTACTTTTATGTCAAATATTATTTATTTTCTGATTTTTAATGTATTTAACTTTTTTTACTGTATCCATACATTTGCATTTGTCTTTAAATTTTAATTTCAAAGCTTTCTATAGTATGATAAAATTATTCTTGTTAAGTAAAAAATATTTTAGGAGGATAAAATGCAGAAAAAAATTGCAGCAATCAACGATCTTTCAGGTATAGGTAAATGTTCACTTACTGTTGCTATACCTATAATTTCAGCTTTAGGAGTACAATGCTGCCCTCTTCCAACAGCAATCCTTTCATCTCAGACAGGATATCCACACTTTACATTTTTGGATTTCACTTCTGAAATGAAAAACTATACAGATACATGGAAAAAATTAAATCTTTCTTTTGATACAATTTACAGCGGATTTTTAGGATCTATTGAGCAAATAGATCTTGTAATAGAATTTATTTCTAAAAATCCGGATGCATTTATTGTTGTCGATCCTGTTATGGGAGATGAAGGACAGATATACTCTGTTTTCTCAGAAAAAATAATTCATGAGATAAAAGAACTTGTTAAACTTGCAGATTTAACTACACCTAATATAACAGAGGCATGTCTTCTTACTGGAAAATCTAGTGAGTACGATACTCTTACAAGAGATGATATTGAAGATATAGCAAAACAAATATCTGAAATGGGTCCTTCAAAAGTTGTAATCACTGGAATTCATGAAGATAATAAAAAAACAATAACAAACTTCGTATACGATAGAGATACAAGCAAAAAAACATTTATTTCAAAAGATTATTTAAAATCATCTTACAGTGGTACAGGTGATATTTTTGCATCTATAGTCAGCGGTATGATTACCGGTGGATTTGATTTTGAATTTGCGGTAAATACAGCTGTAGATTTTGTTACTAATGCAATCGAATATACTTCTAATTTTGATATAAGCAGAAATGATGGAGTTATGTTTGAATACTATTTACAGGATTTAACAAAACTAGGAGCAAAAGTTTTTGAAAGAGATAAAACATTAAGATAATATTTTTGAGGTTAGGAGTGATAACTTGTCTATTCTTTCAGGTAAAACAATACTTATTCTTACTGCTGGCTTTGGTGCTGGACATGTAAGTGCTGCTAATGCTATAAAAGATGCTATTTTAAAAGATGAAGAAAATGTAAATATAGTTATAAGAAACTTCATAGATGCAAGTGTTCCGAAGCTAAATAAACCTATGGTAAAATTTTATGAAAATAACACAAAGTATACACCAGAACTTTATAATTGCTATTATTATTTAAAGAAGTCCTTTTCTTCAAAATACGATATAGCTCATAAAGTTTATACACCAAAGTTATCTAAGTTTATAGAGGATTTAAATCCAGACCTTATAATATCTACATTTCCTCTTGCCGCAGCATGTGTAAACAACTTTAGAAATTCTGATGATGGATACTTTATACCTGCTGCCACAGTAATTACAGATGTTGTGGATAGTATGGAGTGGATTTTTGAGAATACAGAGCTTTACTTTGTTCCATCAATAGAAATAAAAAATAGATTTATGCAGAGAGGCATTTCTCCAGATAAGGTTGAAGTTGTAGGTGTTCCTATAAGCAGTAAGTTTAGAGTTGAAAATAAAGAACATTTCCCAGGAAAATATAGAATAATAATACTTGGTGGTGGACGTGGATTATTTGATATATCTGAAGATTTTATGAGATGGATTGACGAATTTATCTCAACAGATGAAGGAAAATCCTTAGAAGTCACTATAGTCACTGGTACAAATAAAAAGCTTTATGACAATCTAACTGAAAAAGAACCTCTACAAAATATAAAGGTTTTAGGTTATGTAAATAATATGGATGAACTTTTAAAAAGCCACGATTTAATGATGACAAAACCTGGTGGAGCAACTCTTTTTGAAGCTATATACACAAAGACTCCTCTTATGGTAAAAATACCAAGACTTGGTCAGGAAATAGAAAATGGTAAGTTTATTATAGATAAAGGCATTGGGCTTATGTACAGCGATGAAAAAGATTTAAGAGAGATGTTAAAAAATATAGCCTCTGGTAAATCTAATTCTATACTATCATTTATGAATCACAATATAGAACAATTTAGACAGACGATATATCCTGAAAATATAGCCCTTTATTTGGAAAAACTATTGGAAAAATACCAAGGTAATAAATAGACAAAAGAGACTGTTTCATGCAGTCTTTTTTTGTGTAAAAAAGGTTGTTACAAATTTGCAACAACCTTTTTAAATATTAATATATATTCTTTTTATATTTTAGATATAGCTGTTCTATATCGTTCATTTTCTTTTTCATTTCTAACTGAAGTCTTGATGCTTCTGCATATTCTTTATTATCTACAGCATTTCTAACTCTAGTAAATAAAGACTCTTTTGTAAGAGTATCCTTCATTAAATCATATTTCATATCAGATATTGATTTCCATATAACTTCATCTATTGCATCCATATTTTCTGGTGTATGAAGTTTTTTAAGAGCTCTTATTCTAGTTATATTCTGCTCTATTAATCTTGTTTTTAATTTTTTCTGCCATTTATCTATAGCACCAACTTTGAATGACTGTATTACTGCATCTGTAAATACATTTCCCTGTTTTAAGCATTTTAATTTATATGAGAATTTTTCTATATTCTTCATATTTTCAAATACTGTAGCTGGAGGATTTCCGAATCTTTTTCTTCTTTCTTCTTCACTGTAGTACTCAAATATATCGTGCTCATCTCTGTATGCTCTATCTTTTTCTAGGTAGAATCCTTCTTCACCTGGCTGTTTAGATAATTCTTTTTCTAATTCTTTTGGACCAAATCCACTTTCTGCCGCAGCTCTTATACCTTCTATCATCGCCTGATACCCTGCTGCTATAACAAGATATTTATTTGATAATGGGTTTGGAGATCTAAGCTCAAATCTTAATGTTTTAGGGTTTCTCATATCTCTTATTAAACCTACTAAAACTGATCTATTTCTTGAAGGCTGTTCATAAGTATGTCCTAAAGAAGTTACTATACATATAGGAGCTTCAAATCCAGGCACTAGTCTGTTGAATCCATCTATTGATGATGTTACAAATGGATTTATAACTTCATAATTATAAAGCATACCCATAAGTGCTCCGTATCCTGCTATACTTAAATAATCATTTTTCATATCTACTGGCGCAAATACATTTTTTCTACTTCCATCTTTTAATAATACACTAACACCAAAATGAGTATGTCCACCATTTCCTGCAACACCGTCTATTGGTTTAGCTTTAAATGTAACTTCTAGCCCATGAGCGGTAAATACATCTTCTACAACATCTCTAACTAGTAGCTCGTTATCAGCTGCCTGTAGTGGTGTAGAGAATTTCCATGATATTTCTAGCTGTTCCATAGCGTGATTAGTCTTACCTTCTATACTTATAGAACTTGGTATCCCACCAACTTCTTTATGAGCCATTTCTGGGTCTATTCCCATTTTTCCAAGTATTATTAGCGATTCTTCTAGACAAGTTCTTATAACGCCGTGAGTTCTTTTCCAGTACTGTTCTTTTAAACTCTGAGATACATATAGTTTTTCAAGGTCTGCTTTATCTTCAGGTGTATTTACCCAGAATTCAAGCTCTGTTGCTGCAGTAAGACCAACTTCCTCTATATCATCAGCTGAATCTATTCCTAAGTTTTCTAGAACTTTTGGATAAGTTCTGAATATATCCATTAAAGATTCTTTAAAATATTTGTCTGCTTTCTGAAGTATCCCTCTTGAGCATACTTTTTTATTATCATGTATTAAGAATGCCGGTATTTTTAATGTACCTACAGGTAATCCAGTTTCATCATCTATAAATTCCATATTATAGTCTACATACCATCTACAATCTCTGTCTGGCATAAGATCGACTTTTGCATTATTTAAAGTAGCTATATTGTAAAGCTCAACACTTGAACCATCAGTCTGTACTGCTGAAGCTAAGAAATCATCTATATCATCAAGTAAAAATTTAACTGGTATTTTTTCATCAGTCGCATTTCCACCTAGGTCAACCCCCATTAACGATACAAATTTTATATTAGGATTTTCCTCAAGTATTCTTTTGATATCTTCTTTTGTATGCTCGTCTTTTTCTATTGTATATAGTAGTTCTTTTTCCATAGTATGCCCTCTTTTCTTTAAAGTGTTTTTTATGGTTTTCTGTACTTTTTTTATCTTGATAAAAAAAATATTCGTGTTTTTTATTTTCTTATTATATACCATATAAAGATTCTCTGCAAATATTTTTTGACAATTCAACGTTTTCACACAATATTTTTTTCGATAAATATAGTCTATTTTTTTATTTCCAATACAAATATTTTATTGATTTACTGATTTCGTTTTTTGTATTATACTATTTATATTAATTTCATTATTTTATGGAGGTTATGATGGAATATATAGTATTTGACCTAGAGTTTAATCAGGGCTTTAATAAAAAGACTAATAAGACTTTTTCTGATAATGCATGCCCCTTCGAAATTATTCAGCTAGGTGCTGTCAAATTAGATAGTAATTTTAATATAATTGCAGCCTTTGATACTTTTATAAAGCCTTGTCTTTATACATCTATGCATCCTTATGTGGCTAAAATTACGGGAATAAGTATGGAGGATTTAGAAAATGCTCCTACATTTAAAGAGG
The DNA here is from genome assembly GCF_003478825.1 of Peptoclostridium sp. AF21-18. Classification (NCBI taxonomy): domain Bacteria; kingdom Bacillati; phylum Bacillota; class Clostridia; order Peptostreptococcales; family Peptoclostridiaceae; genus Peptoclostridium; species Peptoclostridium sp. AF21-18. The sequence continues at coordinate 69,644 of NZ_QUGE01000001.1, forward strand.
CCTTTAAAAAATTTACGGAATTTGTATCAAGTGACGATCCAATATTTTGCGTATGGGGAAAAAGTGATTTAAGAGAGCTTTATAGAAATATAAAATACCACAATCTTCCAGATTTATCTCTTCCAAAATCATACATAGATGTGCAGTACTATGCATCTGATTTTATAAATCACACAACTGCTCAGTCTATAGGCCTTGAAAATGCTGTAATTGCCCTTAATCTTGAGGATACTGTCGCATACCACAACGCTTTAAATGATGCTTATTATACTGCTAAGGTTTTTGCATCTATAAATCCTAAAGCTATCAAACCTAATATATACATATATACAAATTTGTCAGATAGCTCATCTTTTGGCTTAGATCCACTAGATGAGGATATTTTTCTAAAAGAATGTGATGATTTTTCCAAAGTATTAAATAGAAATCTATCTAAAGATGAGAAGAAAATTCTTAGTATGGTGCAATTTATAAAAAACAATATAAGCGATGAAGAGATATTGAGAAGACGTAATTTAAAGAGAAGATTAAAAAGACACAAAAAAAGAGACAGGTAGTCAAGACCTATCTCTTTTTTATTTTATTTTGTTTTATCGTTCGTTATATAACGTACATTTATTCTATAACTAATTCTACTGGACAATGATCAGATCCTAGTACTTCATTGTGTATTTTTGCACTTACTAATCTATCTTTCATGCTTTCTGATGTACAGAAGTAGTCAATACGCCATCCTGCATTGTTCTTTCTTGCATTAAATCTGTAAGACCACCAAGAATACATTCCTTCAACATCTGGATAGAAATATCTAAACGTATCTATAAATCCACTTTCTAAGAACTCAGTAAATTTATTTCTTTCTTCATCTGTAAATCCAGCATTTTTTCTATTAGTCTTTGGATTTTTTAAGTCTATTTCTTTGTGTGCTACGTTTAAATCACCACACATAACTACTGGCTTTTTAGAATCTAGATTTTTTAGATATGCTCTAAAGTCATCTTCCCATCTCATTCTATACTCTAATCTTTTTAACTCGGTCTGAGAATTAGGAGTATACACTGTTACAAAATAGAAGTCTTCAAACTCTAATGTTATTACTCTACCTTCGTGGTCGTGTTCATCTATTCCTATTCCATATGCTACTGATAGAGGTTTTTTCTTAGTAAATATAGCCGTACCAGAATATCCTTTTTTATCTGCATAGTTCCAATAAGACTCATATCCTTCAGGATTTAAATCTATCTGCCCTTCCTGCAGCTTAGTTTCCTGTAAGCAGAATATATCTGCATCTACTTCATTAAAAAAGTCCATAAATCCTTTTGTTACACAGGCTCTAAGACCATTTACATTCCATGATATAAATTTCATTACTTCTCTCCAATCAATTTTATTCTTCTTCGATCCTCATTTGTTTTGCTATATCTTCTGGTGGATAAGAGCTTACATACATACCTGTGCTCAATTCAAAGCCACCATAATTAAATTTTCTAGGGAATATGTGTATATGTAAGTTAAAATATTCCTTAGTTTCTATTCCATTAGGATGTGAGTGTACCCATATATTAAAAGGCATTATACCAAACATTTTTTTATAATTGGCAAAAATACCCTTAAAAGCATATGATAATTCATCTATATCTAAAGAATCCAAGTCCTCAAATTTCACACCTTTGTTAAAAATTATTCTAACTTCACTTGGGTTCTTACTAGCAGAAGGTATTATAGCTATAAATCTTGTTCCAGAATAAACAAGTCTTTCTTTATATTCTTTTTCTTCTTTTATAATATCTTCGTATAGATTCGTATTTTCCCATCCATAATAATCATGTGCTACTAACAATTCCTTATGTATTTCTGTAGGTATAATTGATAAAGCTGTTATCTGGGCATGAGGATGCATTAAGGATGCACCAGATTTTCTCAAAAAGTTTTTAAATAAATTTACATATTCTATGCCTTTTTGATTCATTAAATATTTATACCTACTTACATATAATTTAAACATTGTTTTGAATTCTTCTTCAGACATATTGAAAAAGTTGGCATTGTGTCTATAACTTTCTATTATTACCTCGTGAACTCCAAACACCTCATCTGAATTCATATCAACTATTGGATATTTATTTTTAATAGCTTTTGCAACCCATTTTCCATCTATAAATATTTCCTCAGTTGAATCATCAGTTTGATGTTCATTACCCCTACAGAAAGGACAGTTTTCTTCATATTCTTTTATTATATCATCCTCATCCATAGGCATGTTTTTTTTGACATTATCTAGAGGTCTAGATGCTCTTTCTCTTGCAAATATTATAATATCATTATTTGTAGGATCAACTCTTAGTTCTTTCTTCAAGTCGGCACCTCCTAGCACAATTCTTTTTTAAAATAAAATTTATAAATTCAATTTTTCTTTTGTGAAATTTATTAGTTTTATTATATCAGATTTTTATAAAAATTTGTCTTTTCTATGTGAAAAAGTCATATAAAAAGTTTTATTTTCTGAAAATTAGTTATTTTTTGTTAATTATATATTTGTCAATAAATTTTGAATAAATAGGGTGTTTTTTTCAATTGTATATGTTATTATGTAAGAGGAAAAGCTTTTTAAAAAGCTACACAATATTTAATATATCTTTAATTATATTGCACATTATTAATTTTAAGTTGAAATAATGTGTCATAGAGATTATTTTAGGGGGTACTTATAAATGAATAATTTTTCAAACAGAGTTACTGCTATGCAGGCATCACCAATAAGAAAGCTAGTTCCTTTTGCAACAGCTGCAAAAGCTGACGGTGTTAAAGTTTATCACCTTAATATAGGACAGCCAGACATAAAAACTCCAAGAGGATTCTTCGATGCAGTTAAAAACTTCGACGATGAAGTATTAGAATATGCTGTATCTCAGGGTATACCAGAACTTATAGAAGCTCTTCAGGATTACTACAAAACTTACGATATGCACTTTGACAAAGACGAACTTCTTATAACTAATGGTGGATCTGAAGCATTATTATTCGCTATGATGGCTACTTGCGATCCAGGAGACAAACTTTTAATACCAGAACCATTCTATACTAACTACAATGGATTTGGACAGTGTGTAAACGTTGGAGTTGCTCCAATAACAACTAAAGCTGAAAACGGATTCCACTTGCCATCTAAAGAAGAAATACTTTCTAAAATAGATGATAAAGTAAAAGCTATACTTCTTTCAAACCCAGGTAACCCAACTGGTGCTATATACAGCAAAGAAGAATTAGAAATGATAGCTGAAATAGCTATAGAAAAAGACTTATGGATAATATCTGATGAAGTTTACAGAGAATTCGTATATGATGGATTAGAATATACAAGCTTCGGTAACTTAAAACAGGTTGAAGACAGAGTTATAATAATAGACTCAGTTTCTAAGAGATATAGTGCTTGTGGTGCTAGAATAGGATCTATAGCATCTAAAAACAAAGAACTTATAGCTCAGATAATGAAACTTTGCCAGGGAAGACTTTGTGTTCCAACATTAGAACAGATAGGTGCAGTTGAACTTTACAAAACTCCAGTATCTTACTTCAAAGAAGTTAACGATGAATACAGAAAAAGAAGAGATGTTCTTTATTCTGAATTAATGAAAGTTGATGGAGTTATATGTGAAAAACCAACTGGTGCATTCTACGTAGTTGCTAAACTTCCAGTAGACAACGCAGAAGATTTCGTTAAATGGATGCTTACTGAATTCAGAGTTGACAATGAAACAGTAATGGCTACTCCAGCAGAAGGATTCTACGCTACTCCAGGACTAGGAAGAGACGAAATAAGACTTGCTTACATCTTAAAAGAAGAAGATTTAAGAAAAGCAGCTAAAATACTTAAAGAAGGTCTTGAAGCTTACGTTAAATTAAACAAATAATAAAATTTAATATATTTAAAAGAAGGATATTTATTATCCTTCTTTTTTTATGATTTCTTTAGATTTAATTTATTAAGTCTTACTTGTTAACTTTCTTGCATTATGATATTATATTTTAGGTGTAGCATTGTTAAAGGCTATATTGCAAATACACTTAAATTTGAATTTTAGGAGGTAACAATTTTGATAGAAATTCTTAAAGCCGTCCTACTTGGGATTGTTCAAGGTATAACTGAATGGCTTCCTGTAAGTAGTACTGGACACATGATACTTGTTGATGAATTTGTAAAGCTTAATTTTTCACCGACATTTATAAGTACATTCCTTGTAGTTATACAGTTTGGTTCAATTTTAGCAGTTTTACTAATATTCTTCAAAAAATTAAATCCTTTTGACTCTAGCAAGAGCAAGGTTGAAAAGAAAGAAACTCTAAGCCTATGGGCAAAGGTAATCGTAGCAGTTATACCATCAGGTATAATAGGGATTTTATTTGAAGAAGATATAGACCGTCTATTCTTCAACTCCACTACTGTTGCACTAGCTCTTATAATCTACGGGGTTATAATGATAGTTATAGAAAATAGAAATAAGAAACCAGCTGTTTCAGACTTCTCTCAGGTTTCTTTTAAGTTAGCTCTAGGAATAGGTCTATTCCAGTGTCTAGCACTTATACCAGGTACATCTAGATCTGGTTCAACAATAATCGGTGCAACTCTACTTGGTGCATCTAGATACGTTGCTGCAGAATTCTCATTCTTCTTAGCAATACCTACAATGCTTGGTGCTAGTTTACTAAAACTATTAAAAGCAGGATTTGTATTCTCAGGATTCGAATGGTTAGTATTAGGTGTTGGATCTGTTGTGGCATTTGTAGTTTCTGTTATAGTCATAAAATTCTTTATGGATTATATCAAAAAACACGACTTCAAAGCTTTCGGATACTATAGAATAGTTCTTGGTATAATCGTTCTACTATACTTTGGACTTGTTAAATAAAAATAAAGGGACTTTTATTTTGACAATAATATTGTCATTATAAAGTCCCTTTTCTTTTACATATTTATTATCTTTTCACTTTCGACAGTATCATTTATCACTTTGATAATATCGCTTGTATCCTCGCTAAATGTAGTTACAAAGCTTACGTAGTCAGTTGCTCTATTTACAGCATGATAAACCTTATTTATATCTCCTGCAAAGTCATTTACCTGATAATCTTGAGTTGTATCTGCTATCTTCTGATTATAAAGCATTTCTAATTCACATATTATAACAGCCTTAAACTCTAAGCTCTTTACAGTATATATATTTGATATTGTTACACCATTTTTCCTACTTAAACTAGTAAGATTTTCATCAGATACTATAACCTCTATTCCAGCATCGTCTAATGCTTTTTTAATCATATACTGGAAGTAGATTGTTTTTCCATTTTTCAGTCTCTTTTTATTGAACGGATATATTATAGCTATATCAGAATAATCCAAACCTTTTTTATTTACAAAGTACTCTATTTCCCAAATAACTGAGCTTATCTGGTCATCTAAGTCGCTCACCTTGATAAGTGCTACCTGATTCTTTCCAAGCTCTCTAACTGGCTCTGATTCCAAGAATACATTTCTCTTAATATCCGGTCTTATCTCCTTATAATAATTATCCGTATTCTGTCCAAGCTTATTAGAAAAATCTACAAGACTTCCTGTCTGTCTATAATTTTTCTTTAAATCTACAATTTTATCTATATGTATATTTTCGTATTTATTTTTGAATATATTCATATTATTTGTAAGATTTGTAGCTTTACAGTTAAATATATTGAAAATATGTTTTGTCTTGTATAAAAATTCTTCTAAGAATTTTATCTGTTCTTCGCTGAAGTTTTCAGCCTCGTCTATAAAAATACCTTTAAACATTCTTTTATTTTTTATAACATTTTTTGCCTGTTTTATCAGATTTTCAAATGTTTTTTCGTAGTCTTTTTTTAGCATTCCATAATCAAATACTAGATTATACATTCTAGCTAACTTAAATACAAATGAGCTAAATGTATGAACTTCTAGATTTGATACATCATTGCAAAGTACCTCTAGTTTCTCTCTTAAATCACTACTAGACTGTTTATTTTCCGTTATTATAAGGAATTTATGGTGTGGGTATATCTTTGATAGCTTTATAGCTCTACTAAGCATTAGAGCCGTTTTTCCCGTCCCTGACGCACCATTGTAAAGAGTTGTTCCATAATGTATTGAATCAGCTTCTACAATCTGGCTATTTTCCATAACAGCTGCTGTATACTCATATTCATTACTAAAGAAAGAAATCTTTTTAAAATCCTTATTGAGATGAAGTTTGCTGTCTAAAATGTAATATTCAGAGCAAACATCAAATAGGAATAAGTTTAAAATTATCTCATCATTTTCGTCCTTCATATAATCATCTAAAGATTTTTCATCGTTCATAAGCGCTTCAAATCCTTCTTTGTCGATTATATTATTCTTTACAAAGTCACCGTACTCATATACATCGTCTATGCTTACATAAGGCATTACAAACATATAGTCGTATGATATCTGATTGTGATTTTGCTGCATTTTTATTTTTAATAAGTCGTATTCTTCGCTCATTATCTCTAAAAGTTCTTCATCCAATATAGAGAATAACTCATCAGTAGTATTCATAAACTTAAGAAATAAAACTTTATTATCTTTTATGTAAAGCATGTCAGTATTTACACCTTTAAAAGGTATAACTTTAGGAATTATTTTTCCCTCATTTTTTATCTTTTCATAAAATGTTTTTTCTATTTCTTTAAGCTTCAGGGCCTCTAATTGCGAATTTATATTTTCGTAATAGTTCATTAAATCTCCCCCCTTATATTCTCTATTATATATTTAAACATATATATCTCTATTCCCTTTTTTTATAGCTATTAAATTTATATTTTATACATAAAAAGCTATCTCATACGAGATAGCTTTTTAATTCATTATTTTGCATATTCTATTGCTCTAGTTTCTCTTATTATGCTTACTTTTATCTGGCCTGGATATTCAAGTCCTTCTTCTATCTTCTTAGTCATATCCCTAGCTAATAGATGTAATTCTTCATCGCTAACTTCTTCTGGTTTTACCATTATTCTTATTTCTCTACCAGCTTGTATTGCAAATGATTTTTCTACACCTTCATAAGAATTGGCTATCTCTTCAAGTTTTTCAAGTCTCTTAATATATGCTTCTAGAGTTTCACGTCTAGCACCAGGTCTAGCTGCTGATATAGCATCTGCAGCTGTAACTAATACAGCTTCTATAGTCTGTGGTTCGTAATCTCCGTGGTGAGTTGACATAGCATGTATAACTTCTTTAGATTCTTTGTATCTTCTTAATAAGTCCATACCTATTTCAACATGAGTACCTTCCATTTCATGGTCAACAGATTTACCTATGTCATGAAGAAGACCGGCTCTCTTAGCTAATTTAACGTCTACACCTAATTCAGATGCCATTATACCAGCTATATGAGCAACTTCTATAGAATGTTTAAGAACATTCTGGCCATAACTAGTTCTGTAGTTTAATCTACCAAGAAGTTTTATAAGTTCTGGATGAAGTCCATGTACACCTGTTTCAAATGCTGCCTGTTCTCCATATTCTTTTATTATATTATCAACTTCTTTTCTAGCTTTTTCTACCATTTCTTCTATTCTTGCTGGATGTATTCTACCATCTGCTATAAGTTTTTCAAGAGCTATTCTAGCTACTTCTCTTCTTATAGGGTCAAATCCAGAAAGTATAACTGCTTCAGGAGTATCATCTATTATTAGATCTATTCCTGTTAATGTTTCAAGTGTTCTTATGTTTCTACCTTCTCTACCGATTATTCTTCCTTTCATTTCGTCATTTGGAAGATTTACAACTGTAACAGTTGTTTCGGCAACGTGATCTGCTGCACATTTCTGTATAGCATATCCTATTATTTCTCTTGCTTTCTTTTCTGCTTCGTCTTTTGCCTGAGATTCTACTTCTTTTATCATTATAGACATCTCACGTCTAACATCTCTTTCAGCATTTGTAAGTATAATTTCTTTAGCCTTTTCTGAACTTATTCCTGAAATACTTTCAAGTTTTTCAAGCTGTTTGTGCTTTATAATTTCTACTTCTTCCTCTTTTTTGTCTAATGCTTTTACTTTGTCTCTAAGATTTGCTTCTTTTGACTCAAGTTCAGATGTTTTTTTATCAAGGTTTTCTTCTTTCTGTAAAACTCTTCTTTCGTACTTCTGTACTTCGTTTCTTCTTTCTCTGTTTTCTTTTTCTGCTTCTGTACGCAATTTGTGAATTTCTTCTTTAGCTTCTAATAGTTTTTCTTTTCTTACTGTTTCAGAATCATGGTTTGCTTTATCTATAATTTCTTTAGCTCTAGTTTCGGCCTGACCTACTTTAGCTTCAGATATATTTCTTCTAACAAAATAACCTACTATTATTCCGACTATTGCGCAACCTAACGCCACTAATATCTTATCTATGACATCCACCTCCTCTTTAGTATTCAGAACTACCGTAAAAAACAGTAGTTTTCAGGATTCCTCCCTTAATTTGTTCATTTTCCACTTTCATATTAACTCTTGTATTTTAGCATCTTCAACTTTTTAAAGAATTTATTATTTTATTGTATATAGTTAAGTTTGGATAAAATACCCTCTTTTAATTTTATAATGTTTTCATAATCATGTCAAGATTGAGGAAACACAATGATAGTAATATTATTCACAATTTTTTCATATTTTTTATATTTATACCACTATTTATATTTTTTATTCTTATTTCAAAAAAATTTTTTATAATAATTATTTTAATATTTTATTTTGATTATTTTTACTTCTTGACTTTTTATTAAAAATCATTGTATATTATTCATATTAAAATTTAACTTAAGAGGTGTATTATGTTAGAATTTCAATTTTTAATAACAGCTTCTATAATTGGTTCTGGTTTGCTTTTTGGACCTGGTGCTGTTACATTTGTAAGTGTTTTATGGTGTATTGAAACAGTTGCTGTTGTTTTTATGCCTTGGGTTATGGCTATTCAGTTTGTAAATATAGCTATTTCTTTTTTAATTGGAAAAGTTGTGTGGGGTATAAGAAACTTTATAAGAAATCTTTTTAGATAATCGTAAACATAAAAAAAGAGAGTTTTACAACTCTCTTTTTTTTCGTTATATCTTTGAACTTTATCTTAGATTAAACTGTTTTCTCTTCTTTTTTATCATCCTTAGCTGCTTTTGTAGCTTTTGATTCTTCTACAGTTTCTTCTTCTGGAGAAGTACCATCTAAGTGATAGTAATGTCTTACCTTTGCTTCTATTTCATTAGTTAAATCCATGTTGTCTTCTAAGAATTTCTTAACATTTTCTCTACCCTGACCTAGTTTAACATCCTGATAGTTGTACCAAGAACCAGATTTTTTAACTACATCTATATCAGCTGCTATATCTAATAAATCACCTATTTTAGATATACCCTGTCCATACATTATATCAAATTCTGCCTGTTTGAATGGTGGAGCAACTTTATTTTTAACAACTTTTACTCTTGTTCTACTTCCTAAAACTTTATCTCCCTGTTTTATAGTGTCTATTTTTCTAACATCTAATCTTACAGAAGAGTAGAATTTAAGTGCACGTCCACCAGTAGTTGTTTCTGGGTTACCGAACATTATACCAACTTTTTCTCTTAACTGGTTGATGAATATTGCAACACAGTTAGATTTTTTTATTGAACCTGTTAATTTTCTTAAAGCCTGAGACATAAGTCTTGCCTGAAGACCGACATGAGAATCCCCCATATCACCTTCTATTTCGGCTTTAGGAACTAATGCAGCAACAGAGTCGACTACTATTATGTCTATAGCACCACTTCTTATAAGAGCCTCTGCTATTTCTAGTGCCTGTTCTCCTGTATCTGGCTGAGATATTATAAGATTTTCTACGTCTACACCTAATGCTTTAGCATATACTGGATCTAATGCGTGTTCTGCATCTATGAATGCTGCTATTCCTCCATTTTTCTGTGCTTCTGCTACACAGTGAAGTGCAACTGTAGTTTTACCAGAAGATTCTGGTCCATATATCTCAACTATTCTCCCTTTTGGAAGACCACCTATACCGATTGCTATATCTAATCCTATAGAACCAGTAGATATTGTATCTATTTCTAGAGAAGTAGCTTCTCCTAATCTCATTACTGAACCTTTACCAAAGTCTTTTTCTATTTTACCCAATGCTTCGTTAAGGGCTTTTAATTTTTCCTGATCTACACTCATCACGATTCTCCTCTCAATTTATATATCAAACGTTTGTTCTATCTTTTTCATATACTTATTATATCGTATAAAAACACACTCGTCAATAAATAAGATTCGTTAAAAAATTTTTATTTTTAAAACGATACAAAATATATAAATTCTCCTTCTATTTTATTTATTGACATATCAATTAAAATTCAAACAAATTTTTTATAAAAAAAGAACTATTACAAATTTGCAATAGCTCTTTTAATCGATTTGAAATAATTTAAAATTATTTTGAGTTCATAAATACGTGTCTATTTCCGTATAGATATTCCCATCCTGAGTAAAGAGTTAGAAGTGTAGCTATTATTAATAAAATATTTCCAACCATTAAAATTGTAAGATTTTCTAAATGTGCTCCAAATAGTAATAAAACTATTGAAACCATCTGAGTAGCTGTCTTCCATTTACCACTCTTACCTGCAGCTATAACAGTACCATCTGCAGCTGCTATTGCTCTAAGAATACTAACAGATAACTCTCTAGCAACTATTATAATAACCATCCAACCAGCTGCTAAATCAGTTTCTATCATACATATTAGTGTAGATATAACTAATAATTTATCTGCTAATGGGTCCATAAATTTTCCAAAGTCAGTAACTAGATTATATTTTCTAGCTATTTTACCGTCTAGCATATCTGTAAGTGATGCAACTATAAATATTATACAAGCTATTAAAAACTTAGCTGGTATATCCATCATCATAACAACTACTAGAATTGGTATAAGAAATACTCTGAATAAAGTTAATTTATTCGGCAAGTTCATCTACAACATCTCCTATCAAATCATATTCCATAGCTTCTGTTATATAAACATTTACAAAGCTACCTATTTCTAATTCTTCGTCTGAATTAACGTATACAACACTGTCTATTTCCTCAGCATCGCCCTGAGTTCTACCAACATATACACCATCTTCAGCCTCTTCTTCTATAAGAACTTCAAATACTTTATCTTCTCTTTTCTGATTTATTTCCTCAGATATTGCCTGCTGAACCATCATAACTCTATCTCTTCTTTCTTCTTTGATTTCTTCGTCCATGTGTCCATCCATTCTATCTGCAGGAGTATCTTCTTCTCTTGAATATGCAAATGCACCAAGTCTATCAAATTTTATTTCCTTCATAAAGTCGATTAATTCTTCTAGGTCTTCTTCTGTTTCCCCTGGGAATCCAACGATAACAGTAGTTCTTATTACAGCATCTGGTATTTTACTTCTTATCATTTCAACTTTAGATCTTATATCTTCTTTTGATGTTCTTCTGTTCATTCTTTTTAATACTCTGTTGCTTGCATGCTGTATTGGCATATCGAAGTAGCTACAGATATTATCGTGAGCAGCTATTACATCTATTAATTTTTCAGTTATTGATTCTGGGTAAGAGTACATTATTCTTATCCATTTTATACCTTCTATACCTGCTAATTCTTCTAATAATTCAGCAAGTTTAGCTTCTCCGTATAAATCTTCACCGTATCTAGTTGTATCCTGAGCTATTACAACTAACTCTTTTGCTCCTTCTGCAGCAAGAGTTTTAGCTTCTTCTACTATATCTTCTATTTTTCTACTTCTGTATTTCCCTCTTAATTTAGGTATTATACAATATGTACAGTGGTTAGAACATCCTTCACCTATTTTTAAATAAGCCATATGTTCTGGAGTAGATACATATCTAGGTAAAGTTTCATCAAATGCAAATTCTATATTACCTATTTCTGTTACATTCTTTTCGCTTTCTAATCTATCTATTATTTCAGATATATTCATAAAGTTACCAGTTCCAACTATTGCGTCTATTTCTGGTATTTCTTCTAATAATTCATCTGCATATCTCTGAGCTAGACATCCAGTAACTATTAGATATTTAAGTTTTCCAACTTCTTTTAACTGAGATAGTTCAACTATAGTGTCTATTGATTCCTGTTTTGCATCTCTTATAAATCCACAAGTATTAACTATTATTATATCTGCTTCGTCGAATTCTTCTTCAAATTCATACCCTTTTTCTTTTAAGATACCTGTCATTATCTCTGCATCCATTAAGTTCTTTGAACATCCTAGGGATTCAAGTGCTATTTTTAACATTTATTCTCCTTTCAATTTTAAAATTAAGGTGGAATAATATCCACCTTAATCATAATTTATATTATTTTTTCATTTCGTCTAACTGCTCTTTAGATATAAGGACTTTTCTAGGTCTACTGCCTTCATTCTGACCTACTATTCCTCTTTCTTCCATTGCATCTATCATTCTCGCTGCTCTGTTAAATCCTATTTTGAATTTTCTCTGTAGCATTGAAGAAGATGCCTGTCCATTATTTACAACGAATTCGATTGCTTCTGGAAGTAATTCATCTTCGTCGTCGTGTTCCATATTTTTTACAGCTGATATTGTTTCTATTATATCCTCTTCATATTTAACTTCCTCGTCTTTAAACTGTCCTTTGACATATTCTATTACGTTTTCTAGTTCTGAATCAGATATAAATGCTCCCTGAAGTCTTTCTGGTTTGGCTGCTCCTAGTGGATAGAATAGCATATCCCCTTTTCCAAGAAGTTTTTCTGCTCCTCCCATATCAAGTATTGTTCTTGAGTCTGTCTGAGAAGATACGGCAAATGCTATTCTTGAAGGTATGTTAGCTTTTATTACACCTGTGATTACGTCTACAGATGGTCTTTGTGTCGCTATAACAAGGTGCATACCAGCTGCTCTTGCCTTCTGAGCTAATCTACAGATATAATCCTCTACTTCTTTAGCACAAGTCATCATAAGGTCAGCTAACTCATCTATTACAATAACTATGCTAGGCATTTTTTCTTCTGCCTTTTCATTATAGCTTTTTATATCTCTAACACCTGTATCACTAAATGCTTTATATCTTCTATTCATTTCGCTAACAGCCCAATTTAAAGCATTTGCTGCTTTTGAAGGATCTGTAACTACTGGTATTAGAAGGTGTGGTATACCATTGTAGTTAGAAAGTTCTACTACTTTAGGGTCTATTAGAAGTAATTTAACTTCATCTGGTTTTGCTTTGAATAATATACTGTTTATAAGCGTATTTACACACACACTCTTACCAGAACCAGTTGAACCAGCTATTAAAAGATGTGGCATCTTAGCTATATCACTTACAAATATCTTACCAGAAACGTCTTTTCCAAGACCCATAGCAAGTGGAGATTTAAAGTCTTTAAATTCCTTACTTTCTATTATCTCTCTGATTCCAACCATCTGAGTTTCTTCATTTGGAACTTCTATACCTATAGCATTTTTACCTGGTATAGGCGCTTCAATTCTTATACTTCTAGCTGCTAAACTAAGTGCTATATCATCAGTTAAATTAACTATTTTACTAACTTTTACACCTGGTTTTGGCTGAACTTCATATCTAGTTATAGTAGGACCTACTGTAACCTGACTTATTGTAGCCTCTACTCCAAAATCAGAAAGAGTTTTTTCTAATAAACCAGCATTTTTTATAACTGATTTTTTTACATTTTCATTTGATTTTTTATTTACTTTATTTAAAAGAGTAACTGGTGGAATTTTATAATTTTTATACTTTTCATTTTCTTCTACTGCATCAAAAGGCATTGTAGCGTCCATAGTTTTAGGACCAACTGCAGAAGTTGTATTAACAGTTTCTTCTTCAAACATATTATTATATGCTTTTACGTCGTTGTTAGAGTTTGAAGAAGAATTATTTCTACTAAATATCTCATCCTCAGGTGCTCTTTCCTGGCTCTGTAATTCTTTTAATACATCGAGTTCAGACATAGTCTGAGTTCCTTCAAGTATTTCTAGATAATCGTCTTCTGCTTTATTGAATCCAACAATTTTTATAGTCTTGTCGTCGTTAAATTCTTCTTCCTCTGGTTCATCTTCTGCTTTATTGAACTTATTCTTTAAGCTACCAAACATACCTTTTTTGTCTTCTTTTTCATCTCTTGCAATCATAGTTTTGTCGTCCATTTCATCGACTTCATCAGTTACTAGATTTATTGCAGAGTCTTTCATTTTGCTAAGTCTTTCACGCATAGAAAGCCCACTATTTTTAGTTTCTTTAAATCTCTTGAACATATCACTAACAGAAACGTTGCATATATAAACTATACTTATAATTAGTGCAAATATAGCTACTAACCAAGCACCAACTGTACCGAATATTTTACACATATAGTATACGATTATAGTTGATATTAAACCGCATCCGTTTCCTGTTACTCCCTGATGCATTATTTCTGTCATCATACTCTGTTCAAATGGGCTACTTACAACTATGCTATTTGCGTGAAGTAGTCCATAGAATACAAACACAAATAGTATTATTACATAATAAACCTTTGTTTTTCTAAATCTATAGATATATTCATTTCCATCCATAAATCCTAGGACACCTGTCATTATAAGGAGAATTGGTATAAATATTGATAACCCTCCAAATAATCCTTTAAATATATTCTGTATGAACTGAGGTACCCAGCCCATAGAATTAGAGTTTAAGCTGTATAATAGGAATATACCTAAAAATATAGTTATAAGATTATGATATTCTGAGTTAAATCTTATTTTTTGTTTCTTTTTTCTTTTTTTCTTGTTTTTCAAATTCGCCAAAAATATCACTCCTTTTCCTTTCTAAAATTATAATATTTAACATTTTCAAAGTAAATTATCAAAATCAACATTATATTATTATATCACATATATGACATTTTCAACAAATTTAGATATTAAACTAACAACAGAATTTGCTGTGTATAGCATGAACAGCTTTTTCCATATCATTTTCGTCAACTAGGCAAGATATTGTCATACTAGAGTCAGATGTCTGTAATAGCGGTATTTCAGCCTCTTTAAGACCTCTTGCAACTTTAGACATTACTCCAGGTATTCCTGTCATAGATGATCCTATAAGAGTTACCTTTGCACAATTTGTTTTTATTTCGTAATTAACGCCATTATCTTTTAATATTTTTTCTAGTGAGTCCTTATCTTTTTCATCTATTACAAATGCTTTTTCTCCTATAAAGAAGTTTATCATATCCATACTTATATTTTTTTCTTCCATTTCAGATAATATATCTGTAAAAGTTCCGTTGTCTTTTATTTTTATTTGTACTATATCTCTTTTATTAGCTACAGCAAATCTTTCTTCTTTGCAGCAACATTCAAATCCATCATTTTCTATATTTTTTACTGAGCAAATTTTTGTTCCTTCATAGCTTGGATTTAATGTGTTTTTTATAGCTAGAGTTATATTTCCATCTTTTGCTATCTGAACAGCTCTTGGATGTATTACCTTAGCTCCTTTATCAGCCATCTGGAATACTTCTTCGTAATCAATGTAATCAAGTACTTTTGCATCTGGCTCTACTCTTGGGTCAGCAGTCATTATTCCGTCTACGTCTGTATATATTTCCACGTATTTACACCCTAAAGCTTTTCCAAGTGCAACAGCAGAAGTATCTGAACCACCTCTTCCAAGTGTGTTTATATCTCCTCTATCGTCTCCACCTTGGAATCCAGCTACAACTACAACTTTACCATCTTCAAGCTCTTTTTTTATTCTACTAGGATCTATGTCTTTTATCTTTGCATCTGAATAAACACCATTTGTCATCATACCTGCCTGACTACCTGTAAATGCAACTGCCCCTACTCCATTAGCAGTAAGCATACTAGCCATAAGTGTAGAAGATATTATTTCTCCACAAGACATAAGCATGTCTTTTTCTCTATCAGTAGGATTATTTGTAACCTGCTCTAAAAGACCTAATAGAGTATCTGTTGCATATGGATCCCCTTTTCTACCCATTGCAGATACAACTATAACTACATCATTTCCTGCTTCTTTAGTTTTTTTAACTATTTCACATACCTCAGCCATTTTTTCGAAATTAGCTACTGAAGTACCACCAAATTTCTGAACTACTATCATTATTAACCTCCTAAAATATGAGCTATTATAGCTCAATCTCACTTACGCCTTTTCCAACAACACAAACGCCCATTTTATTTATATCTAAGACATCTGATATCACCCTATTTATATCATCCATAGTTATTGAGTTTAAACCTTCTATAACATCTTCTAAAGTCTCAACTTTTCCTGTTATAAGCATATACTTTCCAATAGCATTCATTCTACTTTCTGTGCTCTCCATTCCAAGCATAAACTCACCTTTTAGCTGCTCTTTAGAATTATTTAATTCTTCCTCAGTTATTCCATTTTCATTTAAAGATATTATCTCTTCTTTTACTAATCTATATACATCCTCTAAATTTTCTGTACTCATACTAGCATATATTCCAAGTTCACCTTTTTCCCGGTAGAATTCTTGCTCTGAATATATAGAGTATACAAGCCCCTCGTCTTCTCTTATTCTTTGGAATAATCTTGATGTAGAACTTCCTCCTAGTACATTATTGATTATATCTATAGCATATACATCATTTGAGCTAGAGCCTATATTTTCACATTCAAAGCATATAGCTAAATTTGTCTGCTCATAATCTCTATCCTTTTTAATAATACAAGGATTAAATATTTCATTTTGTAAATTATAATTTGGCTTTTCTCCATGCCAATTTGCAAACTTATCTTCTATAAGTTTGACAGTTTCATCAAAATCAAAATTTCCACATATTGAAAGAACCGCATTTTCTGGAACATAGAATTTTTCAAAGTACTCTAAGATAGATTCTTTATTCATACTCTTAATGGATTCTTTGCTACCAAGTATGTTCTTTCCTATACCTTTATTATCATAGACTTTTTCAAGTAGTATGTCATATGTTAAATCCTCTGGGGAATCCTCGTACATTTTTAATTCCTCTGTTATTACACTCTTTTCTCTTTCGATGTCTTTTTCATCGAATTTAGAATTTAATATCATATCAGAGAGAATATCTATACCTATATTCAAATGTTCATCAAGGAGTCTTACATAATAACAAGTACACTCTCTACCTGTAAAAGCATTAATTACACCGCCTAAATTTTCAATTTCTGCAACCAACTGTTTTGATGTTCTATTTTTAGTACCTTTAAACATCATGTGCTCTATAAAGTGAGATACACCATCTATATAATTTTCTTCTGTCTTTATTCCAGATCTAAACCATATCCCCATAGAGATTGATTTTAGGTATGGAATTTCCTCGGCTATAATTGTAAGCCCATTGTTTAATTTCTTCGTTTTGTACATAACTCCTCCAAAAACATTTTTTATTTGCTCCATTATATCATTATAATTTACATAGAATATATTATCAACTTAATTACATAAAAAAAGAGATGCCTTAAAATTTTGGGCATCTCTTGATTATTCATTTATTTATTATAATAGAACTTTTCTTGAAAGGTTTATTCTTCCTTTTTCGTCTATTTCAGTTACTTTAACGTCTAATTCGTCGCCTATGCTTAGAACATCTTCTACATTGTTTACTCTTTCTTTAGATATCTGAGAAACATGAAGAAGTCCTTCTTTACCTGGAAGTATTTCCATGAAAGCACCGAAGTTCATTATTCTAGTTACTTTACCTCTGTATACTTTACCAACTTCTGCTTCAGCAACTATATTTCCTATAAGTTCTTTAGCTCTGTCTATCATAGCTTTGTCTGTACCAGCTATAAATACTTCACCAGTCTGTTCTATGTCTATTTTAACACCAGTTTCGTCTATTATCTTAGTTATAACTTTTCCACCAGGTCCTATAACATCTTTTATCTTATCTGGATTTATGTTCATTCTTTCTATTTTTGGAGCGTATGGAGAAAGCTCTGGTCTTGGTTCAGATATAACTTTTCTCATTTCTCCAAGTATGTGCATTCTACCTTCTCTAGCCTGTGCAAGAGCTCTTCTTAGTATATCTTCATCTATACCATCTATTTTTATATCCATCTGTATAGCTGTTATACCGTGTTCAGTACCTGCAACTTTGAAGTCCATATCTCCTAAGTGGTCTTCCATTCCCTGTATATCAGAAAGTACAACTACTTTATCGTGGTGTTTTATAAGACCCATAGCTATACCAGCTACCATGTCTTTTATTGGAACACCGGCATCTAATAATGATAATGTAGATGCACAAACACTCGCCTGAGAAGTTGAACCATTTGAGCTTAGTACTTCAGATACTAATCTTATCGCATAAGGGAAATCTTCCTGAGATGGTATTACTGGAAGTAATGCTCTTTCAGCAAGTGCCCCATGTCCTATTTCTCTTCTTCCTGGTCCTCTTGAAGGTCTAGCTTCACCTACTGAATAAGCTGGGAAGTTGTAGTGGTGCATATATCTTTTGTTTTCTTCTTCATCTAATCCATCAAGTTTCTGAACATCACCTAAAGCTCCTAATGTAGCTATGTTCATTACCTGAGTCTGACCTCTTGTGAATATTGCAGAACCATGAGTTCTTGGTATCATACCAGTTTCACACCATATAGGTCTTATTTCATTGTATTTTCTGTTGTCTGGTCTTACTTCTTCATCAGTTATTAAAGATCTAACTTCATCTTTTATTATAGCCTGAAGAACTTCTTCTATATCTCCAGCTACTTCTTCAAAGTTTTCTAATTTTTCTTCAAAGTAAGCGAAAGTTTCTTCTTTAACTTTATCCATATTTTCCATTCTTTCCATTTTTTCAACAGTCTGAACGGCTTCTCTCATTTTTGCTGAAGCAAATTCTTTTACCTGAGCTTCTATATCTTCATCAGCATGGTATAATTTTACTTCTTCTTTTTCTTTTCCTGAACCAGCTACTATTTCTTCTATGAACTCAACTATTTTCTTGATATGTTCATGTGCGAATAATATAGCTTTTAACATAGTATCTTCAGATACTTCCTGAGCACCTGCTTCAACCATCATTATAGCGTCTTTTGTTCCAGATACTACTAAGTGCATCTCACTTTTTTCTCTCTGTTCAGCGTTAGGGTTTACAACGAATTCACCGTCAACTAAACCTATACAAACTGATCCTGTTGGCCCATTGAAAGGTATGTCAGATATTGATAATGCAACTGATGAACCTATCATAGCTACTATATCAGGAGTACAATCCTGGTCTACTGAAAGAACAGTTGCAACAACCTGAACATCATTTCTAAATCCTTTTGGGAATAAAGGTCTTATTGGTCTATCTATTAATCTTGATGTTAATATCGCTTTTTCTGAAGGTTTCCCTTCTCTTTTTAAGAATCCACCAGGTATTTTACCTACTGAATATAATTTTTCTTCGTAATCAACACTTAGAGGGAAGAAATCTATTCCATCTCTTGGTTCTGCTGATTTTGTTGTGTTTACCATAACTACACTGTCACCGTATTTTACTATACAGTTACCATTAGTCATTTCACATATTTTTCCTACTTCTACAGAAAGTTCTCTACCAGCAAATTCTGTAGTATATATCTTATGTTCAACCATAATCTATTTTTCCTCCTAATTCTTCCGTTTTCTCGTCTCAATTAATATATTATCAAAAATATCAAACTTCTACAATATATTTAATCATTACTTAATTTTTAAAGAGAACTACTTAAAGCAATTATGTCTGGTCCAGTATGAGAACATATACATACTCCACCTCTTGTAAACATTACTTTTCTAGCTTTTATTCTCTTTCTAACTTCTTCTTCAAGACCTTTCATCTCGTCGTAATTTGCTCCACACCCTATTGTAACAATTTTATCTTCAAGTTTTCCGTCGTTCATATTTATAAGTACGTCAACCATTGTGTGAGGAACTTTTTTCGCACCTCTTATTTTTTCTAACATTTTTATATCTCCATTTTCAACGTAGAATAATGGCTGCACATGAAGAAGATTTCCTATCATAGCCGTAGCACTTGGAACTCTTCCACTCTTTTTAAGATATGTAAGTGTAGAAGGTACAAATAATAAATGTACGCTTTCCCTAATATTTTCTAATTCCTCTAGTACTTCTTCATAACATTTTCCTTCTTCTATCAATTCGCATGCTTTTATAACATACTGTCCACTTCCCAGAGAAAGGTTTAGTGTATCGAATACAAATATTTCTCCATTTTCACAATCTTCCTTCGCAAGTGTAGCACTCTGATAAGTTCCAGATGATTTTGAAGAACCTGTTATACATATAATTTTTTTACCCTCAGAAGTATACTTATCGAATGCTTCTTTAAATTCTATATATGTCGCTTGAGAAGTCTTTGGTATTTCTCCACTGGCCTTTACCCTTTCATAAAACTCCTCTTTACTTATGTCGATTCCCTCTCTAAATTCCTCTTTATCGAACATTACTGTCAACGGAATAACTTCTAAATAAGGCTTAGCTGCTATTTCGTCTGGTATATCGCATAAACTATCGCATAATAGCTGAATATTCATATTATACCTCCTTGTTTCTGTTATTGAATTTTCAATTGAATAAAATAAAAATCCCCTATTATTTATTTTATCTTTATTATATTTCTATTTGAAAAAAGCAGGTAATTATATACCTGCTTTTTACTGATAAATAAATTATTTTCTTAAACCTAATTTTGCTATTAAAGCTCTGTATCCTTCTAGG
The DNA here is from genome assembly GCF_003478825.1 of Peptoclostridium sp. AF21-18. Lineage (NCBI taxonomy): Bacteria > Bacillati > Bacillota > Clostridia > Peptostreptococcales > Peptoclostridiaceae > Peptoclostridium > Peptoclostridium sp. AF21-18. Next base: position 90,460 of record NZ_QUGE01000001.1, read on the forward strand.
TCGTTTTCTTTTAAGTAAGAAAGTAAGTTTCTTCTTTTACCAACCATTTTTAATAGACCTCTTCTTGAGTGATGGTCTTTTTTGTGAACTTTTAAGTGTTCGTTTAATTCGTTTATTCTAGCTGTTAATATAGCTATCTGTACTTCTGGAGAACCTGTATCTCCTTCTTTTCTTCCGAATTCTTTTATTATTTCTGCTTTGTTTGCTAACATTTGTTTTTCCTCCATGTATTTATTTTTAATCGCCCTTCACTAGGCAGTGATCGGAGTGTTCAACTGCTGAGTGTGGGTTAATCACCTTAATTATATTAACATATCTTAAAAGTATTTGCAAATATTTTTTAGTCATTCATTTTATTATTTGATAAATACTTCTGTCTTACAAATCCAGTGTCTAAATCTAACTGCTTTCTCAATTCGTCAAGCGATTCAAATTTTTTCTCATCTCTAATTTTTTCTAAAAACTCAATTCTAACTCTTTTTCCATATATATCTTCATCAAAGTCTAGTATATTTGTTTCTATTGAAAGATATTTTCCATTAACCGTTGGATTCATACCAACATTAGTAGCTCCAAAATATTTCTTTCCATCTATGATTACTCTTGAAGCATATATTCCATTTTTAGGCTTTATAATTTGATCCTTCAAGCTTATATTAGCTGTTGGGTATCCCATCTTTCTTCCATTTGCTTTTCCGTGGATTATCTCTCCTTCTATTACATAAGGAGTTCCTAAGTACTGAGGTATCTCATCAACACGACCTTCAGAGATTAATTCTCTTATAAATGTACTACTTACTCTTATTCCATTTATTTTTATAGGCTGAACTATTTCAACTTCTATTCCATATTCATGTCCCATTTCCCTCAATACATCCACAGTTCCCTCTTTATTTCGTGCAAATGTAAAGTCATAACCTACAACTATTTTTTTTGCGTGAATTTTATCTTTTAATATCTTTACTATAAATTGCTCGGCTGATATCTGTGTCATAGCCTTATCAAATGGTATATCTATAAGATAATCTATTCCAAAGCCTTCTATCAACCGTTCCTTTTCTTTTTCATCAAATATATTCTTAACTTTTTCAGGAACAAAGTAGTTTATTGGATGATTTAAAAATGTAAAAACAGCACTTTTAATGCCTCTCGCTTTAGCATAAGTTGCAGTTTTTTCAATAAGCACTTGATGACCTTTATGTACACCATCAAAGTTTCCTATCGTAACAACTGTATCAAATTCAATATCTATATCTTTTATAGCTTTAATAACTTTCATATTAATACTCCGGTAGTTTTAATAGAATTTATTTTTATCTAATATAAATCAACAAAATATCATCTTAAACGAAAATTTTGTCGCTTTTCACACTGACCTTTCCATTTTCTCTTATTAGTCTTCCAACTCCGATAAATCCTTCATGACTATAAACTCTTACATACTCATCCTTATCTGTGTAATTTTTCTCATCAAATCTATAAGACTCTATAATTCCACCATTAGAATAGTATTTTACCGCATTATCTCTAAGCACTATCTTTGGATAGAAATCTAAAGTATAGTCGATATCAAAAGCATGCTCCTCTATAGTTCCCTCTTCTACAAATTTCTCTAACTCCTCAAAAGTTATAGAATTTTCTAGATTGAATTTTCCTGAAGATGTTCTAAGAAGGAAAGACATATGTCCTCCACATCCTAAAATTTCACCGATATCATAACATATACTTCTTATATATGTTCCCTTTGAACACTCGACATAGAATCTAACCTTGTTTCCTTCTATGCTCAATATCTCAATATTTTTTATAGTAACTTTTCTAGGTTTAAGAACAATTTCGTCCTCTCTTCCACTTCTAACTAAATCACACATTCTTTTGCCTTTTACTTTTAAAGCCGAATACTTAGGCGGATATTGCTCTATATCACCCATCTGAGATTTAAATGCTTCTCTTATAGTTTCCTCTTTATACTCAAAATCATCCGGAGCTTTAAATAATATCTCTCCAGATGAATCATAAGTATCTGTAGATGCTCCAAGAGTTAATTCACATAAATATGATTTTTCTTTATTTAAAATAAGCTCGCTTACCTTTGTTGCTCTCCCTATACAGATAGGAAGTACTCCAGCAGCGTCTGGATCTAATGTACCAGTGTGTCCAATTTTCTTTATTTTTAAAATTTTTCTAGCTTTTCCAACGACATCATTTGATGTCATTCCAGTAGGTTTTAAAATACTTATTATCTTATCCATATAGTTAATCCTAAAAAGCCCTTAAAACCCGCTCTTTTATAATTTTCTCTGCATTTTCAATAGTGTCGTTTATTGTGCACCCAGCAGCTCTCACATGACCGCCACCGTTAAACTGCATCGCAATTTTACTAACATCTATATCATTTTTTGAGCGTAGGCTTATTTTTATTTCGCCCTTTCTTTTTTCTTTTAGGAATATTCCTACTTCAACATTTTCTATATCTCTAGTATATGTTGTTACGCCATCTATATCGTTATAGCTTATAGAATGTTTTTTCATCATATCTATAGAAACACATATAGATGCTACAAGCTGTCCATTAGGTGCTTCGGCTATACTTAAAGTATTAAGAGCATCCCCAAGTAATCTATAGTAGTTTGGAGAATTACTCTGATATAATTTCTGTATAATCATATCTCTCTCAGCGCCATGCTCTAATAGAACCTTGGCCATTTCAAAGCTTGATGGTTCAGTAGATGAATACTGGAAGTTTCCTGTATCTGTTGAAAGTCCAGTGTATAGTCTAGTGGCTATTACTTCATCTATATAGTCCTCAGCTTTTAAATCGCCATATCTTCTTATTATGTTGTATACAAGTTCACATGTAGATGACGCCTCACTGTCTATGTAGTTTATCTCACAGAAACTCGCATCATTGCTAGCGTGGTGGTCTATACAAACTCTAACAATAGCATTTTTCTTAACATCGTCGCTTGTACAAATTCTTTTTTCATCTCCACAGTCAAGAGCTATCATTACATAATTATCTTCTTTTAGCTCTGTAGAGCTTATTTTCTCTACTTTCTTAGAAAGAAATACTAGATTAGAAGGGATATCATCATCTAGTACATGATATACCTTCTTCCCTAATTTTTCTAAAAATCTATACATTCCAAGAGTAGAACCTATATTATCTCCATCAGGACTGACATGTGAAGTAACTACGAAAATATTGTTGTCTTCAATGCATTTTATTACACTGTCCATCTGTGGGATAAATTTACTCTTCATCTTCTTCTACCTCTTTGCTGTTTTCCATATCGTGTTCCTGAACTTTCTTAATCAGACTATCCATATACATACCTCTTTCTATAGAGTCATCTACTTTAAACATTATTTCAGGTATGTATCTAAGTTTTACTTTTCTTCCAACTTCTCTTCTTATATAGCCTGCTGCACTTTTTAATCCAGCAAGAGATTCTTCTTCATTTCCACCTAATAAACTAACATATACAAACGCATATCTTAAATCATTAGTAACATCTACATCTGTGACACTTATCATAGATGTTATTCTAGGGTCTTTTATTCCGTTTATTAACATTTGCCCTATTATTTTTTTAATTTCTTCTGATATTCTTCTTGTTCTATTATATGATGTCATATCTTCGACCTCTTTCCTTTTGTAATTTTTAAATTAGCAGCCGACTTAAATATGTTTTAATCTCCTAAAATTAAGAGAAATATCTTATTATCTATTATAATGTTCTTTCAACTTCTTTAGTTATGTATGCTTCAACTATATCGCCTTCTTTTATATCGTTATAGTTTACAAAGCTCATACCACATTCGTATCCTTCTGCAACTTCTTTAACGTCGTCTTTGAATCTTCTAAGAGCAGCTAATTCACATTCGTGAACTATTATACCGTCTCTTACTATTCTAGCTTTACAGTTTCTGTATATTTTACCATTTGTTACATAGCATCCAGCAACTGTACCAACACCAGATATTCTATAAGTTTCTCTTATTTCTGCTTTACCTGTGTCTTCATCAACTATATCTGGATCAAGCATACCACACATAGCAGCCTGTATATCTTCTATAGCTTTGTATATTATTGTGTATGTTCTCATATCTACGTTTTCTTTTTCAGCTAGTGATTCAGCACCAGATACTGGTCTAACGTTGAATCCTATTATTATTGCATTAGATGCAGCTGCAAGAAGTACGTCTGTTTCAGTTATTGCACCAACACCACCGTGTATAGCTTTAACCTGAACTTCATCATTAGATAATCTTTCTAGTGACTGTTTAACTGCCTGAACAGAACCCTGAACGTCTGCTTTTATAACTATATTTAATTCTTTTAATCCATCATTCATCTGGTTGAATAAATCATCAAGAGATAATCTCTGGCTTGATTTTAACATTTCTTCTCTCTGCTGCTGCTGTCTTTTTTCTGCTATACTTCTAGCAACTTTATCACTTGGAACTTCAACGAACTGGTCTCCACCCTGTGGAACATCAGAAAGTCCAAGTATTTCAACTGCAGTAGATGGTCCAGCAACTTTAACTCTCTTACCTTTTGAGTTTATCATTGCTCTAACTTTACCACTTGCAACACCTGCTACTATTGGATCTCCAACTCTTAGAGTACCACCCTGAACAAGTACTGTAGCAACTGGTCCTCTACCTTTATCAAGCTGTGCTTCTATTACTGTACCAACAGCTCTTTTATCTGGGTTTGCTTTTAATTCTTCCATTTCAGCAACTAATAGAACCATTTCTAGTAAGTGGTCTATTCCTATGTTTTTCTTAGCTGAAACTGGAACTGCTATAACATCTCCACCCCAGTCTTCAACAAGAAGTCCGTGTTCAGATAATTCCTGTTTAACTCTGTCTGGGTTTGCTCCATCTTTATCTATTTTATTTATAGCAACTATTAGTGGAACTTCTGCTGCTTTAGCATGGTTTATTGCTTCTACTGTCTGAGGCATTATACCGTCATCTGCTGCAACAACTAGTATAGCTATATCTGTAACCTGAGCACCCCTTGCTCTCATTGATGTGAAAGCTTCGTGTCCTGGTGTATCTAGGAATACTATTTTCTGTCCATTTATTTTAACTTCTGAAGCCCCTATGTGCTGAGTTATACCACCGGCTTCACCTTTTGTAACATTAGTTTTTCTTATTGCATCTAGTAAAGAAGTTTTACCGTGGTCAACGTGTCCCATAACTGTTACAACTGGTGGTCTAGGTTTTAAATCTTCTTCTTTATCTTCTTCTATTTCCATTAATTTTTCTATTTCGTCTTCAGTTTCACTATCATCTGCTGTAGTTAATTCAAATCCGAACTTAGTAGCAACTAATGATGCTATTTCGAAACTTATTTCCTGGTTTATTGTCGCCATTGTACCCATCATCATAAGCTCTTTTATAACTTCTGATACAGTTTTACCCATTTCATTAGCTAAATCCTGTACAGTTATTTTTCCGCTAAGAGATATTACATTTCCTCTTTCAGCTATTACTTCTTCTTTTATCATTTCGTAAGCAAGTTCAAACTCTTCTCCTTCAAGAACATCTTCTTCACTTGTTACTTCTATATCGAAAGCTTTTAATTTATTTATAAGCTCCTCATTCGATATTTTTAATTCCTTTGCTAACTGGTCTACTCTTGTTGACACAAGACCACCCCCTATATTAAATTTCTTCTAACAATTCCAATATCTTCTTCGCAAATCCTTTATCCTCGATACCTATGACAGCACGAAAACTCTTTCCAATTGCGTTTCCAATTTCTTCTTTTGTTCCGTATTCAACCATCTTTACATTTCTAAAAGATGATTTATCTCTAAAAAGCTTTTTAGTATTATCTGATGCATCTGTTGCAACTATAACTAAATCCACTTTCCCTTTTTTTAAATCTTGAAGAGTCGTATCATCTCCTGATACAACCTTTCTAGCTCTAGTAGCTAGACCTAATAGTGACATTACTCTTTTTTTAGACATATTATTCATAATCTTCTAACTCCGTAAGTAATCTTTCATATACTTCTTGTGGTACTTCCATTTTAAAAGCTCTATTTAATGCTTTACTTTTTATAGCTTTTTTAAGACATTCAGCACTTTTGCAGATATATGCTCCTCTACCATTTGCCTTACCTGTTGGATCTAAAAATATTTCGCCTTCTTTATTTTTAACTATTCTTATAAGGCCCTTTTTAGAATCCCTTTCCTGACAAGCTATACATTTTCTCTGAGGTACTTTTTTCACTTTCTGCAAAACAATCCCTCCTAACTCATCTATTCTTCTACAGTTTCTTCTTTTACTTCTACGTCATCTGCGAATAAATCTTCATCTGAGAAATCTGCAAATTCATCATTGAATTCTAATTCGCTTTCTTCTTTTTTATCGTATACACCATTTGCTAAATCTTCTTCGTACTGAGATTCGCTTTTTATGTCTATTTTCCATCCAGTAAGTTTAGCTGCTAATCTAGCATTCTGTCCGTCTTTGCCTATTGCTAATGAAAGCTGATAATCTGGTACAACTACTAATGCTGATTTTTCTTCTTCATCAACTTCTACCTTAACAACTTTTGATGGGCTTAATGATGCAGATATATATTCAGCAAAATCATCGCTGTATTTTATTATATCTATTTTTTCATCGCCAAGTTCATCTACTATGTTTTTAACTCTTGATCCCTTAGGTCCTACACAAGCTCCTATTGGATCTATTTTTTCGTCTACTGATTTAACAGCCATTTTAGTTCTTGATCCAGCTTCTCTAGCTATAGATTTTATCTGAACTATTCCCTGTTCTATTTCTGGAACTTCAAGTTCGAATAATCTTCCAACAAGACCTTTATTACTTCTTGATACTATTATCTGAGGTCCTTTGCTTCCTTTTTTAACTTCTACAACGTAAACTTTTATTCTCTGACCTTCTTTATATATTTCGTTGTCTATTTTTTCGCTCCGTGGCATAACACCTTCTATTTTACCAAGGTCTACATATACAACGCTTGGAGTAGCTCTAGTTATTTCACCGTCTACTATTTCGCCTTCTCTTTCCATAAATTCGTTGTAAACTATTTCTCTTTCTGCTTCTCTTAATCTCTGAACAACTACCTGTTTAGCTGTCTGAGCTGCTATTCTACCAAAGTTACTTGGAGTTACTTCATTTCTTATAACATCTCCTATTTCGTAGCTTGGGCTTATTTTTCTAGCTTCTGAAAGTTCTATTTCTAAGAAACTGTCATAGTAGTCAGATTCATCAACTACAGTTCTAGTAGAGTATACTCTTATATCTCCATTTTCTCTGTCAAATTCTACTTCAACATTCCGCGCCTGACCAAAGTTTTTCTTATAAGCTGTTAAAAGAGCCTGTTCAATAGTATCTATAAGTATTTCTTTATCTATACCTTTAGTTTCTACTATCTCGTTTAATGCGTTTAAAAATTCCTGATTCATTTTTCCTCCTTGTGCATCTAAGACTAGAATTTTATAGCTAATCTTATTATTGCAACGTCCTTTCTATTGAATTTCATTTCTTCATTATTTATGATAACAACTATATTATTTTCTTCATCTAAACCTACTAGTTCCCCTTCGAACTGTTTAACACCATCTATGGCTTTGTAAAGTTTTATTTCCACATCTCTTCCTTTGTACTTCACAAACTCTTTATCTCTTTTTAGTGCTCTATCAATTCCAGGAGAAGATACTTCAAGATAATAATTTTCTTTTATAAAATCATTTTCGTCAAGTTTTGGGCTTAATTCTCTACTTACCTCTTCACATTCGTTAAGAGATATTCCACCTTCTTTATCAACCACTACTCTTAAATAGAACTGGCCTGCTTCTTTAACATACTCAACATCTACCGTTTCGTAGCCTTTTTCATCCGTTATAGCAGTTACCATTTTTTCAACTCTATCTACTATTTCACTTTTTTTCATTATTATCTATCCTCCTTATTCAATTGTAATTTTTCGTTCTTTTTCCATAAAAAAGAGTGAGAACAACTGCCTCACTCTTCCTTTCCTTGTAAAAGATAAACTGTATTAATTTATATATTATCACATATTTCCCATGTTTGCAAGATTTGACAATAATAAATTACAATAATTATAACATTGTCATTTCTTCTAAAAACTTGACTTTTATTTTTAGAATAATGAAAGCTGATTCTTATCGCTCATACTTCCAAGTGAGCCATGCTTGTCTAATGTTTCTACAACAGTTCTCGAAATCTTAGTTCTCTTTCTAAAATCTTCCTTAGAAATAAACTCTCCATTTTCTCTTTCCTCTACAATGTGTATCGCTGCATTTTCTCCAACTCCCTGAAGCGCTGTCATAGGTGGTCTTAAAAGTCCAGGTCCTATCACTTCAAATTCAGTTGCAGATGACTTATAAATATCAACAGGCGCAATTTTTATTCCCCTTGCGTACATTTCTTGTGCAACTTCCAAAATTATATACATTCCTTTTTCCTTTTGAGTTGCATCATTTCCAAGTTCTTCAATTTCTTTTTTCTTTGCCTTTATCGCATCGTATCCTTTTATAATAAGATCTGCGTCAAAATCCTCCACTTTTGTAGTAAAGTACGTCGCATAAAATGCCTCTGGATAATGCACTTTACAATACGCAAGTCTGAAAGATGTCATAACATATGCAACCGCATGTGCTTTAGGGAACATGTATTTTATTTTTTTACAAGAATTTATATACCAATCCGGAACATTATTTTCAATCATCGCCTCTTCATGTTCTGGCTTTAATCCTCTACCTTTTCTGACACTTTCCATTATTGTAAAACTCATCTTAGGTGGAAGTCCTTTAAATATCAAGTAGTTCATTATATCGTCTCGTGTAGATATAACTTCTTTTAGTCCAACTATATTTTCTCTAACCAAATCCTGTGCGTTATTTACCCAAACATCTGTCCCATGAGAAAGCCCAGATATTCTGACTAACTCTGCAAATGTAGTCGGCTTTGTATCTAAAAGCATCTGTCTAACGAATTTTGTCCCGAATTCTGGAATTGCAAGACATCCTATTTCACAATCTATTTCCTCAGGAGTTACCCCAAGTGCTTCAGTTGAAGTAAATAGTGACATTGTAGCAGGGTCATCAAGAGGAATATCAGTTATTGTTATTCCTGTTATATCTTCAAGCATTCTTATAATGGTCGGACCATCGTGCCCAAGTATATCTAGCTTCAGAATTCTACCACTTATAGAATGATAATCGAAGTGAGTAGTTATAACTCCACAGTTTACATCATTTGCAGGATACTGAATTGGAGTAAAATCGTAAACATCCTTGTAATCTGGTATAACCATTACCCCACCAGGATGCTGCCCTGATGTTCTCTTAACACCTGTACAACCTTCTGCAAGTCTAAGCACCTCAGCTGATGGAACTTCTATATCATTTTCTTCAACGTATTTCTTTGCATAACCAAATGCAGTTTTTTCCGCAACAGTACCAATTGTACCTGCTCTGTAGACGTGACCTTCACCAAATAGCTCCTCAGTATACTTATGTATAACTGGCTGATATGAGCCAGAGAAGTTAAGGTCTATATCCGGTTCTTTATCCCCTTCAAATCCTAAGAAAACTTCAAAAGGTATATCATGCCCATTCTTTATAAGTTTTTCACCACATTTTGGACAAACTTTATCTGGTAAATCTATTCCAGATCCCCATTCACCTATAGCATAGAAGTACGAATACTTACACTCTTTATTAGGACAAACATAATGAGCTGGAAGTGGATTAACCTCTGTTATATCACTCATTGTAGCTGCAAATGAAGAACCAACAGAACCCCTTGAACCAACAAGGTATCCATCTGAAAGTGATTTTGCAACTAGCTTCTGTGCAATTATATACATCACCGCATAACCATTACCGATTATAGAGTTTAGCTCTCTATTAAGCCTTTTTTCTACTATCTCTGGAAGTGGATCTCCATAAATATCCACAGCCTTTTTAAAGCACATCTCTCTAAGTTCGACATCTGAACCTTCAATTACTGGTGGATAAGTTTCATCTGGTATCGGTTTAACATCCTCTACCATATCAGCTATAAGGTTTGTATTTTCTACAACAACCTCATAAGCAAGTTCTTCTCCTAAATAAGAAAACTCGTCTAACATCTCGTCAGTAGTTCTAAAATGGAGATAAGTTTCCTCATCATCTAGCTTAAATCCTTGAGAGAATTTAAGCACCCTTCTAAGCACTGCATCGTGTTTATCTAAGAAATGAACATCTCCAGTAGCTACAGGAATTTTGCCAAATTTCTTGGCAGTTTCTACAACTCTTTTGTTGATTTCCTTTAACTCATCTTCGTCCTCAACATCTCCATTATCTATCATAAATCTATTATTATCTATCGGCATTACTTCAATATAGTCATATGGAGCTATAATCTTTTCCATTTCTTCATCCGGAAGTCTTTTCTTAACCGCATCGTATACAACTCCTGCTTCACAAGCAGACCCTACAATAATTCCCTCTCTATATTCATCTAATACACTTTGAAGAATTCTCGGTGCTCTGTAGAAATGATTAACATGCGCATCAGATACAATCTTATAAAGATTTTTGATACCAGTCTGATTCTTTGCAATCAATGTAATATGATGAGTTTTTAATTTTGTATAGTCCACCTTTCCAAGTACTGTATTTACATCTGATAATTTTTCAACCCCTTGTTTTTTTAACATTCCAAGGAATTTTATAAATATATTTGCAGTTGCCTCGGCATCGTCTACAGCCCTATGGTGGTTAAGTAGCTGCACACCGACTTCTTTTGCAACCTTGTCTAGTTTATATCTTTTTAAATTAGGAAGCATAATTCTAGCAAGCATCAGTGTATCTACCTTTTTATTCTTATACTCCAATCCCTGCTCCTTACACTTCTGCATGATAAATCCAGTATCGAAGTCCGCATTATGTGCAACTAATACATCATCTCCCACAAATTCCATAAACTTAGGAAGGATTTCTTCTATTGTAGGCTTATCTTTTACCATTTCATTGGTAATTCCTGTAAGCTCTTGCACTCTATAAGATATATCCTTTTCTGGATTTACAAGCTCACTAAATCTATCCACAATCTCAAAATCTCTTATCTTAACAGCACCTATTTCTGTTATCTTATCGTTTATATTTGAAAAACCTGTGGTTTCCAAATCGAATACTACAAACTCCTGAGATAAACTCTTATCATTTGCATCCTCTATGGCGTCTTTATTATCCTCTGTTAGATAACCTTCAACCCCATAAAGCACCTTTATCCCTTCTTTTTTAGCTGCATTCATAGCATCTGGGAATCCCTGTACAACACCGTGGTCAGTTATTGCAATAGCAGGATGTCCCCATTTTGCAGCACGAGATACAAGTCCTTTAACTGAGCAAATTGCGTCCATTGAGGACATCTGAGTATGTGCGTGTAGTTCCACTCTTTTCTTCTCAGCAGTATCTTTTCTTTCTTCTCTTTCTTCCTTTCTCATACCGCTGATTGTCATACTTATCTCTCTCTGGAATGTATCATAAAGCACATCTCCCTTTATCTTTATATACATACCTTTGCTTATTTTTCCAAGTACCCAGTCTTTATTAGTATCAGTAAGGAATATTTTACAAGTTATAGAACTTGTGTAGTCTGTAACCATAAGCATTAGAAGGATTTTACCATTTCTAAGCTCTTTTATTTCTATATTAAATATAGTTCCCTCTATACCTACAGTTCCAGAATTGCTATCTAGGTTTTCTATTTTTTCTGTAAGGACGTTTACATTTTCTCCATAAATCATATTTTCGTCCTTCTCATCTTTTATAACATATCCGCTTTCTTCTTCGGACTCACTAGTTTTATTTCTATTTTCTTTTTCGAGAATCATAATCTTTTCATTGAATTCTCTATCTATTTTTTCAACTAATTTCTTTCTATCAACCTTTTCATCGACTGCGCTCTCTATCTCTATATCCATATCAATTCCAAACTCCTCGCTTATTGTATGCTTTAGAGTTGTAGTGATATTCTTATTCATAATTCTTTGATAAAATATCCCCTTTGGAATCTTTATCTTGAGCTTATTATCTATGCATAAATACTCTATTTCTTTCTGCCAACCGGATATAGACGGGCAGATACTCTTTAGTATATATACTATATTCGGCCAATATTTTTTCATTATATCTTTTTCTGTTTTTCTCTCAAACCCTGTATACTCTATCTTAAACTTTATCTCTTTAAAGTATTTATTCTTAGCCTTTATTTCCCTCTGCGCTCTTTCTAAATACTCATAGGGAACTACATCTTTAGAAGATAGATAAAAATATACAGTTTTATTTTCTTTAAAGTAGATAACTTTCTTTATATAAACATCTTCCATCTTTTTTATAAGAGAAGTATTGCTTATATCCATTTTTATCATACATTCCTTTAAGCTCTCCAATCTTTTTTCTCTCCTAACAGTATTTAAAATTTACAAACCTCCACTTTTTTTTGTTTGCAAAAGTATATATTAACGTAAATAAAGAATCATGTACAAATTATCGCACATGATTCCATATATTCTATAAATTTATTTTTATTATTTATATTCTGGAATATCTATTAAAAGATTGTTTCCATTTCCATATTTTGTCATAAGTGATGACATCATTTTTGATATTCCATTAGCCCAGTTTACATCCGTTGCATACTGATGCCAAGTATATTCATAGCACCATCTCATAGAATAAACTGTATTCTGATTATATTTAGAGTTGTGGATATATCCGTCAGAAATCCATTTTGCAGCCCCGTCTATACCTTTTTCAACAGTTGTCCAACCATTTTTGTATGCAGTAATTTTACCGCCTTCAAGTGCATTTCCATCTGTAGCACCTATTCCAAAGAAGTTGTAAACTGTTACAGGTTTTTCAAGAGTTACTCCATCGACACTAGTTACAACCTGTCCTTGCGCAAGTTTAGATTTGCCATTTCCAGTTTCCCACATAGCATGAGATACAAAGTATAGTACATCTATATCGTACTTTTTAGCTGCATCTATAAATGCCTGACCTTTTCCGTTAAATACACATTCTGATCCTCTAGATGCAAAATAATTATCTAGTGATTTTGCTGTTATAGAATTTGTATATCTATCAAGTCTTACAAATTGCATTATTCCGTCTGTATGACTAGTAAAGTTTGATGGATCTAGGTAGTATTCTAATTCTTCCTTAGTAGGTGCCTCGTATGCTCTTGGATTAGTTCTCATAGCTTCTGTTGTGAATAAGCTTTCTTGAGGGTTTAATATATCAAGAAGTCTATTTGTCTGTCTTGATATTAAATTTCCACCACTCTGACCTTTTATATACTGAGCTTCTACCATATCATCTAGAGAGTAATCCTTTTGACTTCTCTGAGTATATGCACCTGGTATTACGTCTGAAGCAGTACCATTTAAATCAGTATCTTCGTCTTCTATCTTATCTGATATGTATTTTAAATATATAGAAGAAACATATCCATTCTTTCCGTCGTATTCTACTTTAGCCCAGTTATTCTCAATAGTTGAAACTACTACTTTATCACCTTTATGAAGTGTGTCTATTTTTGTATACTGGCCACCAGCTCCATTTCTAACATTTAATAGAGATGATGTTACCTCTTGTATAGTCTTCTTAACTCCCTGAGAATTTCCTGTACTTCCAGAGTTATTATTTCCTGTAGATACAGCTTTTAAGTATTCTGATGAAACATATCCTATTTTTGATCCAAATTGAATCTTAGACCATCCATTAGATTCTGATATTACATCGACCTCGTTATTTTTATATAATTTGCCTATTGATGTATACGATGTAGCTGGACCACTTCTTACATTTAATGTTGTAGCTGTTACTATCTTTTTTATGCCTCTAGCATCTTTTCTAATAACATCGGCTTTTAATGATATATATTTTGAAACAACCCAACCTGTTTTACCAGAGGCTGTTTTAATTTTGTACCAACCATCTTTTTCACCAATTACAGTTACCTTATTTCCTTTTTTTAACACTAACTGCAACTTTGCTGATGCTGAAGGAGAATATCTTACATTTAAATACGCTGAACTCACAATCCCTGTCTTAATATTTTCTGCATTTACATTCATCGTAAGCATAGGAATCATTGCTAGAGATGCAGCTGCCATTCTTTTTTTCATTTTAAAATCTCCTTTCATTTCTCTTAGTTAATATAATTATAATCTATTTTTGCAATGTAAGTAAAGACGATATATTTTTCACTATACGATTACATTTTTATTTTTTTGTAGTAATATAATAATATAAAACAAAAGGAGATGATTATCTTGTTCGAAAATGAAGTAAACGAATTAAAAAGATTAATAGATTCACACAATAATATCGTGTTCTTTGGAGGAGCTGGAGTTTCTACAGAATCAAATATCCCAGATTTCAGAAGCTCTAACGGTTTATTCAATCAAAAGTTAAATAGAAGATTTTCACCTGAAGAAGTTGTATCTTATTCTTTCTTTGTTAGATATCCAGAGTATTTCTATGAATTCTACAAAGATAAGCTTATTTATCAGGACGCAGAGCCTAACAATGCACATAAGGCACTCGCTTATTTAGAAGAAATTGGGAAGTTAAAGGCTGTTATAACACAAAATATAGATGGACTTCACCAAAAGGCTGGAAGCAAAAATGTTTACGAGCTTCACGGTTCTGTTCAGAGAAATTACTGTACAAAATGTCATAAGTTCTTTGATTTAAAAGATATGTTGGCTTTAGATGGAACTATTCCAAAATGCGATGTATGTGGTGGAATTGTAAAGCCAGATGTTGTTCTATATGAAGAAGCATTGGATGAAAACACTATAAATGGCGCTGTAAAAGCTATTAAAAATGCCGATCTTTTAATAATAGGTGGGACATCTCTTGTAGTTTATCCTGCTGCTAGCTTTGTAAACTACTACAGAGGAAAAGATTTAGTCCTTATAAACAAAAGCTCTACTTCTATGGATGGAAAAGCTACATTAAAAATAAATGCTCCTATAGGTAAGATACTATACGATGCAGTTTTAGCAGACAAATAAAAAAAGGAAGGAATTCTCATACCAACTCAACGTTGTATGTATGAGAATTCTTTCCTTTTTTATTTTTAATAGTTTTAGTTTTCCTATTATTTAAGAGTTCCTATTAAAGTATCAAATACAAAATCTAATGCTTTGTATAAATCTTCTCTTTTATCTTCGTCTATAAGCTCTATTTTTTTATTTATTATTTTTAAGATATCAGCTTTTTCTCTTTCTAAAACTTCCTTACCTTTTTCAGTTATTCCATAGAATGTATTTCTTCTATCTTTTTTATCTTCTTCTCTATAAACATATTCCTGTTCAACAAGTTTATTTAGAAGTATGCATAGACTTGAAGTAGACACATGTAATACCTTACTTAGATTTTTCAATTCCATTTTATCTATTTCCGCCATTTTCTTTAACGCAAAGAACTGTCTTTCTGTAAGTATTCTACTTTCATTTCTTTCACTAACTATCACTTTAACGATACTGTGGAATACATGTATGTTTTTAAGTAACATTATTGATAAATCTCTGTCTTCCATTTTTAATTCCTCCGCTCCACATTTAACTAGCAAATCATAAATTATACTCTTTAATTATTTTCTTCTATTTCCTCTATCTTAGGCAATTCATCTATAGATTCTATGTTGAGTAATTTTAAAAATTCGTCACTAGTCTTATATATTATAGGTTTCCCTATTTTGTTCAATCTTCCAGCCTCTACAATTAGGTCATTTTCCTGAAGTGTTTTAAGAGCTTTATCGCACTTGACACCTCTTATATTTTCTATTTCTAATTTTGTAACCGGCTGCTTATATGCAATTATTGTAAGAGTTTCAAGAGTCGCCTGACTTAGAGTTTTTTTCTTTTTAGGCTCAAGAACCATCTTTATATAATCTGCATATTTTTCGTTTGTACACATCTGGTACTTGTTTTCAAGTCTTATAATCTGAATTCCTCTATCATTTTCTTTGTACTCAGATATAAGCGCATCCATCATAAACTCAATTTCCTTATGAGAAAGGTCTTTATTTATAATAGCATTTAGTTCTTTTATACTTATCGGCTCTCCATATGCAAACATAATAGCCTCGATTATATTTTTTATATCTTCTCTCTTCATACTAATTCTCCTCAGAATATTCTAGTATATCATCTGTTCTTTTAACTATAACTATATCCTCAAAAAAATCGTCTTGAGTAACAATTATCTCTTTTTCTTTTATCAGCTCTAATACACATAAAAACGATGCTATTATATCTCCTCTATCACTTTGATCTACCGTTTCTAAAAAGCTTATTCTATCTTTTACAGATAATGCTCTTCTCAAAGATACTATTTTTTCCTCTACAGATATAATTTTTCTATTTACAAGTCTTTCTAGTACGTCGTTTTTAGTTTCTTCTTCCTTTTTGTCTATATTTTTCAACAACTTAGGAAGCAGCTCCATCATTTTTGCTATAGATACGTCTTCTAAACTAAGCTCGTCCTCTATTATAACTTCTTCTTTTTTTCTAAAGAATCTTTCGTGTTCTTCATCAGCTTTTTCTTTTAATTCTTTAGATACTTGCTTGTATTTTTTATATTCTTTAAGTCTTTCAACAAGTTCTATTCTTGGATCCTCTTCCTCAGAATCTTCTCTTTGAAGATAAAGTAAATATCTAGATTTTATTTCGACCAACTTTGACGCCATAGTTATAAATTCACTAGTTATTTCCATATCCATAGCTTCCATAGCATCTAGGTAATCAAGATACTGTTTTGTTATTTCTGAAATAGCTATATCCTTTATATCTATCTTATGTTTTGTCACAAGGTCGTACAAAAGGTCCATAGGTCCCTCATATACCTTTAATTGTACATTATATTTCATATAATCTCCTCTTTAAGTAGTTATTAGATTATTTTTATTAATTCTTAAAACATAAACATCTGTACTATTGTTGCAAATAAACCATGTATAGGATTTATTATTATTCTATACGCACCAGTTATAAGAAGTAGTATAAGTACAAATCCACTTATTCTTTCAAATTTGTACGCATATTCTCTCCACTGATATGGTATAAATGTTTCTATTACTCCCCATCCATCTAGTGGTGGTACAGGAAGTAAGTTAAATGCAGCAAACCCTATATTATATATTATACATGTATAAGCTAATACCTGTACTCCATATACAGGAACATTTTTGTAAATTATTGCACATACTATAGCTGTAAGTAGATTGCAGCATACTCCTGCAATAGATACTATAAAGTTCCCTACTCTGTAGTTTTTGTAATTCATAGGATTTACTGGAACTGGCTTAGCCCAACCTATGTGGAATATTATCATCGCAAGTAGTCCAAGTGGGTCTACGTGTTTTATGGGATTTAATGTCATCCTTCCATATAATTTAGCTGTATCATCTCCTAAAAGATGCGCTGAATAAGCGTGTCCAAATTCGTGTACTGATATTGCGATTGCTATCCCTGCAGCAGTCGCCACTATGCTAGCTATATCCATAAAATCTTTTCCTTTCAAAATTATTTTAATCATTATATTATATTAATTATTATATATTATAACTAATATATTCAGATTTATCAAATTAGGTTTTGTGGATATTTTTAAATTTTTAGCTTTATTTTTCAAAACTTTTTTTATTTTTATTCTTCTCATAAAAAAAGATGCCTCAGCTGGAGACATCTTTTACAAATCTATAATATTAGTTTTTTCCTAATAGTTTGAACATGTTCTTTTTATAAACTTCAACACCTGGCTGGTTGAATGGGTTTATATCTATCATGTAGCAAGTCATTGCACATGCTCTGAAGAAGAAGTAGCATAAGTATCCAAAGCTCTTAGCACTCATATCATCTACAGTTATTAAAAGGTTTGGTACTCCACCTGTATTTTCGTGAGCATCTAATGTCCCCTGCATTGCCATTTTGTTTATCCAGTCTACATTTTTACCAGCTAAGTAGTTCATTCCGTCCATATTTTCTTCATCTGAAGGGAATATAACATCTTCTATTGGTTTTTCAAATAATACTAATGTTTCAAATAAGCATTTAGTACCATCCTGAACAAACTGTCCTAATGAGTGAAGATCTGTTGAGAATGTAGCACTACATGGTAATACACCTTTTCCATCTTTACCTTCTGATTCACCGAATAACTGTTTCCACCATTCAGCAAGCATTGTTGTATTTAAGTCGTAAGTTACGAACATTTCTGCATTTTTACCTTTTCCTTCTAAAACTCTTCTAGCTACTGCATATGCATAAGCGGGGTTTTTAGTAAGGTCTGGATCTGCTAAATCGTTGTAAGCTTCTTCAACACCTGCCATTAAATCATCTATGCTTATTCCAGCAACTGCTATTGGTAATAGACCAACTGGAGTTATAACAGAGTATCTACCACCTATATCATCTGGTATTACGAAAGTAGTATAACCTTCTTTGTCAGACATAGCTCTTAATGTACCTCTTGATTTATCAGTTGTTGCAAATATTCTATTTTTAGCTTCGTCTTTTCCGTATTTCTTTTCCATGAACTGTTTTAATAAACGGAAAGCTAAAGCTGTTTCAGTTGTTGTTCCTGATTTAGATATTACGTTTACACAAACTTCTTTGTTTTCTATATATTTCATAACCTGTGCTATGTATGTAGAAGAGAATGTGTTACCAACAAATATTATTTCTGGTTTTTTGTCAGCATATAATCCGTTTATCATTTCTATAGCTGCACGAGCACCTAAGTATGATCCACCTATACCACATACAAGGAATACGTCGCAGTTTTCTCTTATGTATTTAGCACTTTCTTTTACTTTTTCAAATTCTTCTTTATCGTAGTTTTTATACCAATCTACCCATCCTAAAAAATCATTTCCTGTTCCTGTTTTTTCTACTATTTCTTTGTGAAGAGCATTAACTCTGTCCTGATGAGCTAATATTTCTTCCATTTTACATGCATGTGAAGCATCAAATTTTATCATGATATTTTTCTCCTTTGTATTTATTTTATATAGCTTTCCCACCTTAAAATATATACACTTTATAAGGATATATTATACCAATTTTTAATTTTAGTAAAGCCTAACTTTTGGCTATATTACTCGGTTTTAATAATTTTTTTCAAGAAATCGTTTTTTCTATTATATATAATAAATATCTCAAAAATATTTTTTATTTATTTTTTGTGGATTCTGTTTTTTTTATATCTGATATTCTTTTTAATTCGTAAATAGATACTGCTAAACATCCTGCAGCACTTACAAGCGTTATTGTAGATTTATCAATTCCACTAAAATATGCATACATACACGCTACTGTCAAAAATGCAAATCCAACAGCAGCTCCAAATCTAGTTTTTGTTGTAATCTTTTTTCTCAATTTAAACTCTCCTAACTCTAAAATTTAAACTTTTATATATAAAAAGCCGGAATAGAATTCCGGCCATTTATTTTTATTATACAATCCTATACTTCCATTATTATAGGTAGTATCATCGGATTTCTCTTTGTCTTCTGGTAAAGATATTCTTTTAGCTGTTCTTTTATATTGTTCTTTAGATATGCCCATTCTTTGATGTTATGTTCTTCGCATTCACTTAATACATCTTTAACTATCTGTTTTGCTCCATCCATAAGATCTTCAGATTCTCTAACATATACAAATCCTCTTGATATTATATCTGGACCTGCAAGTACTTTTCCTTCTTCTTTAGATATTGTTACAACTATAGTCATAAGACCATCTTCAGAAAGATGTTTTCTATCTCTAAGTACTATGTTTCCAACATCTCCAACACCTAAACCATCTACTAGTATATTTCCTGTTGGAACTTTACCTTTTATAGCAGCTTCGTCTTTGCCTACTTCTAGTATATCCCCATTATTTATAACGAAGATATCTTCTTTATTCATTCCAAGACCTCTAGCAAGCTCAGCATGTTTTTTAAGCATTCTATATTCACCGTGAGCTGGTAAGAAGAATTTAGGCTTAACTAATCTAAGCATTAATTTTAATTCCTGCTGACATGCATGTCCTGAAACGTGTATGTCTGCGATATCGCTAGAAACAACTTCAGCACCTTTTTCAAGTAAGAAGTTTATTACCTTAGATATCAGTTTTTCGTTACCTGGAATTGGATGAGCTGATATTATAACAAGGTCTCCTTCTTTTATTTCTATTTTCTTGTGTTCAGAATTTGCCATTCTAGCAAGTGCTGACATAGGTTCTCCCTGAGAACCAGTAGTTATTATTACTAGTTCTTTGTCTTCGTAGTTACCGACGTCGTTTAAATCTATTATCATATCGTCTTCTACTTCAAGATACCCAAGTTCTTTTGCTACGTTTACTACATTTAACATAGATCTTCCTGAAACAGTAACTTTTCTACCGTGTTTTTTCGCCGCATCTACAACCTGCTGTAATCTATGTATATTTGATGCGAATGTAGCAACTATTATTCTGCTATCCCCTGCTTTAGTGAATAAATCATCTAAACCTATTCCAACTTTTTTCTCTGATTTAGTATACCCTGGTCTTTCAGCATTAGTACTATCTGAAAGCATTAGGATTACACCTTCTTCGCTTAATTCGCATATTCTCCGGAAGTCCATAACATCCCCATCTATTGGAGTTAAGTCCACTTTAAAGTCTCCTGTGTGGAATATTACACCCTGGTCTGTATGTACAGCTATAGAATATGAATCCGGTATACTGTGAGTAGTTTTTATAAACTCTACTTCCATATTTCTAAGCTTTATAACTTCACGTGGTTTTATTATATGAAGTTCTACATTTTCTAATTTATGTTCTTTTAATTTAACCTCTAAAAGACCCATGCTTAATCTCGAACCGTATACTGGTATATTTATCTTCTTTAATAGATAAGGTAAAGCACCTATATGGTCTTCATGGCCGTGTGTTATAAATATCCCTTTTATTTTATCCCTATTTTTAACTAAATAAGTTATATCCGGTATAACTATGTCTATACCTAGCATTTCGTCTTCTGGGAAGCTCAGACCTGCATCGATTATCATTATCTCGTCTCTATACTCGATAACAGTCATGTTCTTTCCTATCTCATTCATTCCCCCAAGAGGAATGACCTTTATCTGTTCATCGTTTTTAAACAATAACATCATCTCCTTCTATTTATTTTTTATATTTTTCATTCAATCATAATCCTTTAAAATAATTTAAAACTCTAATCATTTTAGTGTATATATACGCTCTCCCTAAACTTATATCCAAATCTATATACACCTTATACCTACAAAAATATATCCGGTAAAACAGGATTCCTCCGCAATAAAATCCTAGTTATCTGCTACCGGAAATTTTTGTTTTACAGATTAAATTTTTAATAATTCTTCACGACCACTTTACCAGTTAATATTATTGTAACATAGATTACATTATAATTTAAGATTTATTTATATTTCTAAAATAATTAACATTTCACTATTTAACACAAATTCTCTATATTTCAATATCCTCGTTGAATTTTTTTAATTTTTCTCTATAAAAAATTCAGATATTTTTCATAAACATTTTTTATCTTTAAACTATATTTTCTTAAACAATATGATATAATTAATTGTAATTTATAGAAACACACGTTCTGTAAAAATATTATCTTGGAGGTAAAAAATGCGAGGTAAAACTCATTGTGCTGTAGGAATTATAGCCGGTATTCAATTATCACTAGTATTATCACAACCTATAACCCCTACTAGTATTCTGACTTCCGCTGTATTTTCCACGCTTCCGGATTTAGATAAATCCAACTCTATAATAGCTGGGACAATTTTTAGAAAGAAATTTTCAAAGTTTTTATATAAGTTGCTTATTTTTTCGCTGAATCTTTTTATATTTTTCCTATCTATAAAAGTCAGCAGTAGCTTTTTTATAAGCGCAGTTATTACTTTTTTTGCAATAGCATTTTTAGAAAAAAAGCTCACCCATTACAATATGAGAAAATCTCTTATTACAGCTACCTTGCTTCTTTTAGCATTGGTTTTAATAATTTCTAAAGTAGATATATCTTTTGTCATACCTATTTTAGTATTTTCGGTATTTCCATGGCTAAAGCATAGAAACTTTTCTCATAGTATTTTAATGGTTTTAATAGTTTATATAATTATGAATCCACTAGGAGAGTTTTTTAACTACGATTCATTAGGACTTATGGCTTCCTCTATGTATCTACTTCATATAATTTGCGATATGTTCACAAAACGGGGTGTAGCTATCTTCTACCCATTCTCAAAAAATATGATTTCTGTGGGATATATAAGAGTTGGTGGAAGATTTAGTAATATAATAGAAAATCTATTAGTCTTTGTTTTAATTTTATTTACAATATATCTTGTTTTTAAATTTGTATAAAAGACAATAAAAAAAGAACTATTTATAAATCTTTTGTTTATGATTTATATATAGTTCTTTATTATTGTCTAATTTTTTTATTTTTGTATATTTATTTATCTTTTTTCATCTCTCTATAACAGTCTTCACAATATCCATCGAATTTAAGATCATGATTAACTACATGGAATTTGTAGTTTTCCTGAATTTTCATTTCTATATCTTTAAGAAGATCTTCTTCAACACCAATTATTTTTCCACAGTTTTTACATACTAAATGATGATGATTGTGTCCTTCATTATCAAGGTCTATTTCATATCTTATACAGCCATCATCTAAATTTAACTTTGATATAGCTCCTATTTCGTCTAATAGCTGCATCGTTCTATATACTGTTGCTAAACCTATTTCTGGGCAATTTTCTCTTACTTTATCGTATATTTCCTCACTGCTAAGATGATAGTATCGATTTTCAAGAAGAACTTCTATTATAGCTCTCCTTTGTGGAGTAATCTTAAAGCCTGTCTTTTTTAGTTTTTCTTTTAAAAGATCCATTCCATTATTCATATTTACCACACCTTTTCTCATTTATTAATCAATATAAGTTAAAATAAATGCTGTAATAGAGCTTAACTCTACTACAGCATTATATAATTTTACTTATTATTCATCAAAGTTAAGACCTTCTTCTTCCATTAAAGCTTCGTAAACAGCTACAACAGTTGAATACTCATTGTCGTCTTCTAATGGAACTAGCATTTCTCCCTGTTCGTCTTCATCTATTCTATATATATATGCTTCTTCGTCTTCGTTGTCTTCTAGAGGCATTAATATAGCGTACTCTTTTTCTTCTGCTTCTAAAGTTAATATTATCTCAAAAGGTACTTCTTCTCCATTTTCATCAATTAGGTTTACTACATTTTCATTCATTTCTTCCATTGGTTTCACCTCATTACCTATTATTTGATTTTATTATATAACAAATTTTATATAATAACAATTATATTTTCTTACTTATTAATCTCTTCCATATGAAAATCAATTAATTATCATCTATTCTATATGATAATACCCAAATTTTCATACTTTATTCAATTTTTTTGTTATTTAACTTTAAAATCTAAATATCCTTGAAGAATTAATACCGCTGCCATCATGTCTATTACATTTTTTCTTTTCTTTCTGCTTACATCTGCAGTTATAAGAGTTTTTTCAGCAGCAACTGTAGTAAGTCTTTCATCCCAAAATTCTATTTCTAGTCCTGTTTCTTCTTTTATTAATTCACAGAATTTCTGTACTTTTTCGCCCTGAGGACCAACAGTACCGTTCATATTTTTAGGAAGACCAGATACTATTAGATTTACCTGTTTTTCTTTTATTATCTGTTTTATTTCTTCTATATCGTTCTTTTTGCTAGTTCTTTTTATAGTCTTGATACCCTGAGCTGTCATTCCCATAAGATCACTTACTGCAACACCTATAGTTTTATCTCCTATATCAAGGCCCATTATTCTACCTGTTAGCATCTATTTTCTCCTTTTTATCCTCGTTTAAAATCATATTTATAGTTATTATCATCACTGGTATAAGGATATATATAGATGCAGTAGAGGCTGCTACTATACCAGAGTCGTTTACTAGTAGAGTTATTATACAACCAACCATAGCTGCAACAAATCCTCTAAATACCATAGGATATTTACCTGCTATTACTCTAAAGTGTTTATTTGGTTTGAATATTAATGCTGCGATTATAACTATTCCAACTATTAATATATTAACCCATACACTAGTCTGTGCTAATTTAACATTCATCTGGATTTTTCTAGTAAATGTAAGAACTATTTCACCTGGTCCATTTAACATTATCTGCTGAACAAATAGTCCTAAGTGAGATGGACTTCCTGAAGATAAATCCATAAATGCAAATACTCCAACTACAGCTACAACTGCAAGACCTATTCCTACAATCTTTTTCCAGTCAACTTTAACATTGTACATAAGAAGCACAAATAGTAAATATGCAGCACATTCAGATATCGCACCACCAACATTTGCACCCATAGATGGATATGCACTAGTTATTAAAATCACACCAAATGAAGCTGCAGCAACCCATTTTGGTATTTTTTTGTAGTATAGAAGTACTGCAAATGCAAATACCGCACTTCCTATAGTAACACCTTCATATTCATTTCCTATACCGTAATATCTAGCACCTACCATAGCATCATAACTCATTATGTTATTTTTCATAAGATATGTTCCAAATACAGCATCTACGGCAATCAGAACTATAGTAACAAGTGCTATGAATCCCATCTGTTTTAGATCATCATCTTTAAACATAGCCTTAGCTATGAAGTAAATCAAGAATGTCACACCTATTACAGCTAAAGACATACTTACCTGTCCACTGAAATTAAATATTGGAGCTACAATAAATGATAACGGCATTATTATACCGAATTTAATAAGCTCTTTAAGTATAGTAAACAGTTTATCTTTATATTTTGGAGCAATTCTCTTAGCTAAAAGTACTGCTATTAAGCCTATTACCCAAGACGCAGACACTACTCCTACAAAAGTATTTACAACACCAGCTCTTATTAAAGCTGCTGAATTTATTTTTGAGTATTCTTTCTGAAGAAACTTTATATTATTTTCTTTTTCAACATTAGAGATAGTTCTACCTAACATCATTTCATTAGATAAACCAAAATGGTTAAGTATGTCTACACCTATATCCATATTTGCTATTATCCCATCTCTTCTTGTTGTAGCAGAAGTTAATACTCCTTTTCCAGAAACTCCTTTAGAGAATTTCATAACTGGAGAAAGTCTTTTCTTATTGCTGTAATCTAAATTGCTAGGGAATGCACTAACTATGTAAACAGTGTCATTTTCACCTACCATAGAAAATACTTCTTTTAAGTAAGAATTTATTCTGCTGTATGTTCTAGCTTTCATCTTAGCATAAGTATTTTCATTTAGATTCATTTTATACTCATCTAGTCTATATGTATCCCCTAGGTCTACATATATAGCATCAGTGTTCTTGTAAAGTTCTTTTGTTTCAGCTTTAAGTTTTTTATAATCTGTAGAGATTCCAAATGGCATACTATTATCTTTTATATTGATATCGTCTATATTACCATCATCAACTCTTCCATAATTATCCATAGCTGCAAATGCTATATTTCTATTTTTTACAAGCTGTCCATCAAAATCAACATAATCTGCATTACCGATTACTGATGTTTTGTATCCATTTTCAGAAAGAACCTGACCTACCATACCAAGTGTAGATTCAAATTCTCCTTTTTCAATATTTTCATTAGAAGACCTATTTGCCTCCATATTGACTATTTTTTTAGCTTTTTTGCCTGTAGAAGCTTCATATTCCTTAGCTTCGTCTGCATTTGGCTGTACAAAATCTACTGCAACTTTTTTATCAAACTGAGCTATTGTAGATCTCCCTGTAGCTCCCATAGTAGCTAAACTTCTTGCGTCGTCGTTACCTTGGTCACCCTTGATATTCATCAATCCTACATAGCCTTCTTTTTCAACTCTATTTCCAATCTCTTTTATGTTCATCATATTTTCAAGACTAGTTCTACTCATATTTATAAATATAACTTTTCCTCTTGCTGATTCTGCATTTACAGTAGAAAAAGCAGAACTAAAAATTATAAATAGAGATGCAAGTATTGATATAAACTTTCTGAACATTTATTTACCTACTTTCCTCTAGATATTTAGTTATAACCTCTTCAAGAATTTCATCTCTTTCAAATCTTCTGATTATCCCTCTTGCGTCCTTATAACTAGTTATATAACTAGAATCTCCTGATAGGAGATATCCTATTATTTGGTTTACGGGGTTATACCCTTTTTCTTTAAGGGCCCCGTAAACTATTTTCATCGCTTCTTCAACAGTCATTTTTTCCTGCTGTGCTCCTTCAAATTTCATAGTGAAATCCATATTATCCATTTATCTCATTCCTCCTCTTTTTAGAGAAATTATTTTACCTGAGATTCTATAACTTCCTTAGCATAATTTAAAGCTTCGTCAACTTTTGCTGGTTCTGTAGCACCTGCCTGAGCCATATTAGGTCTACCTCCACCTTTTCCGCCAGCTATCTTAGCTACTTCTCTTACTATATTTCCTGAATGAACACCTTTTTCTATAACATCTTTAGTTGCAGTAACAACAAAGTTTACTTTTCCATCAGCAACATTTGCTAATACAACTACACCGCTTCCCATTTTATCCCTTAAATTATCAGCAGTATCTCTTAAAGTATTCATATCCATATTTTCATATTTATTAGTAACTAGGCTAACACCTTTTACTTCTACTTTTGAATCTAAAGCAGAGTCAGCTGACTGCATACTTATTTGAGTTTTTAAATTATGTAATTCTTTCTCTAAGTTTTTATTTTCCTCTAATACATTTTCTACTCTGTGTAAAAGTCCATCTTCTTTAGCTTTTATTGTAGCACAAACTTTAGATATTAACTCATCCTTTTTGTTCATATATTCATAAACTGCTTTTCCAGTTACTGCTTCTATTCTTCTAACACCTGCAGCTACACCACCTTCAGATATTATTTTGAACATTCCAGCCTGTGCAGTATTTGAAAGGTGGGCACCTCCACAAAGTTCCATTGAGTAATCTCCCATAGAAACTACTCTAACTTCATTTCCGTATTTTTCACCGAATAATGCTGCAGCTCCTTTTGCTTTAGCAGCATTTATATCCATTGTTTCAGCTACTACATCATAAGCATTGAATATAGCATTGTTTACTTTTTCTTCTATTGTTTTTAACTCTTCTTTTGTAACTGCTTCAAAGTGAGTAAAGTCGAATCTTAATCTATCTGCAGTAACTAATGAACCTGCCTGGTTTGCATGATCCCCTAATACTTCTTTTAATGCTTTGTGTAATAAGTGAGTTGCAGTATGGTTTCTTGAACATGCCATTCTGTTTTCTCTATCTACTTCACAAGTC
Organism: Peptoclostridium sp. AF21-18; assembly: GCF_003478825.1. Lineage (NCBI taxonomy): Bacteria > Bacillati > Bacillota > Clostridia > Peptostreptococcales > Peptoclostridiaceae > Peptoclostridium > Peptoclostridium sp. AF21-18. Next base: position 117,920 of record NZ_QUGE01000001.1, read on the forward strand.
AAGACATCCCCAGCTTTTAATTCACCTGCTACTACTGTACCAAAGTGTTTTATACTTCCTGCTGGACCTTTTTTAGTATTTTTAACAACTACTGCACAATTATCATTTTTAAGAACACCGCAGTCTCCTGCCTGTCCACCACCTTCTGGATAGAAGTTAGTTTTATCTAATACTACAACAACATCTTTACCTTCAGATGCTGATTCTACTATTTCAGAATCTTCAACTATAGCTAATACTTTACCTTCACCTGTTAATTCAACGTATCCTACAAATTCAGATTCTACATTTTCTTCTTTAGCAAGAGGATCTTCTTTCCAGCTTTCACCGTCCATGTTTCCTCTAGCTGTTCTAGCTCTTTCTTTCTGTTTTTCCATTTCTTCGCTGAATTCTTCTTCATTAACAGAAAGACCTTCTTCTCTTAATATTTCAACTGTTAAATCTAGTGGGAATCCATAAGTGTCATAAAGCTTAAATGCTATTTCTCCGCTAAGAACTGTTTTTCCTTCTTTTTTAAGTTCTTCTTTATAAGAATTTAACATTTCCATTCCCTGGTCTATTGTTTCATTGAATTTTTCTTCTTCTATTTTTATAACTTTTTTGATGTAATCTTCTTTTTCTACTAATTCTGGATAAGCATCTCCACTAACTTTTATAACTTCATCAACTAATCCATTTAAGAATGTTCCTTTTATTCCAAGAAGTTTACCATGTCTAGCAGCTCTTCTTAATAATCTTCTTAATATATATCCTCTACCTTCATTTGATGGTAATACTCCATCTGCTATAAGGAATGATACGGCTCTTATGTGGTCAGTTATTATTCTTATAGATTTATCATTTGCTTTGTCTTTTCCGTATTCTACACCTGCAACTTTAGAAACAGCTTCTAAAACTGAATGTATAGTATCTACTTCGAATATATTGTCAACATCCTGCATTATACAAGCTATTCTTTCCAGTCCCATACCTGTATCTATGTTTTTATTTTCTAATTCGCTGTAGCTTCCGTCTTCTTCTTTAGAGAACTGAGTGAATACGTGGTTCCAAAATTCTAAGAATCTATCACAGTCACATCCTGGTTTACAATCAGGGCTATCACATCCGTATTCTTCTCCTCTATCGAAGTATATTTCTGAACAAGGTCCACATGGTCCAAGACCTATTTCCCAGAAGTTGTCGTCTTTTCCAAGTCTAACTATTCTTTCTTCAGGGAATCCCATTTCTTTTGACCATATATCAAATGCTTCATCATCTTTTTCATATACAGTAACCCATATTTTTTCTTCTGGTATGTTTAGCCATTTAGTCGCAAATTCCCATCCCCAAGCTAATGATTCTCTTTTGAAGTAATCTCCAAATGAGAAGTTCCCTAGCATTTCAAAGAATGTAGCGTGTCTAGCTGTAACACCGACATTTTCTATATCTCCTGTTCTTATACATTTCTGACAAGTAGCCATTCTGTTCTTTGGTGGAACTTCTACTCCTGAGAAATAGTTTTTAAGAGGAGCCATACCAGCATTTATTAAAAGTAAACTCTTGTCGTTATTTGGTACAAGAGGATAACTAGCTCCTACATAATGATCTTTAGTTTTGAAGAACTCTAAAAATTTACTTCTTATTTCGTTTAAACCCATTTTTTCCATAACATTTGCCTCCCAATTTTTATATTTTTTCATTTCGGAAAATAAAAAAACTCGCTCCCTATGATAAACATAGGGGCGAGTATTATTCGCGGTACCACCCTAATTTACAGATAAAATCTGCTTCTCCGGTAATCCTTAGCTATAACGTCGCTACCGTAAATCTCTAACAGTAAAATACGTTCAAGATTTATGCTCCAAGACTGCTTCAATCTGCCTATTCCAAGGGTTCTCAGCTATTCCCTCTCTCTGTGCAAAATCAGTAGATTTACTCCTTCTTTTCTTTGCATTTGATAAATATTTTTATTTATTCATATATTTAATATGATACTCGATTATTTTGACATTTTCAAGGTTTTTTTAAATATGCAAAAAATTTTTTTATAGTATATCGTCGATAATTCCTCCACCGACTAATATATCTCCATCGTACATAACTAAAGACTGTCCTTTAGTTATCGCTCTCTGTGCTTCTTCAAATACAACCTTAGCTGTATTGTCAGATAGTTTAGTTACAGTAGCTAGAGATGGTTTTGCTGCGTATCTAACTTTTGCATATACTTTAAACTCATCTACATCTGCAAAATCAAACGGAATTGTATTTACGTCTTTTATAACGAGTTCTTTTTTGAATAGATCGTCATTGCTTCCAAGTACTACTCTATTTTTCTTTGCATTTATATCAACTACAAACATAGGCTTACCAAAAGCTATTCCAAGCCCTTTTCTCTGTCCTATTGTGTAATTTATAATTCCATTGTGTTTTCCTAGTACTGTTCCATCAGCTTCTACAAATTCCCCCGTTTTGATTTTTATATCTGAGTTTTCTTTTAAATATCTTACATAGTCGTTGTCTTTTATAAAGCATATTTCCTGACTATCCTTCTTGTTGTGGACATCAAGACCTATTTTCTTAGCTATTTGTCTTACTGTATCCTTTTCATAGTTTCCTATAGGAAGTAGTATTCTTTCTAGCTGTTCCTGCTTTATATTGTAAAGATTGTATGTCTGGTCTTTTTTAGCAGATTCCCCTTTTTTAAGAACTAGTCTGCCAGTTTTTTCATCTCTTTCAACTCTAGCATAATGTCCAGTAGCTACATAGTCGCAACCAAACTTTTCTGCAACGTCAAAAAATAGACCGAACTTTATAAACTTATTACATACTATACAAGGATTAGGAGTTCTACCTTCTGCATACTCTTTTATAAAATCGTCTATTACCTTTTCTTTAAATTCTCTTCTAAAATCTAGTACATGTAGTGGAATATCTAACTTTTCAGCTACTCTTCTCGCATCTCTTATACTATCTTCTGTCATTCTTTTTTCTTCTTCAGTATTATCATTGGAAAGCATCATATTGACACCAATCACATCATAACCCTGTTCCTTTAAAAGATATGCAGCGACGGAGCTATCAACTCCGCCGCTCATACCTAGCATAACTTTCTTCTTCATCTATTTAACACCTCTAATGTTTTCCGAATTAATTGCTAGTCTTCTTCTATTTCTTCATGTTCATGCGCATCAGTTATTTCGTATCCTTCAAGCTCTGGTATAACTATATTATGTTTCTGAGCATAATCTATAAGAGCTGCTTTTACTGCCTGTTCTGCAAGTACTGAACAGTGCATTTTTACTGGTGGTAGTCCATCTAATGCTTCAGCAACTGCTTTATTTGTTAACTGAAGAGCTTCGTGTATGCTCTTTCCTTTTATCATTTCTGTTGCCATTGATGAACTTGCTATAGCACTTCCACATCCGAAAGTCTTGAATTTAACGTCTTTTATTATATCATCTTCTATATCAAGATATATTTTCATTATATCTCCACAAGTTGGGTTACCAACTTCTCCAACTCCACTTGCGTCCTCTATTGATCCCATGTTTCTTGGGTTCATGAAATGGTCCATAACTTTATCACTATACTGCATAATAATTTCCTCCATAATTTCGATTATATTTTTTCCGATTCTTTAATTTATTTATTTTGATTTACTTTTTTTCTTTTTACTTTTGTTTATAAATATTTCTTATTTTCCTTCAGCCTGTAAAGCTTCTTCATATAAAGGAGACATACTTCTTAATCTTTCTATTACCTTTGGTAATACTTCTAGTATGTAATCTATATCTTCATCAGTTGTAAAATCACCAACTGTTAATCTTAATGATCCATGAGCTATTTCGTGTGGTAATCCTATTGCTAAAAGTACATGTGATGGATCTAATGATCCTGATGTACAAGCTGAACCACTTGATCCAGATATTCCAGCGTGGTTAAGAAGTAATAATATTCCTTCACCTTCTATAAACTTAAATGCAAAGTTTGCATTTCCTGGAAGTCTATCTTCTAAGCTTCCGTTTATTCTAGTATAAGGTATTCTTTCTTTAACACCTTCTATAAGTTTATTTCTAAGTCTTGTAAGCTCTTTTATATGGTTGTCCATATTAGCTTTAGCAAGTTCTGCTGCTTTACCATATCCTACTATTGCAGGTATGTTTTCTGTACCAGCTCTTCTTCTTTTTTCCTGAGCTCCACCATGAACAAGATTATCAAATCTAAGTCCTCTTCTTATGAATAAAGCCCCTACTCCTTTAGGTCCGTATATCTTATGAGATGACATACTTACCATATCTACACCAAGTTCTTTAACATCTACTGGTATATTTCCTGCTGCCTGAACAGCATCTGTGTGGAATAGTATTTTGTGTTTTTTAGCAACTTCTACTAATTCTTTTATAGGTTCTACTGTACCTATTTCGTTATTTGCAAACATTATACTTATTAGTATTGTGTTGTCTTTTATTGCATTTTCTAAAGCTTCTGGGCTAACTTTACCTTCTTCATCTACATCAAGATAAGTAACTTCAAATCCGAAGTTCTTTTCTAAGTATTCGCAAGTATGTAGTATCGCGTGATGTTCTATTTTTGAAGTTATTATGTGGTTTCCTTTACCTTTTCTCTGAAGGTCAAAGGCAACTCCTTTTATCGCCCAGTTATCACTTTCTGATCCACCAGCAGTGAAGTATATTTCATTTGGTTCTGCATTTATAAGAGCTGCAACTCTAGTTCTAGCTAGTTCTAAAGCTTCTTTAGCTTCATGACCATAGCTATAAAAACTAGATGCATTTCCAAATCCTTCGTTAAAATATGGAAGCATTTCATCTAACACTTCTTTTTTAACAGGTGTTGTTGCAGAATAGTCCATATAAATTCTTTTGTTTTCCATAGTTTTTCCCCTTCCATTTGCCATTTTGCAAATTTCAAATATATTTTAAACTAAAACTTAATTCCATTTGATTCATATTATTATTTATATCCTAAATTTAACATTTCAACCATTTTTTTATTGTTTGTTTAAATCTATTTTATAAATATCTTTTTCATCACTAGACAATCCATTGTCACCTATCCGATCGTCTACCATATCTTGTAAAAAAGTAGTATTTACAACATCGTCTATTGCATTCTTCATCTTTTTCCATACTAGTCTAGTAGCACATTTATCTGAGTTGCTACAGACACCTTCTTCTTTTAGACAATCTGATATAGTTATAGGACCTTCTAGTACAGTTAATATATCTCCAACAGAAATCTCATCTGGCTTTCTAGCTAAGAAATATCCTCCTTGAGAGCCTCTTATACTTTTTACAAGGCCTGCTTTTTTTAATTTTGAGAATATCTGCTCCAAATACCGCTCTGAAACATTCTGTTTTTCAGATATATATTTTATAGATATAGGTTCTTCGCCATAGTTTAACGCTAGTTCAAACATTGCCTTTAATCCATATCTACCCTTTGTTGAAAGCTTCACTTTATCACCTTCTTTTAATTCCTACTGTTTTACTATGGTTTAATGATATTATATCCGACTATTTTTGTCAAGTATTATTTCCTACTATTTTAGTATGATTTATTTTTTCTATTTTCTTTTACCTGTTTCCAATAAGAATCATAAGCTTTTTCGTTTTTATTTTCTCCTGGAGTATAGTAAGTTTTTCCATTTAATTCACCAGGAAGATACTGTTGCTCTATCCAATGATTAGGATAATTGTGAGGATATTTATACTCTACTCCTCTTCCCAATTTTTCTGCTCCTGCATAATGTGCATCTTTTAAATGATCTGGTATATCACCTATATCAGAATTTTCTACATCGTACATAGCTTTCTCTATCGCATCTATTACAGAGTTTGATTTTGGACATTGAGCTAAATATATAGTAGCCTGTGCAAGTGGCAATCTCGCCTCAGGAAAGCCAAGCTGAAGCGCCGACGATACACATGCGTATGTTATAGACACTGCATTGGGCACAGCTAATCCTACGTCCTCTGATGCCACACAAAGCAACCTTCTAGTTATATTCTGCATATCCTCTGCTTTTATAAGTCTTGCTAAATAGTGAAGGGCTGCATCTACATCAGATCCCCTTAGAGATTTATGAAATGCGGATAGAATAGAATATCCATCATCGCCTTTTCTGTCGTAACTCAAAGATTTTGCTGTAGAGCTATCTAAAACATTTTGTAATGTTATATCTACCACTCCAGTAGCTATATTTATACCTAAATTAAATGCAAGTTCTAATCTATTTATAGCTGTTCTCATATCGCCGTTACTTATCCGAGCTATATGTTCTAAAGCTTCATCTTCAACATTTCCAATTGTATAAGTTTTATTGTCTTTTAATTTTTCTACACAATTTTTTAATCCTTCTACAACATCCTCTTTTTCAATAGGCTTAAATTCAAATACAACACTTCTGCTAAGTATCGCCTTGTATATTACAAAATACGGATTATCCGCCGTACTAGCTATCAATGTAACTGAACCCTCTTCTATAACTTCAAGAAGTGATTGTTGTTGCTTCCTATTTAATGCCTGGATTTCGTCTAGCATAAGTATTATTCCATTAAAAGAAAATAAATTTTCTCTCTTAGAAGATTCTATGACCTCTTTTATCTCCTTGACACCGCAGTTTACAGCATTTAGTTTTACATATTTTTTTCCTGTTGCGTTGGCTATAATATTTGCCAATGTAGTTTTTCCAGTTCCAGGTGGTCCATAAAATATCATATTTGGAATATTTCCACTCTGTATTATTCTATTCATAACCTTATTTTCACCGATTATATGACTTTGACCTACCATATCCTCAATTTTACTCGGTCTAAATCTATCAGCAAATGGCTGCATAATTTCACCCTCTTTTTAATTGCATTGTATTAAAAAAGGGATACCAATTCTGATATCCCTCTTACTTTTTAATTCATATTTTTTAACAGAAATAAATTATCTGTTTTCTTTTGTTTTAGCAAGTTCTTCTAATAACTTGTCGTTTAATATTCTTATATGTGTTCCCTTCATTCCAAGAGATCTAGACTCTATAACACCAGCACTTTCGAATTTTCTAAGGGCATTAACTATAACTGATCTAGTTATACCAACTCTATCAGCTATTTTACTAGCTACTAAAAGACCTTCTTTACCGTCAAGTTCAGCAAATATATGCTCAACAGCTTCAAGTTCTGAATATGAAAGAGTTCCTATAGCCATCTGAACAACAGCTTTCTTTCTCATTTCTTCTTCCATTTCTTCACTTATAGCTCTTAATATTTCAAGTCCAACAACTGTAGCTGAATATTCAGCAACAACTAAATCTTCATCGTTGAAGTCTTTTTCATATCTAGTTATTATTAATGTTCCTAATCTTTCTCCACTGCCGTGAATTGGAACTACTATTGTTTTTTTGTTTAATCTACCATGTTCATAAGGGAATATTTTTAGCATTTCTTCGCCAGTTATATTTTCCTTAGTATCTTCTATTTTTAATAGATTTTTAGTATATTCTTCTGGGAACCATTTCTGTTTTGTTATTTCATCTTCTATAACAGAACTATCAGCTTCATCAGTTAAATGAAGTCCTAATACCTTTCCTTTTGCGCTTATTATGTAAGTATTAGATTCTAAAACATCACCTAGTACTCCCGCAAGTAGGTTGAAAGATATATTACTACCACCGCTAGTCTGTAAAGTTTTGTTTATTTTTCTTGTTTTCTGTAATAATTCACTTACCATATCGAAATTCATCTCCTTGTCAAACTGTTCTACACAACAAATAAAGTAGTTTGATTAATTATAATAATTTTACCATTTTTTTGATTTTTCCACAAAATCTCATTTTTCTTTCTATACTACTAAAAAGATTATCACAACTTGAGTTTGATTTCAATATAATTTTGTTACTTTTTTTAATTTTCAATATTTTATATATTATTTTTAATTTTAATTTATTTCGGAATTGTTTGATTTCGAGCGACAATTCAAAAAGATTTCCACTCAAAGTCATTTTCCACTTAAATTAATTAATTTTTTCTTCTTTTTATTCTTCTATAGTTTTCTCAAATCCACATTCTTTGTTTGAGCAAATATGTTTCTTTCCTTTTTTAGATACTTTCTCTGTCATGTAAGAACCACATTCTGGACATACTTCCTCTACAGGTTTGTTCCATTCTATAAAGTCACAGTCTGGGTATTTACTGCATCCATAGAACGCTCTTCCTTTTTTAGTTTTTCTTACAATTATTTCGCCTTCTCCACATTTAGGACATTTTACACCTATTTTATTTACTATAGGCTTAGTATTTTTGCATTCTGGATAGTTTTTACAAGCCATAAATTTACCAAATCTACCGTATTTTATAACCATATTTGATCCACATAACTCGCAAATTTCATCAGTTTCTACATCCATATTTACTTTTTCTATATTTTCAAGTGCTTCTTTTATAGCTTCTTCAAATGGCTCGTAAGATTCTTTTACAACTTCTTTCCAATTAGCTTCACCTTCTTCAATTGTATCAAGCTCATTTTCAAGTTTAGCTGTGAAATCTACATCCATAAGTTTTGCAAAGTTAGCTTCAAGTATTTCAGTTACTAATATTCCTAGCTCTGTTGGCTGAAGACTTGAGCCACTCTTTTCTACGTATTCTCTATTTAATATAGTAGCTATTGTAGGTGCATATGTACTAGGTCTACCTATTCCAAGCTCTTCTAGTGTTTTTACTAAACTCGCCTCTGTATATCTAGCAGGTGGCTGAGTAAAGTGCTGCTCTGGGAATATTCCATTGACCTTTAAATCGTCTCCTTCTGATATTTCAGGAAGTATTCTATCTTCTCTATCGTAGAAGTTATATACTTTTGTATAACCATCAAATATCATTTTAGAGCCAGTAGCCTTAAATGTATAGTTTTCTATCTGACACTCTACATTCATAAGTTCAAATTCAGAATCGCTCATCTGGCTAGCAACAAATCTTCTCCATATTAGGTTGTAAAGTTTGTACTGATCTTTACTTAAAGAATCTTTTATACTATCTGGAGTTCTATCTACAGATGTAGGTCTTATTGCCTCGTGTGCATCCTGAACCTTTTTAGAACTTTTCTTTTCTGAAGATTTCTTTTCTTCTTTATAGTATTCATTTCCTAAAGTTTCTTTTATAAATACTTCTGCCTTACCTTTTGCCTCTTCTGATATTCTATTAGAGTCTGTTCTTATGTAAGAAATTAACCCTACAGTTCCTTCACCTTTTACATCTATACCTTCATATAATTCCTGAGCAATCATCATAGTTTTCTTAGTTGAGAATCCTAGTCTATTAACCCCTTCCTGCTGAAGTACACTCGTTGTAAATGGTTTTGGAGCAGATTTTTTTCTCTTTTTAGACTCAATTTTTACTACATGTAAGTCTTTATTTTCTATTATTTCTAATATTTTATTTACTTCTTCTTCATTGTGTATTTCGGCTTTTTTACCGTCTATAGCAGATAGTTTGAAGTCTATATCCTCACCTGTTTTAGACTCAGATTTTGCATCTATTGTCCAATATTCCACTGGTTCAAATGCATTTATTTCTTTTTCTCTATCACAAATTAATTTTGTAGTAACAGACTGAACTCTACCAGCACTAAGTCCTTTTCTAAGTTTCTGCCAAAGAACTGGACTTATCTGATAACCTAACAATCTGTCTATAACCCTTCTAGCCTGCTGAGCATCAACTAAATCTAAGTTAATTTTTCTAGGGTTTTTTATAGCTTTTCTTATAGCATCTTTTGTTATTTCGTTAAATTCTATTCTACAAGGCTCGTCGTTTTCTATACCTAGTATATGTTCAAGATGCCAAGAAATTGCTTCTCCTTCTCTATCGGGGTCGGTTGCAAGATAAACCTTGCTAGCTTTTTTAGCTGATTTCTTTAAATCTTTTATAAGATCCCCTTTACCTCTTATATTTATATATCCTGGTTCAAAGTTATTTTCTATATCAATTCCTAATTTACTCTTAGGAAGATCTCTAACATGACCAACAGATGCTTTTACTGTGTAATGGCTTTTACCAAGGAATTTTTCGATTGTTTTCGCCTTTGCTGGCGACTCGACTATAACTAATATTTTTGCCAAAAAACACACCTCCGTCATTAAATTATTCTTATATTTTCATACTGTAGACCCCCTTTTCAATTTCGAAAATAAGATCATACAGTTTTAATTTCTCTACAATTGGATTTATTTTTTCAATGCCAAATTTAGTTTTTAAACATAGAGAATCCATATCTATACTACCATTTTTTCTGATAATATCAACTAAAATATTCTCATCATCTTCTAAATCCGCATTTATATCGGCTTTTTCTATAGTATCATATTTTATTTCTTTTTCAAGTGCTTTAAACTTAAATACTTCAAATTCCTCTAAAACATCATCTATATTTTCAGTTAATTTTGCACCTTCTTTAATAAGTCTATGACATCCTTTGCTGTTTTCTGAAAATATACTTCCAGGTACAGCAAATACCGACCTTCCTTGCTCTGCTGCAAATTCTGCTGTTATTAAAGCACCACTTTTTTTAGCAGCTTCTACTATAATAACTCCATCACTGAGTCCACTTATTATTCTATTTCTATTTGCAAAATAATGTGGATGAACTTTTTTGTTTATTCCATGCTCTGATATCACAGCTCCACCAGAATCAACAATCTTATTCATCAGCCATATATTCGTCTTTGGGAGAGGATTATCTATTCCAGATCCTAAAACACCAAAAGTCTTTCCCTTACCTAAAAGGGATGCTTCATGACTTATGGCATCTACTCCTATTGCAAGCCCACTTATTATATCAGCTCCATAATCTGAAAGCTCTCTAGCAAGCTTTTTAGTACACTCTGCTCCATAAACAGTAGGTTTTCTAGAACCTACTATTCCAATCGAAAAATGTTTGCCTAGTGCAGACAAGTTTCCTTTATAGAATAATACTTTTGGAGCATCGTATATATTAGCCAGTTTATATGGGTAATCATCATCTCCAATAACCGAATATTTTACATTCTTTTTATAAAGAAGTTCTTTATAGTCATCTACGTTCATATTATTTTTATAATTAATGATACTACTCTTAACTTTATCATTTACTCTTTCAAGATTATATATTGTTTTCTCTGAAAAATCAAATATATCTTTTGTCCCCGGCATTTCTCTTTCAATTTTGTCTATAGTCAAATTATTACAACCAACAACACCATATAACCATAAATACGCATCTCTTTTATCCATTTTAAAATTCCCTTTCATTCATTATAATCACTTTTTAATTGTAATATATATACTAATCATGCAGTCTAGAAAAATATGTATAATAAGTCCTTCTCATAGAAAACGCCTCTAATATATCACTTTCTTTAATATTTTCCCTCTGATCTAAATCCGCTATTGTCCTCGCTACTTTTAGAAGTTTTATATAACTTCTATTACTCAATCTATACTTATTAAAAATCATCTCCAAAACTTTTTCGCTATTTTCATCTATCTTACAGTACTCATCTATATCAGAACTATTCATATCTCTATTAAGCTTTCCTGTATTTCCATTGAACCTCTTGTACTGCATCTTTCTCGCATTCTCAACTCTTTTCTTTATTTCTTCAGACGTTTCATTTTTTATTTTTGAATTAATCTCATTGAATGAAACTGATTTCATTTCTGTGAAAATATCAATTCTATCCAAAAATGGTCCTGATAACTTCCCTAGATACCTCTCTATGTTGTATCGTCTACATCTACATTCAATATTAGACCTATAATATCCACATGGACATGGGTTCATAGCTGCAACCAAAATAAAATCACTTGGATATGTTACACTATATTTTAATCTAGATATGTTCACACTTTTTTCCTCTATTGGTTGTCTCAAAGATTCTAGAGTTTTTCTATTAAATTCTGCAACCTCATCTAAAAACAAAATCCCTTTGTGAGCCAATGTTATTTCTCCAGCCTTTGCATCAGTTCCACCGCCGATTAAGGATATTCCTGTAGATGTATGGTGTGGCGCTCTAAAAGGCCTTCTTTCTATAAGCCCACTTCTCTCAACTGAATTTGAGCAAACACTGTATATTCTACTAACTTCAAGCATCTCATCCCTAGTCATATCCGGCAAAATAGTAGGCATTCTCTTTGCTAAAAAAGATTTTCCAGAACCTGGAGGGCCTATCATAAGCATATTATGACCACCCGCTACAGAAATTTCAGCACACCTTTTGACATAGGTATTTCCTTTTATATCATTAAAATCTATATTTTCATATTCTATACTATTCAATTCTTTCTCTTTTAAAATATCTGACTTCACACCTTCTATCTCCAGCTTTGTCATTCCTCCATTTAATATAGATATACAGTTTTTTAAACTATTTACAGGTACTATTTCTATATCATCTATGAAGCTACACTCTTTAAAATTATCTCTTGGTATAAATATTTTTTCATATCCATTTTCCCTTGCTCCAATTACAATTGGAAGTATCCCCTTTATAGACTTCACCGTTCCATCAAGCGATAATTCTCCAACAAATACTGAATTCGCCATTTCTTTATCTTTTGCACGAATTTTATCCCTTAATATCCCCAAACTTATCGGTAAATCTAAAAATAATCCCTGTTTTTTCATATCTGCAGGAGATAAATTTACAACTATTCTAGCATTTGGAAATCTGTACCCACTGTTTGTTATAGCTGACTTTACTCTTTCTCTAGCTTCTTTAATCTCTGTACTAGCAAGACCTACTATATTAAACGTCGGCATTCCCTTTCCTATATCCACCTCTACTTTTATATCGCAGCTATCTATTCCTATTATATTTCTCGAATTTATAGAACTTATCATAACTTTCCTCCATCAAAACGCATTGACTATATGTCTAATTTTTTTATCATTCATATATATCTCCACAACATCAAATCGTATCGAAACCCTATGTAAATTATTCTTAATTATATATTCCTCGGCTGTTTTCCTTATCTTATTTTGCTTGCTTTTACCCACAGCCTCTGCTGGAAAACCATATCTACAACTACTTCTGCTTTTAACCTCTATAAAAACTATTTCTGTTGTATTAAAAAAGGCTATTATATCGATTTCACCAAATCTGCCTCTAAAATTTCTTTCTTTTATAGTTGCTCCCTTCTTTTTTAAAAATTCTACAGCTATATCTTCTCCAATTTTTCCTTTTTCTACATTATTCATCTAGTTTTAAACCTCCAATCTATCTCCTATTTTTATTATTTTCATAGAATATATTTTTTATACTTTTCTTTTGAATTTTAATATTTTTATTTGATTTTATCTTTTGTATTTGTGATATTATATTTATAGAAGTTTTAATATTTTATGTTTTAAAGGAGGCTTTTCTATGTTAAAAAAAATAGATCCAAAGGAATTAAATGCAAACCCATTCACTCTTTTAGATGATGATTGGGCACTTCTTATGGCGGGAGATAAAGATTCTTTCAATTCTATGACTGTCAGCTGGGGTGGTGTAGGAGTTCTTTGGAGAAAAAATGTTACTACTGTATATGTTAGACAGAGTAGATACACTAAAGAATTTATGGATAATAGCGATTATTATACACTTACTTTCTTAAAAGATGGATTAAAGGATAAATTATCTCTTCTTGGTACAAAATCTGGCAAGGAAATTGATAAGATGAATGTAGAAGGGTTAAATCTTGTAGAATTAGAAAATGGTTTTGGATATGAAGAGTCAAAGCTAGTATTTGTTTGTAAGAAGTTATTTAAGAATGATTTAAAGGAATCTCAGTTCCTAGTTGATGGATTATTTGACGAATGTTACCCAGACAAAGATGACTTCCACACAATGTATATCGGTGAAATAGTTGGATGCTATATAAATGAATAAATTTATTTATCTCGCATTTATTCTTAAATAAAATAAAAAGTGCTATCATAATATTTTTTATGATAGCACCTATTTTTGATATTAAGTAGAATTTTTAAGTATTTTGTGAGCTAAAGTTTATTGCATTTCTTCTATTTTTTCTTTTACACACATGTAATAGTCTTTAGCTTCTAAGATTTGTGCTTCTAGCATGTCTATTAATTCCTGCTGCCAGTCAGCACATTTGTCTTTTAGTTCCATAGGAAGGGTTCTGTCTGCAATATATCTGTCTATCCAGTCACCAGCAGATTTTATGATCTCTTCTCTTTCTTTTACAAATTTTTCAATTTCCTTTAGTACTGTATCATAATTTCTTTCAGTCATCTGACTTCCCTCCTTATTTATTTGTATATATTATAATTCTATATTAAAACCTTTATTACCTTCTTTTTCTAAAAAATATTTTATTATTTTTATACTATTATTATCTTTTTAAAATTTTAATAAATCTACACCTTAAAAAGTTAACTTCATACGCTAACTTTTGTTTTTAAACACAAAAAGAGGCTGTCACAAAATTGCAACAACCTCATAAAATATTATCTTATCTATATATTACTTTTTCATCTATTTCAGATATGTTTGAACATCCTGTTAGTATCATAGCACCTTTTATTTCAGATTTTATTTTATTAACATAAGTTTCTACACCATCTGTAGCTCCACCGAATGAAGCTGTTACAAATGGTCTACCTATTAATACTGCATCTGCTCCAAGTCCTATCATTTTAACAACATCAACACCTGTTCTTACTCCACCATCTACAAGTATTTTTATCTTTCCTTTTACAGCTTTAGCTATTTCAGGAAGAACATCCGCAGAACCTGGTGTAAAGTCTAATACTCTACCACCATGGTTAGATACTACTATCGCGTCTGCTCCGGCTTCTACAGCCATTAAAGCGTCTTCTACAGTCATTATACCTTTTAGTATAAATGGTAGCTCAGTTGATTTAACTAATTCTTTTATCTGTTCTAAATCCTTAGGAACAACTGGTTTTCCATGTAAAGATAGAGTAACTAATCCGCAAGCATCTATATCAACACCCACAGCAAAAGCCCCTGCTTCTTCAGCTAATCTTATTTTTTTGATTATATTTTCATTGTCCCAAGGTTTTATAAATACTATACCATTTCCATCATGACATTTTAAAACATCTAAGTTTTCTATAAGGAATGCGTCAACTGCAGTATCTCCAACCATAGCATATATTCCAGCATTAGCACATCCTTCTACAACTGGTTCTATGTATTCTCTTTCTGTTAACTGTCCACCCATATTAAGTGTAGTTCCTGTTATTGGTGCTGCAAATATAGGTGCATCCATTTTTTTACCAAATAATTCTATTGAAGTATCAGGATCAGCTGCATTGTGGATAACTCTCATATTTAATTTAACTCTTTCAAGAGCTCTTACGTTTTCTATGAAAGCCTGTCCACTTCCTTTTCCACCCATACCAGGAACTTCTCCTGCACAAGCTACACCGTTGCAAACCTTACATACCTTACAACTTCCATTTAATTTTTCTCTAGCGTTTTTTAGCATTTCATTGTAATCCATTTTTTATCCCCCAGATTTAAAAAATTTTCAGACTATTATGCCTTATTTCATTATAACACAATAATTATATTATTTTCTTATTTTATGTTAATATATAACATTCTTTAAAAAACTTTTTCTATGTATTGGAGTTATTCCATTTTCATCTATAGCCTTGTAGTGCTCTGCTGTTCCATATCCTTTATGATGTGCAAATCCATATTCAGGATATATCTCATCATACTGATACATTAAAGAGTCCCTAGTTACCTTTGCTAATATACTAGCTGCAGCTATTGATATCGACTTAGCATCTCCTTTTATTATAGAGTTCTGATCTATATCTACATCTGGTATATGAACAGCATCTGCTAATATATAGTCAGGCTGTTTTTTTAGGCAGTTTAATGCCTTTCTCATCGCCATATATGTAGCATTTAATATATTGTACTCGTCTATTTCCTCATTTCCAACTATACCTATTCCATAATCTAAAGCTTCTTCTTTTATTATTTCAAATAGCTCATTTCTTTTTTCTTCACTTAATTTTTTAGAATCGTTTATTCCAGGAATTTTTGTTCCCTGTTTTAAAACTACAACTGCAGCTACAACAGGGCCCGCAAGAGGTCCTCTTCCAGCTTCATCTACTCCAGCTATATAAGTATACCCCTTTTCATACCCTTCATTTTCGTAAGCGTTTATTCTTTCAAGTCTTTCCTCTTCTAATCTTATCTTGTCTAATTTCTTAGCCAGACTAATAGCTATTTTATTTACAGATTTTCTATCATCGCCTTTTAATTCTTCTATAAACTCTAAATATTTATCTTCACTTAGATTATCTGCTATTTCTTTTATCTCTTTTACACTCTTATCTCTCATAGTATTCTCCTATTCTTTAATTAATTTGATTTTAATCTATAAATATAATTATACATTAAAAGAAGCTTTTATTCAGCAAAATAAAAGACCGTCAGTAAAACCGACGGCCATTTTATTGGAATATAATTATTTTTTAATTTCAATTATTATGCTGCTTTTTTTGAAGGTATAAAGTTACCTATTATAGCTGCTGCTGCAACTGGTAGTATCCAGTTAAATCCAAACTGATAACCAGGTAGTGTAACTATAAATTCAACACCTGCTATTGTAAGTACACTTATTACTAATGCCATGTATGTTGCACATTTGAATACATTGTCATTTTTAATTTTGTGTCCGAATAATGATAATATGATTAATGTTATTGTAGCTGGATATACTATGCTTAGTATTGGAGCAGAGAATTTTATTATTGTACTAACACCGAAGTTAGATATTACTGCTGAGAATACACATACAGCTACTACTATATGTTCATATTTTAATTTTCCATTTGTTAATCCTGAGAAGTATCTTCCTGCTGCTGAAGTTAATCCTATAGAAGTTGTTAAACATGCTAGAGCAACTATTATAGCTAGAAGTATTTTACCAGTCTGTCCTAATAATGCTTCAGTTATTGCAACTATTAATGCAGTCTGTTCTACGTCTATTCCGTACTGAGTAGAAACTGTTGCTCCTACGTAGCAAAGTCCACCGTATACAAGACCCATACCTATAACTGCTATTGCACCTGCACCTATAGTAGCTTTTACCATAAGTTTTTCATCATCGTATCCTTTTTCCATTATAGATACTATAACTATTGTAGAGAATACTGTTGCAGCTAATGTATCCATTGTCTGATATCCCTGGTTAACACCTTCTGCGAATACTGATGGAACTAATGTATCTGGTCTTATTTCTCCAAGTGGAGTTATTACACCTTTAACTATTAATATAGCAAGAGCTATTAATAATGCTGGTGTTAAGAACTGACCTACTATATCTACAACTTTTGAAGGTTTTATTGTTAATACTAATGTTAATGCGAAGAATATTACTGAGAATAATATTGCATTGAATCCAGGTCCTATTGTTGGTAATATACCCATTTCATATGTTGTAGCAGCTGTTCTAGGTATTGCTAGAAGTGGCCCTATACATATTACTATTGCTGAACCTAATAAAACGCTTAGCTTATGCCCAGCTCTGTCAAACATTTTTGACGTATCTCCTCTAAATCTTGTAGCTGCGATTACTGCTAATAATGCTAAACCACCATCTGCAAATAAGAATCCTGCAAATCCTGTAAACCAACTAGATCCTGATTCTACTCCAAGATAAGGTGGGAAAATTAAGTTACCAGCTCCGAAGAACATTGCGAATAATGCGAATCCAACTACCATTAAATCCTTAACTTCTATTTTCTGTTTACCCATTTTGGCACCTCCGTATTTGACTTATAATTCCTTAAGATTAATTAGTTATTATTTTTTTATTATTCCAAAAATTTCAATAATTACTTAACCTGGCTTTATTATACATTTTAAATAATGCGTGTGTCAATATATTTTTTTAATTTATAAAATTTTCACAAAATTTATAAAATAAAAGAAAACGCTGTACTAGTTAAAAATACAGCGTTTTTCATTTTAAAACTTTTTATTAATTTTTATTTTAATTTGGTAAAAAAATTATATACTATACATACAATTTATTTATTTTATTTTATAAAATTTAAACAAATTAATTATCGACATATATCTTTTTCATAATTCAGAATTTATATATATCAATTTGTTTAATTCTTAACCATTACTATTTTTGTAAAATTTCCTACTATTATTAGCAAGCTTTTTTAGGTTTTACAAAGTTTCCTATTATACCAGCTATTATTACTGGAACTATCCAGTTAAATCCTAGTGGTGCAAATGGAAGTGAGTTTATAAATGGTACATTTACTCCATAGCTCTGTAATACTGTTAATGTACTTATTATTAACGACATATATGTAGCAAATTTGTATACATTGTCATTTTCTATTTTTTCATTGAAGAATGCAAGCACTATAAGTACTATTGTTGGAGGATATACTATACTTAGTATTGGTGATGCAAATTTGATTATTGCTCCAACACCTATAGATGCCATACAAGCTGAGAATATACATACAGCTAATACTATTTTTCCATAAGAGATCTTACCTTTAGTTAGGTTAGCGAAGTACTGTCCTGTTGCTGAAGTAAGACCTATTGAAGTTGTTAAACAAGCTAGTGCAACTGCTACTGCTAGAACTGTTTTACCAACATTTCCAAGTAATCCCTGAGTTATATTAACTATAACCTGAGTCTGAACAGCATTTACATCGTTGAATGTAGAAACTGTTGCTCCTAAGTAGCAAAGTCCACCGTATACTAATGCTAGACCTACACAAGCTAATGCTCCAGCTTTTAGTATAGCTTTTAATTTATCGCTAGTTTCTGTATAACCTTTTTCATTCATAGATACTATAAGAACTGATGCAAGTGCTATTGCTGCAAAGGCATCCATTGTCTGGTAACCCTGTGCTATACCTTCACCTACAACACCCTGGATCATTGGTTCTTCAACTATTGGTCCAAGTGGTGATATAACACCTTTTACTATTATAACTGCTAATGCTATTAATAATGCTGGTGTTAAGAACTGACCTACTATATCTATAACTTTTGATGGTTTTATTGTTAATATGTAAGTTATTACGAAGAATACTATACAGAATATAACAACTGGTATTTTATCTCCAAATATTGGCATTATACCCATTTCGTAAGTTGTTGCTCCTGTTCTTGGTATAGCTAGAAGTGGTCCTATACAAAGTATATCTGCACATCCTATTGCTATTCCTAGTTTTTCTCCTGCTCTAGAGAACATCTTATTGAGATTTCCCTCGAATTTTGTCGCAGCCATAACTGCTAATAATGCAAGTCCTGCATCTGCAAATGTGAACCCTATAAATGATATTAACCATTTAGGTCCTGTTATAATTCCTAAGTATGGTGGGAATATTAAGTTCCCTGCTCCAAAGAACATTGCAAATAATGCAAACCCAAAGACTATAATGTCCTTACTACTCTTTTTGTGTTCCATTTCCTACTTCCCCCTTAAGTGAATAATTCTTTTAAATTTTAAATTTTTCCCTTTAAATAAAAAATTAAATTCGATTGCTAACGTTTGCAATCCGTAAAAAATAAACCTTCAAAATACGATTCTAATTATATATTTGAGAAAAATTTCTGTCAATAATATAAAAAATAGTCTTATTTTTTTGAATTTTCAAATGCATATTTTTGTCTTATATTTATCACGTATAATATACAAATACTACTATATAGCCATTTCAACTGACATTTAGATTAATTTTTATAATCTAATCTACTTTTGATACATTTAAATTTCTATGAATAATTTAAATCAATAATCTGATTTTTCTCTATATTTTCTTTTTTCTCTATAATGTTGATTTTTCAATAATTACTTTATTTCTATAATATATATTGTTAATTTTTTTCTTCTTGTCAATTTATTATTTTTTCATTTTACAGAATATTTTGTATTGTATGCTCATTTTGATGTTTTATCATTATTTTGTATACAACTATTTTTTTTCGAAATAATGATTTTATACGTTAAAAAATAAACCTCTTTTCCAAAATAAAAAACCGAGAAATTTTTGAATAATCTCTCGGTTTTATCTACTATTTTATATTAATTTTTATACTAACTAACCAAACTTTTCTATCTTATGCGTTTTCTAATTCAGAGTTTTTACCAGGAACAAAGTGTCCTATTACTCCAGCTATTAATACAGGTACTACCCAGTTAAATCCAAATTCTTTTAATGGTAGGTAGTCAAGGAATGGCATTGCCACACCGTAGCTCTGTATTACTGTTAATATACTTACTATTAAAGAAGTATATACTGCAAATTTGTATACGTTGTCATTTTGTATTTTTTCAGTGAAGAATGCAAGTATTACTAGAACTATTGTAGGTGGGTAAACTATGCTTAGTACTGGAGAAGCAACTTTGATTATTCCACCAACACCTATAGATGCCATACAAGCTGAGAATATACATACAGCTAGTACTACTGTTTTATATTTTAATTTTCCGCCAGATAGTTTTTCAAAGAACTGACCTGTTGCAGAAGTAAGACCTATTGAAGTTGTTAAACAAGCTAGTGCAACACACACAGCAAGTATAACTTTACCAGTCTGTCCTAAAAGACCTTCTGTTATATTAACTATTACCTGTGACTGCTGAGCATCTACACCATACATAGTAGAAACTGTTGCTCCTAAGAAGCAAAGACCACCGTATACTAATGCTAGACCAACACAAGCTAAAACTCCTGATTTCATTATAGCTTTTAATTTGTCGCTAACTGTATTGTATCCTTTTTCATTAAGAGATACTATAAGAACTGATGCAAGTGCTATTGCTGCAAAGGCATCCATTGTCTGGTAACCCTGTGCTATACCTTCACCTACAACACCCTGGATCATTGGTTCTTCAACTATTGGTCCAAGTGGTGATATAACACCTTTAACTATTATAACTGCTAATGCTATTAATAATGCTGGTGTAAGAACCCGTCCTACTATATCTACAACCTTTGAAGGTTTTATTGTTAATACGTAAGTTATTATAAAGAATATTGCTGCAAATACTGCTATTGGAATAGTGTTTCCTAATAATGGCATGATGCCCATTTCGTAAGTTGTAGCACCTGTTCTTGGTATTGCTAAGAATGGCCCTATACAAAGTATATCTGCACATCCAAGAACTATTGCAAGTTTTCCACCTGCTCTTCTAAATAATGCGATAACATTACCATCATATTTAGCTGTTGCCATAACTGCTAGAAGTGCTAACCCTGCATCTGCGAATGTAAATCCTCCAAATGCTGTTAACCATTCTGGACCAGTTATTATTCCTAAATAAGGTGGGAATATTAAGTTCCCTGCTCCGAAGAACATTGCGAATAACGCGAATCCAAATACTATTACGTCTTTGAAACTACCTTTCTGTTCAATCATAAGTTTTTCCTCCCCAAAATATAAGACTTAATTAAGATAACTAGAAAGCATTTTCCTTTCGTTTTATGCTTTCATTTCCCTTTACAAATTAATTTTATATTTCATTTCTTTAGATGTCAACAATTTTTTCTAAATTTTTGCACACTTCTGAATAATTAAAAAATATTGTTTCTATTTTATCAAAATAATTTTTATTTTTTATTTATTCAAATAATTTTTAATTAAATTTTTTTGTATATTTTTTATCTATAAAAATAATTTCATTTGCTAAACTAACTTCAAAAGTTTTTTCTATATATTTATTTGTATAAACTATAATATTTTTGACATATTGAAATTGCTCATTTTTTTATAATTTATATTACAATATTTTTCTCATTCATAAGTATAACTCTATTTATTTTTCTTTATACTCTCATTTATTTATAAATAATACTAAAATTTTTTATATTTTTGTCACATTTTATACATTTTTAAATTAATTATTTTATTTTGATTAATATAATTTTTTCAGAAAATTCTATTTAATAGTTAATAAAAAATCAATATTTTTTGGAGCTTTTTTATTCGATTTTATTATAAATCAACTAAAATATATTATTAAAAAATGGAGTATAATATAGATTTATTTCAATCTACAATATACTCCATTATTAATTAATTCTAGTATTTATTTTATATCTTCTGGCACTTCTAGCGTTATATTTCCTAATTTACCAGTTCTAAACTCATTAAGAACTGTTGTAGCTGTTCTTGTGTAGTCTATTTCTTTTCTACCAGTTATAAATCCTCTCTTCTGAGCTATCATATCCATAGTTTCTATTCCTGACTCGCCAAGCTCATCTAATTTATATCTAGCAGCTAATTTTTCTGGTTCTATTACCATAAGTTTTTCTATTAATCTAAGTGCTAATGTTTCTACATCTAGTATTTCGTCTTTTATAGCTCTTGTAAATGCTAAGTTTAATGCAACATCCTGATCTTCAAACTTAGGCCATAGTATACCAGGAGTATCTAGCAGCTCTAAGTTTCCTCTAAGTTTAACCCACTGTTTTCCTTTAGTTACACCAGGTCTATCTCCTGTCTGTGTACTTCTTCTACCTGTAAGCTTATTTATTAGAGAAGATTTACCAACGTTAGGAACACCTACTATCATTATTCTTATTGCACGTTCTTTTCTTCCCTTTTCTTTTAAAGAATCCATCTTATCCTTTACAGCATTTTTACATTCGTCAACTATTCTATTAACCCCTGTACCCTTCATAGCATCTATAGGGATAGCTTTTATTCCCTGTTCTTTATAGTAGTTTATCCATTTGTTTAACTTTGCTCTATCAGAGATATCACTCTTGTTTAAAAGCACTACTCTTGGTTTTCCAGCCATTAATGTATCTATATCAGGGTTTTTACTACTGTATGGTATTCTTGAATCTAAAAGCTCTACTACAACGTCTACAAGCTTTAAATTGGCTTTCATAAGGTCCTTAGTTTTTTTCATATGCCCTGGATACCAGTTTATATTAAGATTATCGTCTCTTAGGTAATCATATTCTTTATCGCTCATTCTTTCTTCCTCCTTTACTAAAATAATTATTTATTTTTAATTATTATTTTTCCATATTATAGAAAAAGGACTGATAGTGTATCAGTCCCTGTTCTCTCATATTAAATCAGATCTTATTTGTATCCTTTTGCTTCTTTAACTTTAGCAGCTTTACCAACTCTAGATCTTAAGTATCCTAGTTTAGCTCTTCTTACTTTACCTCTTCTAGTTACTTCTATTTTTTCTACTTTTGGTGAATGTACTGGGAAAGTTCTTTCTACACCGCAGTTGAAAGACATTTTTCTAACAGTGAAAGTTTCTCTAGCTCCTCCACCCTGTCTTTTTAATACTACACCTTCGAATACCTGTATTCTTTCTCTTTTACCTTCCACGATTTTAACGTGTACTTTTACTGTGTCCCCAGGTCCAAAGTTAGGAACTTCATTTTTTAACTGTTCGTTTTCGATTGCTCTTATTATTTCGTTCATATTTCCTCCTAAGTTCATAGACGTTCATTAATGCTTGACCGGTGCACAGAGGAACGCCCGTATTTTCAACAAGTTATATTATACTATAAAAAAAATCAATTTACAAGATTTTTTTCACTATTTTTTGTCCAAAAGATCTGGCCTTCTTTCCTTAGTTATCTTTATAGATTCTTCCAATCTCCACTCATCTATTTTCTTGTGATTTCCAGAAAGCAATACTTCTGGCACTTCTCTTCCCTCATATACTCTAGGTCTAGTGTACTGAGGATATTCTAATAGATTATTTTCAAAAGATTCATCTTCAAAAGATTCATTCTGACCAAGAACTCCTGGAATAAGTCTAGAAATAGAGTCTATTACTACTAATGCAGCAAGCTCCCCACCTGTAAGAACATAATCTCCTATAGATATCTCATCTGTAACAATCATATCTATTACTCTTTGATCTATACCTTCATAATGTCCACAAAGAAGGATTACATCCTCCTCTACAGATAGTTTTTTAGCTATTTCTTGACAATGTACTTTCCCCTTTGGAGTAAGATAAATTACTCTAGGGTTTTCAATTTTATTTGTTTCTACTATATGTCTGTATGTATCAATTATAGGCTGAGGAGTCATTACCATACCTGCTCCTCCACCAAATGGATAATCATCTACTTTTTTATGTTTATTTTCAGAAAAATCTCTTATATTATATACTTTACAATCTATTATCCCTTTTTCTATCGCTCTTTTCATTATACTTTCATTCATATAAGAATTAAATATTTCGGGAAATAGAGTCATTATGTGAAATCTCATATCAATCACCTAGTCGTCAAGCATACCTTTTATAGGGTCTATTATCATTTTACCTTCTTCTATATCTATTTCTGGTACAAATTTCATAACAGCCGGTATAAGATATTCTTTTCCTTCTTCATTTTTTATAACATAAACATCATTAGCTGAATACTGAAGTACTTCTTTTAAAACACCTACTTTTTCGCCTGAAACAGTATATACATCCATGCCTATCATGTCAGCTATAAAGAATTCTCCTTCTTCAAGCTCAAATGACTCATCTCTAGATACATATATATCTTTTCCTACAAGCTTTTCAGCCTCTTCAACCCTATCTATTCCTTTTATTTTCATTATGACAAGGTTGCCTTTATATCTAACATCTTCAACTTCCCAAGGATTTTCTCTATCTTTTCCTACATAAAATTCTTCAAGGTAGTCAAATCTGTATATATCATCCGTTGTAGGATAAACTCTTACATCACCTTTTAGGCCCTGTGTTTTTACTATTTTACCAACCTTAAAATGAGTTACTTTTTTTGCCATAATCTCCACCTTAATCTTTTTGTAAGTTCTAGTTTATTTTGCTATTATAAAAGGTTATTAAAAAGGATTAGGCCATAAGACCTAATCCAACTTATACTATCTCAAGAGATACTTTTATTTTCTCTTTATTTGCAACGGATCTAACTACAGTTCTGATAGCTTTTGCTATTCTTCCCTGTTTTCCGATAACCTTTCCCATATCGTCTGGAGCAACAGTAAGTTTTAGGATTATTTCATCCTTTTCTTCTGAAACGCTTACTACTACTTCATCTGGGTTATCAACTAGAGCCTTAGCTATATCTACAACTAGCTCTTTTATCATAGTTTTACATCTCCCGTTTATTATTTAGAAGTTTTAACACCGTTCTGTTCTAATAATTTTTTAACAGTTTCTGTTGGCTGAGCACCTGTAGCTAACCATTTTTCAGCGCTTTCGTTGTTTATTTTTAATACTTTTGGTTCTACTACTGGGTTGTAGTATCCTATTTCTTCTATGAATTTACCATCTCTTGGAGCTCTAGAGTCTGCTACTACTATTCTGTAGAAAGGTTTTTTGTTTGCTCCCATTCTTTTTAATCTTATTTTAACTGCCATTACAGCCACCTCCGAAAATTTTTCTATTTTTATTTTTTATTATTTAAAAAAAGGTAATCCGGCAAAACCGCCCCTTTTCTTTTTACCCTTGCCTTGTGTCATTCCAGTAAACATCTTCATCATTTTCTTCATTTCATTTAACTGTTTTATTAATCTGTTTACTTCCTGCACTGATGTTCCGCTTCCTTTTGCGATTCTTTTCTTTCTAGAAGCGTTTAATATTGAAGGATTTCTTCTTTCCTCCACTGTCATCGACTGAATTATAGCCATACTTCTCTTCATATCTTTATTATTCTGTAGGTCTACATCGCCGATTTGATTTTTCATGTTTGCCATACCTGGCATCATGCCTAATAACTTATCCATTGAACCCATTTTTTTAAGCTGCTCAAACTGATCTAATAAATCCTCAAAGTCAAATTCTTGTTTTCTCATTTTTTTCTCAAGTTCTTTGGCCTTTTCGATATCGACAGCTTCTTGAGCTTTTTCAATCAGACTTAAAACATCGCCCATACCTAATATTCTAGATGCCATTCTATCTGGATGGAATGGTTCTAAATCTTCTAATTTTTCTCCCATCCCTATGAATTTAATAGGTTTCTTTGTGACAGCTCTTATTGATAATGCTGCCCCACCCCTTGTATCACCATCTAGCTTAGTAAGTACTACTCCGTCTATACCTAATGCTTCATTGAAACTTTCAGCAACATTTACTGCATCCTGTCCTGTCATAGCATCGACAGTAAGAAGGATCTCATGAGGTTTTACTTCTGATTTTATATTTTTAAGTTCTTCCATAAGAACTTCGTCAACATGAAGTCTACCAGCTGTATCTATTATAACCATGTCATTTCCATTTTTCTGTGCATGGCTTAGACCTGCTTTTGCTATATTTACTGGATTTTCTTTATCTCCCATAGCAAATACTGGTATATCTAGTTTTTCTCCTACAACCTGTAACTGTTTTATAGCTGCTGGTCTGTAAACGTCACAAGCTACTAATAACGGTTTTTTACCTTGTTTCTTAAAGTATCCACCTAGCTTACCAGCTGTAGTTGTTTTACCTGCCCCCTGAAGACCAACCATCATTATTACTGTTGGTGGCTTAGATGCTATCATTATTTTACTCTGAACATCTCCCATTAAGGTAGTAAGCTCTTCATTGACTATTTTTATTACATGCTGACCAGGAGTAAGACTTTTCATTACTTCCTGTCCAACGCATCTTTCTTGAACTTTCTTTATAAAGTCTTTTACAACCTTGAAGTTAACATCGGCTTCTAATAAAGCTAATTTAACTTCTCTCATTGCATCCTTTACATCTTTTTCAGTAAGTTTACCTTTTGATCTTAACTTACTAAAAGTATTTTGTAATTTATCAGATAATCCTTCAAATATCATTCTATCATCCCCCTACATAAGTCTTCTATTTCATCTAGCTTAGGGATTAATTCGCCACAATCTTTATTGTGCAATAAATCTTGTTTAAAGTCAGCAATTTTTTCTATCATATTCTTTACAGTTTCATCTTTTTTCTGAAGTTCCGACAAAAGATGAAGTTTCTGTTCATAATCTCTCATTACTTTTTCAGCTCTTTTAAGAGTATCGTACACACCCTGTCTTGATACATTAAGATTTTCACTTATTTCTCCAAGTGAATAATCTTCTTCATAATAAAGAGAAACTATTTCTTTTTGTTTGTCTGTAAGAAGGTTCTTATAAACCCCGAACAGTTGTCCAACTTCTATCATCTTCTCCAAATTCATTTTTTCACTTCCTGAATAATTATTAAGTTCACGAATAAGGTCTTATAATTATTAAATACAAACCATTTTTAATGCTTTTTGTATCTGTAAAGGTTAATCACTTTACACTACTATTGTATTTTATATTATAAGACCTCTCTTGTCAACGGTTTTTATTGAAATTTTGACATTTTTATACAGTATTTTTATTCTCTACTTTGATTTAACAATTCTAACTTATATTAATTTCCAAATAGAGCTGCTGTAAATTCTCTCGCATCGAAATCCTGTAAATCCTCAGCCTTTTCTCCAACACCGATTAATTTTACTGGAACATCTACTTCTGATTTAACAGCTAGTACAACTCCACCTTTTGCAGTACCGTCTAACTTAGTAAGAACTATTCCAGTTATATCTGCCACTTCTTTAAAACTTTTAGCCTGAACAACTGCATTCTGTCCTGTAGTTGCATCTACAACTAAAAGAACTTCTTTCTTAGCTTCTGGGAATTCTTTATCTATTATTTTGAATATTTTTCCTAACTCGTTCATTAAGTTAGCTTTATTATGAAGTCTTCCTGCCGTATCGCATATAAGTACATCTGTTTTTCTAGCCTTAGCTGCTTTTATAGCATCAAATACTACTGCACCTGGATCTGCACCTTCATGATGTTTTACTATTTCTGTGTTAGTTCTCTTAGCCCATATATCAAGCTGTTCTGTTGCAGCTGCTCTAAATGTATCTGCTGCAGCTAGCATAACTTTCTTGCCTTCAGATTTATATCTAAGTGCTAACTTTCCTATAGTAGTAGTCTTACCAACACCATTTACTCCTACCATTATTATAATAGCTGGAGAAGGTTCTAGATCTAGCTTAGAATTTCCTTTAGATAAAATTTCTTCTACTATTTCTTTTAATTCTTCTCTGACAGCCATCGGATCTGTTATCTTCTTGCTTCTTACTCTATCATTTAAGTCGTCTATTATCTGCATAGTAGTATTAACACCTACGTCAGCTGTTATTAGAACTTCTTCTAAGTCCTCGAATAACTCATCATCTACACTTGTATATGATTTTAAAACCTCATCTATTCTATCAGTTATTCCCTGTTTAGCCTTTGTAAGTCCCCGTTTTAATCTAGCAAATAGACCTTCTTTTTTAGCCGCTGGTTTTTCTCTACCTTCATTATTACTTTCTTCTGTAATAATTTCTTCTACCTCCTCAACAGCTTCAACTATTTCCTCTACAGGCTCAGAAACTTCCTCTTCTACAGATTTTTCTTCTATTTCAGCCACAGTTTCTTCAAATATAGAAACTCCTTCTTCATCTAAAACAGCATTTATTTCCTCACATTCATCAACTTCTTTTAATGCTTCCTCTGCTGATTCTGGCTGTTCTGATATTTCTTCCTCAACAACTACTTCTTCTACTTTAGTTTCATCCTTAGTATCTTCTTTTTCTGATTCTAAAGTTTCTAAAAATCTTTCGTCGTCTTCTTTAACTTCTTCTTTTTCAACTTCAGAAACTACTTCGTCTACCTGAGTTTCTTCTTTTTTCTTTCCAAAACCAAATAACTTCTTAAACAATTTACCGCCTCCATCTCTAAAGCTTATATAATTCCAGCAAATTTTTCAGCTTCCTGAAGCTTTAGACTTATTATTTTTGATATTGCTCTTTCCTGCATAGTAACTCCATAAATATATTCTGCTGCTTCCATAGTACCTCTTCTATGTGTAACAGCTATGAACTGAGTTTCCTGTGATAATTCTTTTAAAAATTCTCCAAATCTGTATACATTTATATCGTCTAGTGGTGCCTCGATTTCATCTAGTATACAGAATGGTGTCGGTCTAGAGATAATTATAGCAAACAGTATACAAATTGCTGTAAGCGCCTTTTCTCCACCTGATAAAAGATTTATATTCTTCATTTTTTTACCTGGTGGCTGAGCTGTTATAATTATATCGCTTTCAAGAATATTTTCTTTGTCAGCTATAGTTAATTCTCCAGTTCCTCCTCCAAATAATTTCTTATATACATTCTTGAAATTATTTGAAATCTCTCCAAATTTTTCAACGAACTCTTTTTTCATATTGTGCTCTAATTCTTTTATAAGCTTAGTTATACCTGCTATAGACTCCTCTAAATCAGCTTTTTGACTGCGATAAAGGTCGTATCTTTCCTTTGTTTCCTTATACTCCTCTATAGAATCCAGATTTACACTTCCTATAGCTCTCTTCTCTCTTTTTAAAGAGTCTATTTCTTTCTTGCTTATCTGAAGTTCGTCATTTCTAAATTCTGATGCCTGCATAAATGTCATATCGTACTGCTCAAACATCTTATTCAGATATCCTTCTCTATTAGACTTAAATCTTTCTAGTTTAGAGTTAATCTTATAAAGTTCCTCTCTAAACTCTAGAACTTCTCTCTCATTTCTTTTTATTTCCTTTGATTTTTCATCTAAACTATTCTTAAACTCTGCTTTTTTAAGCTTTTTATCTTCTAATATTCTATTAGCCTCTAAGTGCTCTTTCTGTAAATTAGATTTTTCTAATTCCTCAGCACTTATAGTTTTTCCAAATTCTTCTACAGCTTTTAAATCCTCTTCTATTTCTTTCTTCATACCATCAATTTTTATAACGGTATTTTCATTTTCCATAGAAATTCTACTAGTGTTTGAATTGAG
The DNA here is from genome assembly GCF_003478825.1 of Peptoclostridium sp. AF21-18. NCBI lineage: Bacteria > Bacillati > Bacillota > Clostridia > Peptostreptococcales > Peptoclostridiaceae > Peptoclostridium > Peptoclostridium sp. AF21-18. The sequence continues at coordinate 147,717 of NZ_QUGE01000001.1, forward strand.
CGATTTTAAATCATTATTTAAATTTATTAGCTCTATATTTAACTCTTCAAAATCTTTTCTCTCTTTATCGTAAAGGTTTTTACTTTCTTCAAGCACTTTATTAAGCTTCTCAACTTCTTCTCTAGTTTCTTCTGATTTTTTATCTATCTCTTCTATTTTTTCATTGGCAGATTTTAATTTGGATATAGTGTATTCCATATTAGAGCTAATACTTTCTTTTTCTCTTTCTAATTTATCAATATTAGTTCTATATTCTGAAATTTTTTCCTCTAATTTCTTTATCTCTGCTTTCTTTAAAAGTATATTTTTCTCAATTGTATTTTTTTCAGAATTAGCTTTATCTTTTTCTGTGTATAGATTAGTTTTTTCTTCTTTTAACTGTTTAAGTTCTGATTCTTCTTTATCTATACTTGCAGAAAGCTCTTCTATTTTTTCAGTATACTCGCCTATAATTCTCTTTCTAGATAATAGATTTGCGCTATTTTTTATACTACCACCAGTTATAGATCCACCTGGTTTTAGTATTTCTCCATCAAGAGTAGCAATTTTTATCTTATACTTAGTATCTCTTGCAAACTGTATAGCCTTATCTATATCTTCAATTACAACAGTTTTTCCAAGTAGTCCCTCTACTACGTTTCTGTATTTTTCATCAAATTCTAATAGTTCTGATGCTATTCCTATAGGCTCTACCTTAGATTTTACATCTTTTAAATCTATTAAATTAGGTGTAACTACATTTAATGGAAGGAATGTAACTCTTCCACTCTCTGTTTTCTTTAGGAATTCTATCGCTTCTTTAGCACATTCTTCGTCTTCTGTTATTATATTTTGCATAGCAGCTGCAAGTGATGCCTCTATTGCCTTTTCATACTTTTCAGAAACAGAAATAACCTGTGCTACAGCTCCATCTATCCCTCTAAGTTTTTTATTTTTTAATACTTCTTTTACTCCACGATTAAAACCGTCGTATTGGTTTTCCATCTCTACATATATTTTTTTCTTAGATTCGAATTCATTTAACTTATACTTATTATCAGTTATATTCTTGTTTAACTCATCTATTTTTTTAGATACATTTTCTATCTGTTTTGTGTTTTCTTCTATTTTTTTAGATACACTTTCAAACTCAAAATTTATATTTTCAAGTTCTTCTTTTTCTTTTTCAATAGATTTAGAAGTACTTTTTATAAATTTCTCATTTTCGTCAGTAGATTCATCTATCGACTGCCATCTCTGATTCATATTATCTCTATTTGCTTCAAGAGAAGATACATTATTAGATATAGACTGTTTTTCATTTAATAGATTTATTCTATTATCTTTCAATTCATCTATTTTCTTTTCAATGCTGTCTATATTTTCCTTTTGTTCTTTGTTTTTTGCTCCTTTTTTATCTAAAGTAGCCTCAAGTTCTTCTTTTTTAGAGTTTAAAATTTCTATCTTCTGAAGATTTTCCTTTTTATCCTCGTCATTTTTTTCTGATAGAGTACTAAGTTTTTCTATTTCTTCTTTTTTTCTATCTATTTCTTTTTTCTTATTATTGCTCTTTTCTGTTACAAGATTTATATCTGACTCTTTCTGAGCTATCATTTCCTTAATTGAAGAAATATATTCATTCCCTTTTTCAATTTCTTCATCTAAAACCTCAGCCTCTAATCTTAAATCTTCGTATTCTTCTTCTAAAGATTTATTTTTTGCTTCACCAGTATTTATCTTCTTTTCTCTTTCTTCTAAAGTTACTTTTATATCCTTAGCTTCTTTATCTATCTTATTTATTTCTCTTAAAAAGCTATTTATCTCTAACTCTTTAAGCCTTCCAGATATTTCTAAGAATTTCTCAGCTTTTTCCTTCTGATTTTTCAATGGATTAATCTGTTTTTCTATTTCTATATAAATATCATTTATTCTCTCTAAGTTTTCTGCTGTATTTTTAAGATTTCTTTCAGCCTCTTGTTTTTTATATCTGTATTTAGCTATTCCGCAAGCCTCATCAAATACTTTTCTTCTAGCTCCCGGATTATTACTCAATATTTCATCTACTTTCCCCTGCTCTATAATTGAATAACTGTCTTTTCCAATACCAGTATCTAAGAATAATTCTTTGATATCCTTTAATCTACATGGCTTTCCATTTAAGAAGAACTGACTTTCACCGTTTCTATAAGCTCTTCTTTTTATTGTAAGTTCTGTAAATTCTATATCTATTTCTCCATCAGAATTATCAATAGTTAGAGATACCTCACAGTAATTCATAGGTTTTTTCTTGTCTGATCCAGCAAATATAACGTCTTCTAACTTATCTCCTCTAAGACTTTTTATACTCTGCTCTCCCAAAACCCATCTCACAGCATCAGATATATTACTCTTTCCACTACCATTTGGTCCAACTATGGCTGTTATCCCATTTTTAAATACTATATCTGTCTTTTCTGGAAATGATTTGAACCCTTTTAATTCGAGCTCCTTCAAATACATACTCTCATCTCCTCTCTCAGCTTAATTTTTATCCTGAATATCTATAATCCATAAATTTCTAGTAATTTTTTATTTATTTCATCTACAGATGCTTCAACTAATAATCCTTTTTCTCCGTATAATCTAAATGTATCTTTATCTATATCTTCTTCTTTTACTTTTAGATTCATATTTTTATTTTCTTTTAGGTATTTTACGTTTGATTTTTTATTTCCTATAGCTTTTGATATGTTTTTCTTGTTAACACCTAAAGATATATTTTTTTCGTCGTTCTCTTCCGCTATATGTATAATATAATCTCTTATCATTTCAGATTCTACAAGTTCTCTAAACGCTGGATGATATGGACCATCTATAACATCCTTTCCAAGCTGGATATCATCTGTTGCCTGAAGTCCAACTCTTATTACGTTTATATTGTTTACATAGTATAAGACAAGTAATTTTTTTACAATCTCTATACTTTCTGATAATGTGAATGGCTTATACGCTCCAGATTCAAGCCGTCTTTCAAGTCCAGTTTCTTTTATTACTAGAGTAGGATAGATTCTCACACAGAACGGATCCATTTTTATAAATTCTCTAGCTGTAAATAAACATTTTTCTTCTGAATCACTCGGAAGACCTACCATCATCTGAAGACCTAAGTTTATTCCGTGATTTTTAATCATTTCGGCACTTTTATAAACTACATTTGAATTATGTCCTCTTATACTGTCTAAAAGAACTCGTTCATCTAGTGACTGAACACCAAGCTCTATTATAGTAGTCCCGTATGATTTTACCATTTCTAGTATTTCATCTGTTATACAGTCTGGTCTAGTAGACATTCTTATATCTTTAACTATCCCTCTATCTTTATATTCTTTTGCAACTGCTAAAAGACTTCTCTGTATATCCATATCTATAGCTGTAAAGCTTCCTCCAAAGAATGCTATCTCAACTTCAGCATCCTCATCTATTGTAGGAAGACATTCTTCTATTATATCTCTAACTATCTCAGGTGTAACTGTAGTGCATACCCCTGTTATTTTCTTCTGATTACAGAATATGCAGTCATTTGGACAACCTTGATGTGGTACAAAAATAGGTATTATTCTCTTTTTCATCGTATTCACCTATCTTTCAGCATCTATCAAGTTTGATATTGCTGCCTTTGCTGCAGCTTGTTCGGCTTCTTTCTTGCTTTTGCCTTTTCCTACGCCTAATTCTTTTTTATCCACACCTACCATCATTATGAATGTTTTATTGTGGTCTGGTCCATCTTCATCAATTAATTTGTACCATATATTTCTAGTTCCATTTTTCTGTATTTCTTCCTGAAGCTGAGTCTTATAATCTCTAAATATCTTTCCATCTATTGAATCTTTTATTATATTTGATAAATTAGATAGTATAAATTTAGAAACATTTTCTATTCCACCATCTAGGTATATAGCTGCAATAACCGCTTCAAATGCATCTGCAAGTATAGATTTTCTCTCTCTACCACCTGTAGCTTCTTCACCTCTACCTAAAAGAATATAATCTCCTAGGTTTATATTCTTAGCTGCTTCACTAAGTGAACCTTCACAAACTATGTTAGCTCTTAATTTTGTAAGTTCCCCTTCTGGAACCCCTGTTTCTTTTTTAAATATATGATCACTTATAACAAGTCCAAGTACTGAATCCCCTAAGAATTCCATTCTTTCATTATATTTAAACTTCTTATTTTCATTTGAATAAGAACTATGTGTTAGAGCTTCTAATATATATTCTCTGTTATTAAATTTGTAGCCTATAACAGCTTCAAATTTATCTATATTTTCTTTTATTTCATTAAAAGATTTCATGTGCATATTTTTGCCTCCAATTTTTATGATAAATTTTGTATTTTATCAAATTTCTCCGTGCATTTCTATGATTAATTGTATCATAAAAAAATGCCTATGAAAAACCAATCTCATAGGCATTTTTTAATTTTACATAGATTTTTACTTTTCTATAAAGATCGATTTATTCTTCGTCTTCTCCACAGCATCCTTCGCATGAACAGCATCCATCTTCGCATTCATCATCGAAGTCTTCTGAAGATAATATAACTTCTTCACAATAAGGACAAACTATATCTAAATCGTCATCGTAAAGTTCATCTTCGTCTATTTCTACTAGTTCACCGCAGTATGGGCATTCCATTTCAATGTAGCCGTAATCGTCGTCATCTTCATCATCACAATCACAATCGCATTCACATTCATAAAGATCTTCTATATCTTCTTCCATGTCTTCTAATTCATCGTATATATCGTCTATGTTTTCTTCTAATTCTTCCATATCTTCATACATATCTGCTAAATCTGAATCCACGCCTTCTATATATTCACGAAGCTCTTCATTTTCATCCTGAAGTCTGTTTATAGCATTAGCAAAATGATCTAAAGTTTCTATCATTTTATCTATTACTTTACCATTTTTACCTTCTTTTGCTATTTCAAGTCCTTCTGCTAATCCTTTTAGGTATGCAACATTTTCTTTTACTTTCATGTCCTGCCCCTCGCTTTCAATGCTTTGTTTTACATCGACTTTAGTCGGTGCCACACATTTTAATTTGGTTTGAAATTTGATATTAGTTGTTTACTCTTGATAAATATTCACCAGTTCTAGTGTCTATTTTTATTTTGTCTCCTTCATTTATGAATAAAGGAACCTGAACAACTGCTCCAGTTTCAACTGTAGCTGATTTTGTTACGTTACTTGCTGTATTTCCTTTTATACCAGGTTCTGTTTCAGTTATTTCTAACTCAACAAAGTTTGGTCCTTCAACTTCGAATGGACTTCCCTGGAAGAATCTTATTGTAGCAACTTCATTTTCTTTCATGAATTTTATAGCATCTTCAACCCGTACGTAATCTAATGCTATCTGATCAAATGTTTCCTGATCCATGAAGTAGTATAATTCACCATCGTTGTATAGATACTGCATCTGTTTAGTTTCTATCTGAGCTTTAGGGAATTTATCACTTGGGTTAAAAGCTTCTTCTCTAGTTGCTCCTGTTATAAGATTTCTGTATTTTGTTCTAACGAAAGCAGCCCCTTTTCCAGGTTTAACGTGCTGGAAATCTACTACTAGACATGGCTGACCGTCTTTTTCAAAAGTTACACCTTTTCTGAATTCACTTGCTGTTACCATATATATAACCTCCAATAAATATTACTTAACCTCTAAAGGCTATTTTGTGTATTCTTATAATAATTCATAATCCTACTGATAACATAATATCATAAATCATATGATTTAAACAAGTATTTTTACATTTGACAATATCAATTTCTTAACCTTATATTTATTATATCATTAAATTGATTATTATTTTTGTTAAGTTTAAGTTTAATTGAAAAAGAATTATCGGAATCCTTTTTAGCTTCAATTCCTTCAGCATAATTTCCTATTTCATAATTTCCTCCGTTATATGATATGAATAGCTTTTTATTATACTTATTTACGTGTATAGATTTATCTTTTACCTTTACAACACCCGACTTAACATCATCAAACCGAGATATTTTGATTTTGTCCACCGCTACAAAGTCATCTTCTGGCATTATATTTTTATTATTTTTGTAAAACTTTATATTATTTGAATTTCTCAGCTCTCTTTTTAAACTCGATTTTATCTCGTTAAATTGCTCCATTAACTCAATTCTATTATCTGTTTGCTCTACAAGTGATATGGATTCATTGAGCATTAAATTGACAGTACTCATAACAATCAATGATATACAAATAGCTACAAATACCTCTACCATTAAATATCCTTCTTTTTTCTTGCTATTCTTTATCATTGGAGTATATTCCCTCCTTAAATAAAATCCTTCCAGATATAGGTGTTATAGTTATTGTATATGTCTTTTCCTTATATCTTACTTCAATAGTACCAGAATCCATAGGTATACCATCTGATTTAAACATTATTCTTTTTATATTACTTGCAACTTTGATATCCTTATCTACATACTTTTCTTTTATAAGTTTCAAATCAAAAAATGTCCTGTAACAACTCCTATTATTTACCTTAGCTATACGCATATACTCACCTATTCCAGATAGGTTTTTCCTTTTCAATAGCCTTAGTTCAGAACATAGTTTTCTCCGTTCCCATTCAGATTTCATATATCCAGAATCAGCCTTTGGAACTACAATTCCTACAAGCAATATAACAAGACTCATCCCTATAATAAGTTCAGCTAAGCTCACATTCCTTCCCTCTTCATAAAAACACCTCTATATTTACAATTATCACTCTTTTACTACTCTAAATATAAGTGCATCCCTTGCATCTATATTTTCTATAATATCCTCTTCAGGTTCAATCTCAGGTGGCTGCTCTTCTACATTTCCACCAGGATTTTCCTCAGGATTAACACCATTTTCTTGTTCTATATTATTTTCATTATCTTCCTTGATAGGTCTATCTTTTCTCAAATTCTTTAAGGTAACACAGAGCTCTAACTTTCTTTTCATATTGTACTCTTTTTCATATACAGTTACATTTACCCAGAATTTATAGAGCAATGAGCCATCCTCTGAAATATCATCCTTTACAACATCAATTTTTACATTTTCCATATTTACATCTGACAAATTTTCTATCTCGGATACATACTGCTTTCTATACTCAAAACTCTCTATTCTATTTTTAAAATCGTCTTTATAAGGACTTATATCGTATAATCTTTGAGTTGCCTCTACAATTTTTTCCTCTGTGATTATCATCGCACCTTCAGATTTTCTTAAAAGATTTTCAGATTGTACATCTATCCACTCACTTTTCCCATAATCTATCAATCTATTTTGAATCGACATACAAGAAAGCGTTAAAAGTGTAAGGACCATTATAGCCATAATAGATGCACTTCCAATTCTTTTTTTTAATTTACTCATCTAAAGACAATCCTTCTTCTACACCCGCATATCTCTCGTATCCCTGTAGCTTAATAGTTTCATCATCTTTTTTAGCATCTACTGTAACCATATATACACCTCTTGCCTTGTCTACGATATTAATACTTTTTCTTATCTCTATCTCATTTAAATTGGAATTGGTTTTAGTTTTAGTTTTTTTATTAAAACTTCCATTTTTTATATTATCCAACTCTAAATTTAGTTCTTTTTCCGCCATATACACAAGTTCCTTATATTCCTTTTTCTTGTTCAAGATAAAGTTAGTATTGCTATTAAATGTAGAAAATAAATACATCGCTAAAAATAATATAGATACTGCAATAATTGCATCGGTTATTATAAATCCATTCTTGTGTTTATTAAATTTTAGGAACCCATTTGCATCACCCTCTGTTGTTTAGATTCTTTCTGATTGGAACATCTCCTTTAGAATTTCTGCATCCTTTGAATCAACAGTCTTTCCAGTCCATATTTCAAATGCATCTATACCTTGGTTTATAAGCATATCTATTCCATGTATAACTTTTAAATTATTTTTCTCTGCCCATTTGATCAAATTGGTTCTATGAGGTTTGTAAACTATATCGTACACCACTATATCGCTAGATACATCCATACTCTCATCTATAGGGCATTCTTCGCTTTCCATGCCTATTGGAGTAGTATTTATCAGAAAATCATACTTTTCTAAATCATTCTTATTGACCTCTTCTTTTGAATATACAACCTCTGTCCCAAATACAGAATTTACTCTTTTAGCTATTTTTTCTGCATTTTCAAGACTTCTATTTCTTATATCAATTTTTTTAATTCCATTAGATGCCATTTCAATAGCTATACTTCTACATGCACCACCGCAGCCAAGTATAAGCGCACTCTTACCTTTTATAGATATACCTCTATCTGTAATAGCCTTTACAAATCCTCTTCCATCTGTATTGTACCCTTTTAAAATTCCATCCTCATTTTTGACAGTATTTACAGCACCTATTAATTCTGCATTTCTATCAATCTCATCTATTCCTGCCATTATATCCGTCTTGTATGGAATAGTTACATTAAACCCACCTGTGTTTAATATTCTCATAGCTTCTACAGATTTATATATTTTTTTAGGCTCTATATCAAAACATAGATACGCTCCATTCACACCGTATTTTTCAAATAAATAACTGTGCATATTAGGTGAAAAACTATTTTTAACTGGATGACCTAAAAGCGCAAAGATTCTTGTTTCTGAATTTGTTCCCATAATTTCTCCTTTCATATATATAATCTTCAAAAGTTTTTTATTATATACATTTTCTCATTATTTTTTATATTTAAACACTATCTATTATCAAAATAAATCCGTAAGTATACAATCGTTTACAAATTATTATACAAAAATAGGCCCTCCCTATTGAATAGAGAGAGCCCACTAAAATTCCTATTAATTATCTACTTTTTCTTCTATAGGTTTTCTAAGCATATAATCTTTTTCAACTGGTACATCTAGTTTCATTTTTACTATCTGTCTTGGATGTGGAGCTGATTCTATTGGTTCACCGTCTTCATTGTACATTTCTAATATCTTAGCATACATAGTTTCTTTGTATGGAGCCATTATTTCTATATCTTCTCCAACAGACATTTTATTTCTCTGTTCTACTATTGCAAGACCAGTTTCCTCATCATGTCCTCTAACAACACCTATAAAATCGTAGTTTCTTACATAAGATGCAGATTCGTAGTTCTGATCTTCTGTATCTGGTTTGTGTAGGTAGAATCCTGTTGTAAAGTGTCTGTGACTTCCTTTTTTAAGCTCTTCCATCCACATTGGGTTGTATGTCCAGTTTTCTGGATCTTCATAATATGCGTCTAATGCCATTCTATATGCTCTAACAACTGTTGCAACATAGTAAGCTGTTTTCATTCTTCCTTCTATTTTTAAACTCATTATACCTGATTCAACAAGCTCTGGTATATGTTCTATCATACAAAGGTCTTTTGAGTTGAAGAAGAATGTTCCTCTTTCATCTTCGTATATTGGGAAGTATTCACCTGGTCTTTTTTCTTCCATTAGGTAGTACTGCCATCTGCATGACTGTGCACAAGAACCTTTATTAGCTTCTCTACCTGTCATGTAGTTACTTATTAAACATCTTCCAGAGTAAGATATACACATTGCACCATGCATAAATGCTTCTATTTCTAAATCATCTGGAGTTTTTTCTCTTATTTCTTTTATTTCTTCAAAAGACATTTCTCTAGCAACAACTACTCTTTTTATTCCCTGGTTATACCAGAAGTTTGCACTTTCAAAGTTTGTAGTATTAGCCTGAGTACTTAAATGTAATTCCATTTCTGGAACAACTCTCTTAGCTACACTTATAACCCCTGGGTCAGATACTATTATCGCATCTATTCCTATTCTCTGTAATTCTAGTAAATATTCATCTAAGTATTTAAAGTCTTCGTTGTGAGGTATTATATTAACTGTTACATATACTTTTTTTCCTCTTGCATGTGCGAATTCAACACCTTCTGCCATATCTTCTATACTGAAGTTTTTAGCAGCTGATCTCATTCCAAATACTTCTCCACCTATATATACAGCATCAGCACCGTATATTATGGCAGTTTTTAATTTCTCAAGGTCTCCCGCTGGAGCCAATAATTCTGCTCTTTTCATTTCCATAATTACTTTCTCTCTCCTTCTTTATAACTTAACGCTACACCATCTCCTATTGGTATTAGAGATGTGCTTAAATAATCACAAGTGCATATATAATCCAGATAATTTCTCATTCTCTTAACTATTGTTTTCTTTCTTCTTACAACGAAATCGTCGTGAGCAACCATTCCTTTGTAAAGTATATTATCTGAAACTACAAGTCCACCTTTTTTTAGTCTATCTATTACAAGATCAAAGAATAACTGATACTGACCTTTAGCTGCATCTATAAATATCATATCAAATTCTCCGTCTATTGTTTTTAATGTTTCTTCTGCATCTCCTTCAAGAATAGTTATCTTATCCTCAAGTCCTGCTCTTTTTATGTTTTCTTTTGCTTTTTCTATCATAACTTCATTTCTTTCAGTCGTTATAATTTCAACATCTCCACCTAAAACAGATGCAAAGAATATTGACGAATACCCTATTGCACATCCTATTTCAAGTATTCTCTTAGGTCTATGTATTTTTAATATAACTTTTAAAAGATCTGATACCTCTTTGTGAATTATAGGAACACTATTTTCGTGGGCATAATCTTCTAATTCTTTAAGTAACCCATCTTTTTCAGCTAGTGTTTCTCTTATATATTCTTCAACAAGGTCGTTTACTATATTGCTCATAAAATCTCTCCACTTCCTAATTAATTTGTCTCAGTTTCTTTATTTTGAGTTTCCTGTTTCTTTTTTTCTCTCTGTTCTTTATACTGTTTTTCGTATTTTAAATGCTCTTCATAAGTTTTAGCGTAGTTATTACCCCCACCATCTGTTTTAGCAACAAAGTATAGGTAATCTGTTTCAGCAGGGTTTATAGCTGCTTCTATTGATTCCCAAGCTGGATTTGCTATAGGTGTAGGTGGTAGCCCTTTGTATTTATATGAATTGTATGGTGATTCAACCTTCAAATCATTGTAGCTGACAACCTTTCTTCTTTCCTTAAACGCATACTGAACTGTAGCATCAGATTGAAGTAGCATATCTTTTGCTAATCTATTGTAAAACACACTCGCAATTAAAGGTCTATCCTCATCTAAAACAGCCTCTTTTTCTACTATAGATGCCATTTTCATAACATCGTAGAAGTTAAGGTCTTTATGTTTTTCCATTTCTGGTTTTATTTTAGCTTTATATATTTCGTCGAATTTATTAAGCATTCTAGAGATTACTTCTCTTTCACTCTCTCCTTCAGAGCAGAAATATGTGCTAGGATAAAGGAATCCTTCTAAGCTTTTTATGTTCTTATCTTTTAAAAACTCATACTTATCTCTAAACTCATCTGGATTGTTTATAAGTTTTTCATAATTTTCTTTGCTTCCAAGTTTTTTCTTAACTAACTCGTCTATTATCTCAGCAGAAGTAGCTCCCTCTTTTACAGTAACTTTAGGACCAGAATGGTATATTTTACCAGCTGCTATATCATCTATTATCTCTTCATTAGTGTATGATTGGTCAAACTGATATTCTCCGGCTTTAAACTGAGATGCTTTCCCGCTCATTTTTACATTTATCTTAAATACTAATTTATTTTTTATAAGTTTTGCATCACTAAGTATATCAGCTATATTATCTGTTCCAGAACCAGATGGAATGTTTACTACTACCTTTTTTTCTTCATTTACATCATATGCACCAGACCGCTTTTTAAAATATATACCCCCAGATGCTGCTATTACAACAAAAAGTACCAAAATAACTAAAAACTTTTTTTTCATATTTTTTCTCCTTTTTTATTGGATTATAACTCTGCAATTATAAATTATAACAGTAACATAAAAAAAAGTCTAACAAATAATGTTAGACTTTGTATTTTATAAGTATTTTATAATTCCATTTTATTTGTACTCAGTATTATTTTCTCGGGTGTCTTAGATTCATTTCTTTTCTCATATTTTGATCTATGCAGTTTAAATATGACTGTATACTAGATAAATTAGTATTTCCTAGAATTTTATTTACAGACGCTATATTGGCACCCTTATTTATCATATGTATTGCAAATGAATGTCTTAGCATAGTTGGATTGATGTTTTTATTTATATTTGCCTTTTGAGAATATCTTTTAATTATTTTCCATAATCCCTGTCTTGTAAATCTATGCCCTAATGCACTTACAAATAAAGCGTTTTCACCCTCAGCGGCTACATTATCTCTAGCTTCATTTACATAAAGCTCTAAGTATTTCTTAGTTACATCTATAAGAGGTATAACCCTTTTATTCTTAGTTGAAGAACAAGTTATACTACCCATTTCAAAATCTATATCGTCTATATTAAGGTCTATCAGCTCAGATACCTTCATTCCTGTGCCGTACAACACCTCAAATATAGCCTTATCTCTTTTTAATTTATTTGAGTCTAAACTTTCGAAATTTAACAGAGCTTCTATTTCTTCTTCTGTTAAAATCTCAACTGCTTCTTTTTTTATCTTTGGCTTTTTAATATTTTTAGCCGGATCTGTTTCACAAATCTTACTAAAGAATAGATAGTCGTGGAAAGATTTTATAGATGATGTAGTTCTAGCTATAGTAGAAACAGATGTATTGTTCTTTTCTAGATCAACTAGATAGTTTAATATATCTGTTTCTACAACATCTTTGATATCTATATTTTTTTCCTCTAAATAATCCTTATATTTTTTTAAATCTATTCTATAAGATGAAACAGTGTTTGAAGATAATTTTCTTTTATTTTCTATATAATCTATATATTCTTTTATTAAATTGTCCATCCTAAACTCCTCATTCGATTTCTTACACATCGTATGCCCTCATACGAAATCTTTTAAAGTCAGGTTCTTTAATCCCAAAATTTTAGAATTATTTATTTTCTGTTATATAAATCGCTACAGACGACGCTGAGTCAAAGAATTCACTATCCTGTTCGTAGTTTCTTCCCATGCTCTTAACTTTTAGTCCATAGCTATCTATATCTTCTTTTGTTCTATTATTTTTTATGTATTCTATTTTATGTTTTTCGTCTAATTTATTTTCTTTTATCTGATTTTTTATTATGCTATCTTTTTCCTCACTATAAATAGTTATTGGTATTTCAACCCCTACATTAACTATTTCATCAAATATAGTTATACTGTGGTGAGATATCCCTCTATGTCTATCTCTCATATCAGCAAAACTTATTCTAGGTATTGCTATAGGTCTACCACCTAATTTTGATATTGCATCTAATATTGGTCCTTGTTCAATTCCTGTAAATCCGTATTTTGTACCAGTTCCAGCAATTCCAGGTCCCATACTTATAAATACAGCATCTGCTTTAGCTATTTCTTTAGCAGTTATTAAAGCTGTATATATGTTTATACATTCGTAATCTCCACCAAATGCATTTCCAAATGTTATTGTAGAGTCTATTAATCCTTTGTCCTTTAGTGTAGCTGCATTCATACTGAAATATATAGGAAGTGCAGCTCCGTCAGTCATTATGTATACTAGTTTTTTGTTTGGATTAAGTCTTTTGTACGTTGCTGCAAATGGAGTTAACATACTGTGCAGAGTTCCAACAACTACAGGCATTCCATCAAGTGTTTCAAATTTTTCAAATACATCGTGGTATTTGCTTTCGTGATCCTCAACTGAGTCAACCCTAACCTGCATAGGAGTATATCTAAGCTTCATTATGTGCCCCTGACCTTCTAAATTAGCCTCCATGTTGTCTAGGTTAGATATTACATAGTGATATCCACCTGTACCAAGAGAAAGCTCTACAGCTGTCGTATTTAGAAGCACCTTATCTCCAACTTTTACTTCTCCAGTCATTTTAGGATAGTTGTACGCTCTAAATATTTCTCCTTTTATTTCAACTCTTATATCGTCAAGCTGTCCATTTTGTTTCTTTATTTCAACTACATCGCCGATTTTTCTACTCAACATAAATGACTACCTTCCTAATCTGTCCAAGAAATTAAGGACTTTATTTTTTTCTATTATCTTAGTTAGGGAATATTTTTCAGTTAAGATATGTATAAGTACTAAGAATACTAACCAACCTATTTTAACATTTATAGAATATCCAAGTGCCATAAATATACCTATTGATATACCAAGCACATTTGAACCAGCATCCCCCATCATACACTTAGCTTTTAAATCCTGATTGAAGTAAGCAAGCACTGCTGGAACTATTAAGAATGGTAGTATTCTTGTAAATCCAGTAAGTGTAGCTATCATGACAATCATTATAACTAAATATACTTTTATAGCTCTTCCCGGTCTTAAATCCATTAAGTTCATAAGATTTGTAGAAAGTGCTATTATAAGTGTATTTAAAACTATTTCAGGTATGCTTCTTGTTAAGACTACTGATATTAATAATCCAACAAACCCTCCGTAAAGTGCTTTAAATCCACCTGTTGTAAGAGTTCCTTTAAAAAGACTTTTGAAATGTCCTTTTAAACCACTTACATTTCTATTTCCTATTATATCGTCCATTATCCCTGCAAATGACATAGATAAAGTTGCAAATAAGAACATAAATAGGTATTTCATATGCTCAGGATCTCTATCTATATAAGCAAGCACCATAGCTGATATAACAAGCATTGGAACGAATACTATCCCCATACTTACAGGTATCATATCCTGTTTGTAGTTAGGTCTAACTATTTCGCCTTCTATTAACATTTTTTTGAACATAGGAATTATAAGAAGAGTACCTACAAATCCTACTAATGCAAGTATAAGCATAATGTATATATCTGCCATTACTTAGCACCCCATTCCTTTTTCTTCTGTCTTACAACCTTTTTAATATGGTAATACTGTTTACCTCTGTGGATAAATCCTTTTAAATCTCTTCCAGTTTCATTGTGAGTCATTTCCACTGGAACTTCTTTAATTCTGTATCCCCATTTTAATATGTCTATAGACATACCAACTTCGACACCGTATCCATAAGGTATTGTGTCAAATCTTTCTATTACTTCTTTTTTGAATATTCTCTGACCTGATATACTGGCATTTAATTCAACACCAGTCATTTCATATACAGATTCTTTAGCTAGTCCTTTTACAAGTCCTAAACCACCCTTTTTCTTAGCTCCAGGGAACTGTGCTATTGTCACATCTGCCTCATCATCGAATACTGGTTTTATTATTTTTATTACTTCTGAAGAACAAGACCCTAAGTCTGCATCTAAAAATCCTATTATATCTGCATTTTTTAGAGCTTCTTTTAGACCAAAGTTAAGGGCATATCCCTTACCTCTATTTTTATCAAGTCTAAATACTTTTACTTTTTCGCTGTCTACACTCTTAGCTTCTGCTTCTGTGTTGTCAGAAGAACCATCGTCGACAACTATTATTTCATTTATTTCTTCTATACCAACAATCCCTTCAAGAGTAGCTTTTATTCTGCTACCCTCGTTGAATGCTGGCATTATTATACTTGTATAATGTTCCATTTTTTTCTCCTTATTTTTCCATTGGGATTAGAGAAGATGCTGTATCTAATCTTCCGAAATTACCTACAAGATTTTCATCCTGTATTAGAGCTACTAAAGAAAGTACTCCTGTTTTTTCATCTATATTATCTACAGTTGCTGCTTTATTTTTAGCATACTGTTCAACGTATGAAGTCTTAGCTCCTGTTGCCTGTGCTTCAACTACATATTTATTTTCAGATTTTAATTTTGATACTACAAATTTGTCAAGTTCGTTGAACTGTTTTGCTGGATCTGATGATTCTGATGATGCTGATATTACAACAGATGAGAAGTTTGCAATATCTTCATTTTCAGAGTTTAAGTCTATCATTTTTAATTCTTCTAGTGGAGCTAAAGATTCAGCGTTACCTCTTTTTACTATGTCGAATACATAATTCACTACATCTTCAGTTGATTTAAATTTTTCTCCAGTTTTTTCAGCGGCCTGTTTTATCAATTCTTTATCAGTTATTTCTTTATTGAATATTAATTCAAAAGATACTGAACCATCATAGTGATTTACTATTTTTTTTAATTTATCTACATTTTCTGTTCTACCGTAAGTAGATACAACAGCAACTTTTTTACCTGATAAAGAGCCTGACATTAAGGCATCTGCATTTTCATTTACATACTCTACTAAAGCATTGTACTTTTTATCAGTATTTTTTAAGTCAGATGATAATGTATCATTTTCTTCCTGGATACTGTTGAATTCTTCATCAAGCTGCTCTATTATAGCTGCCTGCTGTTTGTTCATTTCTTCGTTATTGTTTAGATTGAACCCAACAAGTATCCCTATACCTAACGCTAGGAATATTGCCCCAATCGAAACAATGTAGTATTTCATATTTATATGCATAATATTTTCCTCCTGCTAAAACTACATATTAAGCATTATTCTTAATTTTAATTGAATAAGCTGTATAAACTGCTGCATTCTTGGAGATAGTGATGCCAGTATTAATACTGGGAATAATGCAGTAGCTATTAATGCCCAAATATATTTTATTTTTAATTTACTTCTGTATAAAAGGTTAACGCCTTTTGCATCTATAAGCTTTGCACCTATTTTCATTCTAACTAGAAATGTACTCGCCATACCTTTTCTACCTTTTTCAAGGAAGTCTATTATATTAGAATGAGTTCCAAGTGCAACTATAAGCTCAGCATTATATTCATATGCTATAAGCATAGCTATGTCCTCACTTGTTCCTGGTGCTGGGAATACTACAGCATCAAGTCCTAAATCCTGTACTCTTTTTAGTCCAGGTGCTCTACCATCTGTGTATGCATGTACAACTATTTCTCCAGCTGCCTTTAATGATTCATCGCTTACACTATCCATATCCCCTACAACAACATCTGGTTTATATCCAAATTCCATAAGTGCATCTGCTCCACCATCAACACCTACTAGAATAGGTTTTACTTCTTCAATATAAGAAATCATTGTAGCTAAATCTTCCTTATAATCCTGTCCTCTTACAACTATAAGTACTTGTTTTCCCTGATATTTTGTTTTAACTTTAGGTATTTCAACTTCACCAAGTATAAAACCTTTTTCTTTTTTAGCATACTCTATAGTATTGTCTATAAATCTATCTAGTTCTTCACCTAAGTTATCATACGCTAACTTTATCTGAACAGATACTTTTTCTCTAGTAAGTACATCTCCTTCTCCTATTAGCTCATCACCACGGAATATTTTTCCATCCTCTACTAGTAATGTTTCGCCTTCAGATACATTGTTAAAAAGATCTTCTCCTACTCTATCTATTATAAGTATGTTGTTTTCTGTTAAAATCCCAGGTCCCTTGTTAGGATATCTACCACTTATAGACTCAGCAGCATTTATAACTAATTTGACCTTAGCTTCAACTAAAGAATTTGCTGCAACCTCATCTATATCAACATGGTTGATGACTGCTATCTCACCAGGCTGAATTCTTTTAGCAAGCTTCTTTGTTTTGCGGTCTACCCTTATCGGTGCCTTGACTATCATATCAAACCCTCCAAATTTCATAAAATCACATTATATTATACCATATTTTTTTATTTAAATATAAATTTTTATAAAAAAAATAGGGAAGTTGATTTTATCAACTCCCCTAATATAGACTTATTTTTCTTTATTTAACCTTTTAACTTTATAATATTTTAATGTTTTTTCCACATATAAGGACTTTTTATAGTTTTAGAGTTTCTTATTTTTTCAGCTGCACAAAATACAAATTCCATATTTGTAGGAATATCATTTTTAGAAAAAATATCACACCCTAAAATTTGATTGAGCTCCTCATAATCCCTATTCTTTTTTAAATCTTGTATAGCATATCTAATACTTCTCTCTATATTTGTCTTTTCGGTATTATTTTTATTTGCTATAGCACCTATAGTAGTGCTATCCTCTTTTATATCGTACTTTGTATCTCTTAAAAGCTCAATATATATAGATTCCTTTATATACCTATACCCTTTTAATTTCGAGCGAATTCCCAAATAATTTATAAATTCGCTTGTATCTGCTTCTATTGAACTTATGCAACGTATATCATCAATATTCAATTCTTCATATTGATCTTCTTCTATATACCAGCATATAGTATTATATAATGGTCTATCAATATACCTCATTTTTTCTCCCCCATTTCTCCCAAGTTTATTGATAAGTTTACCTATTATACTTATATAAATACAACTATCTACATTTGTATTCTTCTGCAAGAGAAAGTATTTCTTTTGCATGCTCGATTGTTTTTTCTGTTATCTGCTTTCCAGATATAAGTCTTGAGATTTCTCTCTTTCTACCATCGGCATCCAATTTTTCAACAATGGTAAATGTTCTTTCACCGTCTGTTTTCTTTTCTATACAATAGTGCGTATCCGCGTTGGCTGCAATCTGTGGAAGGTGTGTTATACAGATTATCTGCTTCTTAGTTGCTATATCAGATAATTTTTCACCTACATTCTGTGCGGCAATACCACTTATTCCTGTATCAATTTCATCAAATACCAATGTTTCTATCTCATCTGTATCAGCTAAAATTGTTTTAAATGCAAGCATAAATCTCGATATCTCCCCACCTGAAGCAACCTTAGAAATAGGTCTTAAATCCTCTCCAACATTGAAAGAAATCATAAATTCTGCAAAATCTCTTCCCTCTGCAGTAAAATCTCTATCACTAAACTCTGTACAGAATCTTACATTTTTCATATCCATACTATCTAGCTCTTCAATTAGAAGTGCAGCCATCTTTTCAGCTTGCTCTTTTCTAATTTCGGTTAATACTTCTGATTTTTTGTATAGCTCTTTTTCTATAGATTCTAATTTTTCCTTTAATCTCTCTTTTTCCTCATCTCTATTTAAAATATCGTACAATCTTTTAGATATTTTTTCGTGGAATTTAAAGATATCCTCTATAGTATCCCCGTATTTTCTTCTAAGATTATTAATATCATTTAATCTAATTTCTATCTGCTCAAGTTCATACGGTTCAAAATTTATACTATCCTTATAATCCCTTATTTCTCCAGATAAATCCTGAAGCTCATACATTATTCTCTCTACCTCATTGTAAATATCCCCTATTTTCTTATCAAAAGACGCTATAGAAGATAACTCACTTACAACTCTACCTACTATATCAATAGCATTTATCTCGCTATTGTGGATTGCTTCATATGATACATTTAGATTATTGAATATTTTTTCGCTGTTTCTGAATACATCCCTCTTTTGGATAAGATCTTCATATTCTTCAGGATTTAGATTTGCCGCTTCTATCTCATCAATTTGGAATTTTAGCAAATCTATTTCCCTCTGTATTTCCATCTCATCTTTATTGTCATTCAATCTTAATAGCTCTGACTTCACCTTAGAATACTCAGAATAAAGCTCTTTATAATCCATTTTTTCATCCACTATTGTTTCTCCAGCAAATGCATCTATAAATTTCAAATGTCTGCTTGGATCAAATAACAACTGGTTTTGATGCTGCCCGTGGACATCTATTAAGTATGATACTATCTCTTTAAGCAGAGATAGTTTAACAGTTCTTCCATTGACCCTAGCAGTACTCTTCCCGTCAGAATATATTACTCTGGCTATAGTAATAATTCCGTCTTCCATATCAATATCATTTTCAGACATTATTCTTTTTAAATTTTCATTTTCAGAATAAAAAACTGTTTCTACAAAACCTTTATCAGTTCCTTTTCTTAAAAATGATTTATCATATTTATTTCCAAGACACAGACCTAACGCATCTATTATTATAGATTTACCAGAACCTGTTTCCCCTGTCAAAATATTCAAGTTTTTGTCTATAGTGAGCCTCAGCTCCTCTACAAGAGCACAATTTTTCATATATATTTCGAGAATCAAACCAATATGTAGTATACCTATATACTACAAACTCACCTCCAAGCTCACAAATCATATCGATTTGGTGCAAATTTTTACGTCTTTAATATTTAATTTATAAAATTTATTTTTTATGAATTAGCAAAATAACCCTATATTACGGGTTATTTGCTAAGCTGATGCGATTTTTCAACAACTTCTCTTATATTTTCAAAGTGTTTTTCTCTATCATAAGTAAATCCTTCATTAGATGTACATAGATGTATTAAGTATTCTATATTTCCTTCTGGCCCTTTTATAGGCGAGAAATCTAGATTTTTAATAGCAAATCCATTTTCTACCGCAAAATCAGAAATCATTTCTATAACTTCTATATGAGTTGAAGTTTCCCTTACGACACCTTTTTTACCAACTTTTTCTCTTCCTGCTTCAAACTGTGGTTTTATAAGAGCTACTATTTCTCCACCATCTCTAAGTAGTTTTTTAGCTACAGGAAGTACTAATTTTAATGATATAAATGATACGTCTATAGAAGCAAAATCTGGGAATTCTTTTAAATCCTCAGTTGTGACGTTTCTTATGTTAGTTCTTTCCATACAAACTACTCTTTCATCACTTCTAAGCTTCCATGCTAACTGTCCATATCCAACATCTATAGAAAATACCTTTATAGCTCCGTTCTGAAGCATACAATCTGTAAATCCTCCTGTAGACGCTCCTATATCCATACAAATTTTTCCCTCTAGTGTAAGGTCAAAATTCTTCATAGCCTTTTCTAATTTTAATCCCCCTCTACTTACATAAGGGATTGGATTTCCTTTAACTTCTATATTTGCATCTTCCTTTACTTCTGTTCCAGCCTTGTCACATCTCTGATTATCTACAAAAACTAATCCAGCCATTATAGCTTTTTTAGCTCTTTCTCTACTTTCAAAGTAACCCTGCTCAACTAGAAGCACATCTATTCTTTTCTTCATATTAATCCTTTCCAGAATTTATACTCTATATACAATTATAAACTCTAAATTTTTTTTATTCTTTCTACAATTTTATTTGCTGATATTCCAGCTAATTCCTGTAGCTCTTCGCAGCTACCATGAGGAATAAATTTTTCTGGTAATGCTATGTTAATTACCTTGTTATTATATTCCTTTTCTGACGCATACTGCAATATCCTGCTTCCAAAACCACCGATGATTATATTATCCTCGACAGTAATAATATTTTTATATTTAGAAAACATCTCATCTAATAACTTTTCATCAATAGGTTTTAAGAATCTAGCATTTACAACACCAACACTTATACCTTCTTTTTCTAGCACCTCGGCTGCTTCAAGAGCATTTTTAACCATATTCCCTATAGCTAAAATTACTGTATCTTTTCCTTCTTTTAAAACCTCATATGTACCAGTTTCTATTTTTCCATATTTTCCAACATTTAACTCATAACAATTTCCACGAGGGTATCTTATAGCACATGGTCCATCTATTTCTAGAGATAAATCCATCATAGACATAAGCTCTTTTGAATCTTTTGGAGCCATAACAGTAATTCCTGGTATACTGTTTAAATACGATAAATCAAATTCTCCATGATGTGTTTCCCCATCATTTCCTACAAGACCAGCTCTATCTATAAGGAATGTAACATTTTTTCCTGTAATACAGACATCGTGTAAAACCTGATCGTACCCTCTCTGAAGGAATGAGGAATATACCGCAAAATAAGGCTTCATTCCATTTTTCGCAAGTCCCGCAGAAAATGCAACTGCGTGCTGTTCTGCAATTCCCACATCGTAATATCTATTAGGATGATTTTTTTCAAATATATTAAGCCCTGTTCCTGAAGGCATAGCAGCAGTTATTGCTACTATTCTATCATCTATACAACCCATCTGAGATAGCTTTTCTCCAACAGCTGCAGATATGCTTTTTTTATCAGATGGTTGTACACCAACTTTTATATCAAACTTAGAAACACCATGGTATTTATCTGGATGTTCCTCAGCATATCTATATCCTTTACCTTTTTTAGTTATAACATGTAAAAGCATAGGGCCTCTTCTTTCCTTTGCATTTTTTAAACAAGCTATTAAATCACTTATACTATGACCATCTATAGGACCATAGTATTTAACCCCTATAGAATCAAAAAATGCACATTCTTGTGGTACAAAACTATACATTATAGTATCTGTGAGTCTGCTTGCAGCTCTAGATATCTGCCCTCCTGTACTAGTCATATTTAAAAATCTATCTACTTCACCTTTCATTTTGTGAACTTTAGAATTTCTAATCAAACCAGACATATAAGTAGACATCCCACCTACATTTTTATCTATAGACATTTCATTGTCATTTAGAATAATAATCATATCGTTTTTTATATACCCAAGCTGGTTTATAGCCTCAAGAGCCATACCACCAGTTATAGAACCATCACCTATAACAGCTATAACACTTCCATCTTCACCTTTTATATCCCTCGCGCACGCAAGTCCAACTGCTGTTGATATAGAAGTAGAGCTGTGTCCAGTATCTATTATATCGTGACAACTTTCTTTTTCTTTAGGAAATCCACTCATCCCATCAAGCTGTCTTAATGTGTCAAATTTATCTTTTCTTCCTGTAACAATCTTATGTACATATGACTGATGACCAACATCCCATACTATTTTATCTTTCGGACTATCAAACACTTTATGCAGTGCCAATGTCAATTCAACTACTCCTAAATTAGAAGCTAAATGTCCTCCTGTTTTTGATACAGATCTCACTAAAAACTTTCTTATATCCTTTGCAAGAAGATCTAGTTCCTCTATACTCATATTTTTTATATCTTTAGGAGAGTTTACTTTATCCAAATATTTGTACATTATCCTCACCTCTACTTTATTACATAAGTACAAGTGCCACTATTATTCCTAATATAGCACCACCTAAAACCTCAAAAGGCGTATGTCCAATAAGTTCCTTTAATTTTTCATTTTGTATTAATTTACCGTGTTGAAGGTCTTCTAACATCTGATTTAATATAGTTGCCTGTTTACCTACAGCTCTTCTAACTCCTGCTGCATCGTACATTACAATAGCAGCAAAAACTACAGCTATTGCAAAGTTTGTAGAGTGGAACCCCTCTACCATTCCAACAACAGTAGCTAAACTAGTTACAAAAGAAGTGTGAGAACTAGGCATTCCTCCAGATGTAGTTATTCTTTTTATATCTATTCTTTTTTCTTTTCCAGTAAATATTTTTATAAACTGAGCCAAAAAACACGCTATTATACTTATAGCCAATGCTCCGTTATGTGAAAATTCCATAAGGTATTTCATAATATACCTCCTTATCAAAAATTAGTGATCTCTAGATAATATATAATCAGCTAAACCATCTAGGAATCCTGTATCATCAGTTACCTTTGATATACTTCTTTTAGCATCCTCAATTAATTCTGTAGCTATTTCTCTAGATTTTTCAAGTCCCATTAAAGATGGATATGTAGATTTATTATTTTCTATATCACTTCCAACATGTTTTCCTAGCTTAGCTTCATCACCTACTATGTCTAGTATGTCGTCAACTATCTGAAATGCTAACCCTATTTTATTTGCATAATCTGTTATAAGTTCCAT
The DNA here is from genome assembly GCF_003478825.1 of Peptoclostridium sp. AF21-18. Classification (NCBI taxonomy): domain Bacteria; kingdom Bacillati; phylum Bacillota; class Clostridia; order Peptostreptococcales; family Peptoclostridiaceae; genus Peptoclostridium; species Peptoclostridium sp. AF21-18. The sequence continues at coordinate 171,289 of NZ_QUGE01000001.1, forward strand.
CTGTTTTTCATCAGCTCCACCTATAGCAGCTCCTGCTCTCATACAGCCTACCATCATGGCTGCAGTTTTATTTTCGTGTATATAGTCTAATTTTTCCTTAGGTATCTGCATATTTTCACTCTGAACATCTACAACCTGTCCACCTACCATACCGTATATACCTGCTCCTTTTGCTATTTCATATGTAGCTCTTAAATATCTTTCTGGATTTTCTTTTCCTATAGATTCTTTAAGCATTGTTTCATACGCAAAGTTAAGAAGTGCATCTCCTGCAAGTATTGCCATAGCCTCACCAAATACTTTATGGTTTGTAGCTCTACCTCTTCTTAAATCGTCATTATCAAGCGCAGGAAGGTCATCATGTATTAGAGAATATGTATGTATCATCTCTATAGCTGCTGCAAATGGAATTGCATTGTCTGTATCTCCACCAACTATTCTACAAGCTTCAAGAGTAAGAACTGGTCTTAATCTCTTTCCACCTGAGCTTAAACTATAATTCATTGCTTCCATTATAGTTTTCTGATAACCAACTTCCTCTGGCATATACTTTTTAATAATTTCTTCAGCATATTTAGCTCTTATTTTTAATTCTTCTTTAAAGTCCATTTTTATTTCCTCCTAAACAAACTATTTTTCAAAATCTTCTTCTAATCCTAATTCATTAAACTTCTTAACCTTCATTTCAGCCTCATCTAAAAGAGCCTTACATCTTCTATATAAAGCTATTCCTTCTTCGTACATCTCAAGTGATTTATCAAGACCCGTACTCTTATCTTCTAATGCTCTTAAAACTTCTTCTAATCTTGAATACGCTTGTTCATAAGTCATATTTTCTATATTGTTCATTTGATTACCTCTCAATTCAAATTATTTCTTTTCTATAGAATTAACTGTACAGTTTGCACTCCCGTCGCTCATCATAATACTCAAAGACTCACCAACATTTATGTCTTCTGTACTGTTGACTGTTTTTCCTTCTTTTTGTACCATACAGTATCCTCTATCTATCGTAGCTAATGGACTTAAGCTATGTAGTAAAGCTCCTGTATTTCTCATATTTTCTTTCTTACTGCTCATAATCTGTTCCATACTATTAACCATATTCACAGATGCAGTATCTAATCTATATTTTTCAATATCTATTTTATTAGATATACTATTTTCAATTCTATTTGCTATAACCTTTAAATTATTCTTACCCTCTTTTATAACTTCATTCTTAACTATAGAACAAATTTCCGAAAAATTATTTTCTAGCTGATACTTTTCTTTTTCTATCTTAGACTCTATAGCTCTAGTCAATTTATTTGAAATTAACTCTAAGTTACTCTTTCCTAAATTGATAACATCATTTTTTACAATAGTACATATAGCATTAAACGTATTATCAGCTTTATTTCTATCTCTCTCTATAACTGAAGACATATTGTTTTTTATCCGATTTTTACAATTATCTAGTCTATATAACACTTCATTCAAATCTGGCACTGCAATTTCTGCCGCTGCAGAAGGTGTTGGCGCTCTCATATCTGATACAAAATCGCAAATAGTGTAGTCCACTTCATGTCCAACTGCAGAAATTATAGGTATATCTGATGCAAATATAGCTCTTGCCACCTTTTCTTCATTAAAAGACCAAAGCTCTTCAAGTGAGCCCCCACCTCTACCAACAATCATAGTGTCTACATTCTGCATCTTATTGAAAAATTCTATCCCCTTTACAATTTCATCCGCAGAATTTGCTCCCTGCACAGCAACTGGGTACAAATATACATTAACCTTAGGGAACCTTCTCCTAACAACATTTATTATATCTCTAATTACCGCACCTGTTTGTGATGTTACAACACCTATACTCTTGGGCATATAAGGTATTTTTTTCTTAAACCTCGGATCAAATAGCCCTTCCCGATTTAACTTCTTCTTCAATTTTTCAAATTCTATATGAAGGTTACCTACTCCATCTTTTTCTACTTTTCGTATATATAACTGATAAGCTCCATCTCTTTCGTATACCGATATATATCCATTAGCAACTATTTTCATTCCATCTTCTAGCTGTAATGACTTGTCGTAATTTCCCTTAAAAATTACACACTTCATCTTAGATGTTTCATCTTTTAATGTTAGATATACATGTCCGCTAGAATTTATCTTAAAGTTGGAAATCTCACCTCTAACCTTTAAGTTGTATAATATTGGATCATTAGATAAAACTTTCTTTATATATGAATTTGCCTCGCTTATTTCAAGTGCTCTAATTTCCATATTTAATTCTCCTAAATAATTATCTAAATTATATTACAAAATTATCTAATCCTATTATAGCACAACCACATGCATTATCTGACGAGTATGCACCATCTGTAAAGAAACTGTTAATATTATTTCTCTGAAGCTTTTTCGACAACTTCTTTGAAATATATTTACTAGATGCAACTCCACCTACAAACACAACATCTTCTATACTGTATTTATCGCACACAAATCTTAATGCTTTCTCTAAGCTTTTTATAGCTGCATTCATGACAGCCTTAGAAACATAGTACTTGTCCTTTTCTTCCATTAGTTTGTACACCTGGTTCTCTAATCCAGATATATTCATATATCCGTCTTTTACAGATGTTTTTAGTCCACTCGCAACTTCTTCCTTACATAAAAGTGCATTTTCATCTACATACTTTCCTGCTGGGAAATCATATCCCATCTTTACACCTACTCTATCTATCAACTGCCCAAAGCTTATATCCTTTGTTCCACCTACTATCTCCGTCTTATATCCTTTATCACCTTTTTCTGTAAGTAGAATTTCCATAGTCCCACCAGACATATGTACAGATATAAATCTTTCTAAATCTTCTTTGTCGCAGCCATAAAGAGATGCCGCTATATGATTTTCTTGATGTGTAGTTTCTAGCATCTCACAGTCAAATATAGCTGCCATTGTCTTTGCAAAATTTTTCCCAACCTCAAAAACAGGCATATATGACTCCTCTACATCTCTAGGTTTAGCCGATGCACAAATCATTTCTACCTTATATTCCTTTTTATGAATATGTTTTTTTAATCTTTCCGAAATCTCTCCAAAATTTTTAATATGCTGAAAAACGGCATCGCTCTGTCTAAGCCCACGCTCTCCATTTTTTACATTTAGCATTATCTTTTCATTAAATACTATTTCTCTATTTAAAGTTATAGCTGCTATAGAAGTTGTATAGCAGCTAGTATCAATCCCTATTATTATTCGATTATTTTCTGTCATTTAAGTAACTACCTAAAACCCCATTTATGAATTTTGGAGATTTATCATCGCAGTACATTTTTGCCATTTCTATAGCTTCATTTATAGATACTTTTTCTGGTATGCTATCTATAAATCCTATTTCAGCTATTGCAAGTCTTAATATTGCAACGTCTACTTTTGGCATTGTCATTATAGACCATCCTTTAGCATATTTATCTATTGCTTCGTCTATTTCTTCGTGTTTTTCTTCGTATATTTTACAAACATTAGACACATAATCTAGGTTTAAATAGTTTTCTAGATCTATTTCTTCTTCAGTTTCCATAGATTCGTGTACATCGCTGTCATTTGAACTCTGAAGTTTTAATTCTTCAAATCTATTAACTATATACTCCTCGTTACCTACTAAAAATTCCTTTACCTTGTTTTCTAAATCCGATAAATCGTCTTTTACAACATCTAAGTTGTATATGAATTTCATCATATATTCTCTTGATGTTACTGTCTTCACTCTATTGAATCCCATAAATTCCCTCCTAAATTTTTTCCGCACTATTTTTTAGTATATTTATTTATTAAATCAAATTTTTCCGTTTAATTCAATAAATTTTTTCAATTTACAAAAATATTTTGTCGCTTAAAAAACCCTCTGAAAAATCAGAGGGTATCCATTAATTTTTCTTAGCTTCTTCTTTATCTTTTTTGAAACTTACACCCTGAACATGTATGTTTACCTGAGATACGTCTAGCCCTGTCATTGTTTCAACAGCATTTTTAACATTTTCCTGTACTTTAAATGCTACATCTGGTATAGCAAATCCAAATTTAACAACTACCATAATGTCTACAGTTACAACTTCTTCTTCTAGCTGTATTTTTACTCCATTATTTTTTAATAATTTATCTGCGATACTCTGAGAAGATTCTACACCTTCAACTTCTAGCGCTGCTATCCATGCTATTGTAGAAACAACTTCATTTGATATTTTTATCTGTCCACAATTATTATTTTCCATTTTATATTTACCTCCCGTGTATTAGGTATTATTTACTCAATTATTTTAAAGCACTTATAGATATAATAATACCAAATTGAAAGAAACAATGCAATAACGTAATATTTTTAGCAAAAGAAAAGACAAGATAATAACCAATCTTTACGCTATACTAAAATACTTAAAAATAATGGTTACTTCTCTTGTCTATATTTTTATGATATCCAATAAAGTTAGAAAACTTTTTAGCGAAAATTTTTCTATTCGTATTTTTTTAATACTATAGTAGCATTATGTCCTCCAAATCCAAGCGAGTTGCTTAGAGCGTAATTTATAGTTCTTTCTTTACCTTTATTTGGAGTGTAATCTAAATCCATTCCCTCTCCAGGATTTTCTAAGTTTATAGTAGGTGGCACAAAATTATCCTTTATAGCAAGTGCGCATACTATAGCCTCTATTGCACCAGATGCACCAAGAAGATGTCCTGTCATAGATTTTGTAGAAGATATAGAAACATTTTTAGCATTTTCACCAAATACTGATTTAATCGCCATAGTTTCGTATAAATCATTGTAATATGTAGAAGTACCATGTGCATTTATATAGTCTATTTTTTCTGGCTCTATACCTGCATCGTTTATAGCCATCTGCATTGATCTAGCTGCACCTTCTCCATTTTCAGCAGGAGTGGTTATATGATATGCATCTGAAGTCATTCCATATCCTACTATTTCAGCATATATTTTTGCATTTCTTTTTATAGCACTTTCTAATTCTTCTAATATTAATATTCCGCATCCTTCTCCCATTACAAATCCATCCCTATCTTTGTCAAATGGTCTTGATGCCTTCTGAGGGTTGTCGTTGTTGGTAGACATAGCCTTCATATTGCAGAATCCTGCTACTGCAAACTCAGCTACTGCAGCTTCTGTTCCCCCTGCTATCATAATATCTGCATCTCCTCTTTGGATTATCTTAAAAGCATCTCCTACAGAGTTTGTTCCAGATGCACATGCTGTACATATATTAGTACTTGGTCCCTTTGCCCCAAATTCTATAGCTACCTGTCCTGCAGCCATATTTCCTATCATCATAGGTATGAAGAATGGGCTAACTCTTCTATTTCCTTTTTCAAGAAGGTTTTTATGCTGAGCTTCTATTGTTTCTACTCCACCAATTCCTGTACCTATTACAGTACCCATTCTGTTTCCGTCTATATTGTTTAAATCTAACTCAGAGTCTGCAACAGCTAGCTTAGAAGCTACCATTGCAAACTGAGTAAATCTATCCATTTTTTTTAGTTCTTTTTTACTTATATAATCTTCTGGTGTAAAATCTTTTACCTCACCTGCTATCTGTGTCTGGTAATTTGTATAATCAAATCTAGTTATCTTATCTATACCTGATACACCACTTTTTATATTTACCCAGAAATCGTCTTTTCCTGTTCCAACTGGAGTTACGCATCCTAAACCAGTTATAACAACTCTTTTTTTCATAATTTCCTCCAATTTTCAATCTATCTTAGATTTACTATTCTTTTTTATGAAAATTTATTATTTATTAGCTTCTATATATTTAACTATATCGCCTATTGATTTGAATTCTTCAGCTGCTGTATCTGGTATTTCCATATCGAATTCATCTTCTAAAGACATTATTATTTCTACAGCGTCTAATGAATCTGCTTCTAAATCATTCATTAAAGAAGTTTCCATTGTTATTCCTTCGTTTTCAACACCTAACTGATCTACTATTATTTCTACTACTTTATCAAACATTTTAATTTCCTCCATAATTACCTTTTTAAATTTTTAATTTTTTAGTTTAGTTTTAGTTTTCTATTTTGAGTTTTTATATTTTAAATTTAATTTTGTTTTAATAGTCTTTAAAACTTTTAATTAAATTTACATAACCATTCCACCGTCTACGTTAATAACCTGACCTGTTATATAACTAGACATATCACTTGCTAAGAATAGAGCAGTATCTGCTATATTTTCAGCATTTCCTATACATTTTTTAGGAATTTGCTCAAGCATTTTCTCTTTAACATCATCTGATAAGACATCTGTCATATCTGTTTCTATAAATCCTGGTGCTATAGCATTTACATTTATATTTCTTGAAGCTAATTCTTTAGCTACAGCTTTAGTAAATCCTATTACACCTGCTTTAGATGCACAGTAATTTGCCTGTCCAGCATTTCCTACAACACCTACTACAGAAGACATGTTTATTACTCTTCCATATTTTTTCTTCATCATAAACTTAGTAGCAGCTTTAGTCACATTAAAAACGCCTTTTAAGTTTATATCTATAACTTTATCAAAGTCTTCTTCCTTCATTCTCATAAGCAATCCGTCTTTTGTTATTCCGGCGTTGTTTACAAGAATATCTATTTTTCCAAATTCAGCTACTACATCTTCAACCATTTTTGTAGCATTTTCAAAATCTGAAACATCGCATTTGATTATTTTGCAAGTTTTTCCTAATGCTTCTATTTCTTTGCTCACTTCTAATGCAGCTTCTTCATTTGATGTATAGTTTATAGCAACATCTGCTCCATTTTCAGCAAATGCAATCGCTATTGCTCTACCTATACCTCTTGAGCCACCAGTCACGAGCACCGACTTTCCTTCAAGATTTAGTTTATTAGTTGCCATTGGTTTCACCTCCAATTGACTCGATAAATGCATTTACATCAGCCGCTGTATCTATATTTATTATTTCTACATCAGCTTTTTTCTTAGATGCTATTTTTTTAATAAAAGCTCTAAGTGTTTTCCCTGGTCCTATTTCTATAAATCTATCAAAACCTTCATCGATTAATTTAGATATAGAATCTTCCCAAAGAACTGAGCTATATACCTGTTTTACAAGTATAGCTTTTATTTCATCTGGATCTTTGTGTATATTTGCATCCACATTAGATATAACATCAACACTTGGCTCTTTCATATCGACTTTATCTAATTCTAGTTTTAATTTTTCTCCAGCTCCCTTTAAAAGTGAAGAATGGAATGGACCACTTACGTCTAGCATAATTGCTCTTTTAGCTCCATTTTCTTTTAAAAGAACTGCTGCTTCTTCTACAGCTGCTTTTTCACCTGATATTACTATCTGTGCTGGCGAATTATAATTCGCAATCTCAACTGTACCTGATTCTAATTTGAGAATACACTCTTCTATAAGTTCTCTACTTGCTCCTATTACAGCGCACATTGCACCTTCTCCATCTGCAACTTCATTGCTCATTATAAGTCCTCTTTTTCTAACAAGAGATACTGCATCTTTAAAATCCATTGCATTTGCAGCAGTTAGAGCACTATACTCTCCAAGAGATAATCCTAAACAAGCATCATATTTAAAGCTTTCATATTTAGATAGTATTTCCATTATAGCCATACTATGTGTTAAAAGAGCTGGTTGTGTGTTTTCTGTCTTAGAAAGCTCACTTTTTTTATCTTCATCGTGCATCATACTTATCAAATCAAAATCCATTAAAGAATCTGCTCTATCAATAACTTCTTTTGCAACTTGAAAACTTTCGTATAAGTCTTTTGCCATTCCTGTATACTGAGCTCCCTGTCCAGGAAATACTAAGGCTGTCTTACTCATATCTAATCCCTCCTAAAATATTCCCGGCATTATATCTAAAGCCTGTTTTGAAATTTCCTCTACTATTTCTTTACAAGGTTTGATTTCTCTAACCATTGCTGCACTTTGTCCTGCCATAAAAGATCCACCATCTTTATCGCCTTCTACAACTGCTAATCTAAGTGCACCTGCTCCTAATTTTTCTAATGCTTCAGGAGATGCTCCTTCTTTTTCCATTTTCAAGAATTTTTTAGCTAATTTATTTTTTAGAGTTCTAACTGGATGTCCTGTTGGTCTTCCTGTTACAACTGCATCTCTATCCTTAGCTTTTAATACCGCATCTTTATAATTCTGATGTATGTTACATTCTTCAGAACATATAAATCTAGTACCTATCTGAACCCCTTCTGCACCTAGTGCAAACGAAGCTGCCATTCCTCTACCATCTGCTACACCACCAGCTGCTATAACTGGTATGTTTAGAGCTTCTGCAACCTGAGGAACTAACACCATAGTTGTAAGCTCTCCTATATGTCCTCCAGCTTCTGTCCCTTCAGCTATTACAGCATCAGCACCTAATTTTTCCATTCTCTGTGCTAAAGCTACTGTAGGAACAACAGGAATTACTTTTATTCCAGCTTCTTTTAATCTATCCATATATTTAGCTGGGTTTCCAGCACCAGTTGTTATCCCTGCTGGTTTTTCTTCTATTATTAAATCTATAACCTCATCCGCATTTGGAGACATTAACATTACATTTACTCCAAATGGTTTATCAGTTAATCTTCTACAATTATCAATTTCTTTTTTAACTATATCGGCAGTAGCACTACCAGTTCCAATTATCCCAAATCCTCCAGCATTTGATACAGCTGCAGCTAAATTTGAATCAGCAACCCAAGCCATACCACCCTGGATTATAGGGTATTTTATATTTAGTATTTCACAGATTCTATTCATAAATCCTCCTATATACTCCACTCTACAACAGAAGCGCCCCAAGTAAGACCTCCACCAAATCCAACAAGTACTACCTTATCGCCTTTTTTTAGCTTTCCTTCTCTAAAAGCTTCATCTATTGCCACTGGAACAGATGCCGACGACATATTTCCGTATCTTGTTAAATTTACATATACCTTATCTTTTTCTAACTTTAATCTTTTTGCCGACGAATCTATTATTCTTATGTTAGCCTGATGTGGTATAAGAAAATCTATATCTTCAAGAGTTAGATTTGCAGCTTCTACAGCCTTAACTGATTCATCAGCCATTTTTCTAACAGCAAATTTGAACACATCATTTCCTGCCATCTGAACTGTATGAAGCTTATTTCTAATACTCTCCTCACCTGCTTTTATTCTGGATCCTCCAGCAGGTATTTTAAGATAATCTTTACCAGAACCATCCGCACCATTAGTAATAGATAGGATACCACCATTTTCTACAGCTGAGATAACAGCAGCACCTGCTCCATCTCCAAATAGAACCGCTGTAGATCTATCGTCGTAATTTATAACACTAGATAAAGTTTCTGCTCCTATTATCAGTACGTTTTTATATGCTCCTGATTCTACAAACCGTTTCGCAATATTCATAGCATATAAAAAACCAGAACAAGCAGCTGCTAAATCAAATGCTGCAGCATTTACTGCTCCGATATTTTCCTGAACAATACAAGCAGTAGCTGGAAGAGGGCTGTCTGGAGTAATAGTTGCAAGGATTATCATATCTACATCTTTTGGCTCAAGTTTTGCACATTCTAATGCTTTTAATGCAGCTTTTGATGCAGTATCTGACGTTGCCTCTCCTTCTGTAACCTTTCTTCTCTCAGAAATTCCTGTTCTCGTCCTTATCCACTCATCTGACGTGTCCATTATCTTTTCTAAATCGAAGTTGGTTACTACATTCTCAGGAACATAGCTTCCAACTCCTATAATACCTGCTTTTATATCCATATTTCCTATTCTCCCATAGTGATTTTATTCTTCATCACCGCTGGCTTCTTCTTCCTTCTTAGAATACTCATTTATGAATTCTTTTATATCCTCAACAACATTTCCTTCAGCAAATTTAATAGCCTGTCTAACAGCATTTTTTATTGCTTTGGCATCAGAGCTTCCGTGAGCTTTTATAACCCCACCTTTAACTCCTAGTAGAGGTGCTCCTCCGTATTCTGAGTAATCCATATATGCTTTTAATTTTCTAAGATCATCCTTAATTAAAAGAGCTCCAAGCTTTCCTTTTGTACTAGACATAAGAGTTTCTTTTATTAATCCCATAAGCGAAAGGGCTATACCCTCAGCGGATTTTAGAAGTATATTTCCAGTAAATCCATCACAAACTATAATATCTGTTTTATCATTTATAACATCTCTGGCTTCTACGTTTCCTATAAAGTTTAAATCAAGCCCTTTTAATTCTTCATATGCTTTCTTAACTAGGTCGTTACCTTTACCTTCTTCTGCACCGACATTAGCAACTGCTACTCTAGGTTCTTCTATACCTAAAACTTTTTTAGAATATATATCTGACATTGCAGCAAATTCAACTAAGTTTCTTGGCTTACAGTCTGCATTTGCACCACCGTCAGCTATTATTGTCATTCCTTTTTTAACATTAGGTATTGCTGGACAAAGGCAAGGTCTATCTATACCTTTTATTCTTCCAACAACGAAAAGTCCTCCTGCAAGAAGTGCACCAGTATTTCCAGCTGAAACAACAGCCTCTGCTTTTCCTTCTTTGACCATTCTTAAAGCTACTACCATAGAAGAATCTTTCTTGCTTCTTATCGCCTTTACAGGTTTGTCTTCATTTTCAACTACTTCTGTTGTGTGTATTATTTCAAGTCTATTTTTATCAAATTCGTATTTTGCAAATTCTTTTTCAAGAATTTCCTTATCTCCTGTAACAATTAATTCTACATTTTTGTATTCATTAATGGCGTCAACTGCTCCTTTTACATTTGATACTGGAGCGTTATCTCCACCCATTCCATCTAAAGCTATTCTCATATTAAGTTCCTCCTATTCCATTTCTTCAAATATAAATTTACCTCTAAAAATTTGTTCCTGTTTTTTATTATTGATGACAACTTTAACATAGTGCTTTTTGTCGACATTTCTATAAATTTCAGCCTTTGCTATTAGTCTATCACCTTTCTCAACAAATTTTATGCATTTTATATTTGCAACTCTCATTATTACTTTAGGCGTATCTATTATCGCCATCGCTAGCGATTCCGCAAGCGAGAATATATACGCATCTTTTAGAGTTCCAGTCTTAGAGTAAATCATATCCTCATTCACTTCTAGCATAGAAATCCCAAGCTCACCTACAGAGATATCTATTATCTCTCCAGTTATTTCTTTCATGCCTAGGGTTCTTACCTTTGTGCTCTGTGATTCAGCTATATTTTTAACTCTTTCTCTGAGTTCTGGAATATTCAGACTCATACGGTCTAGCCTTATAGTCTGTACACTGACACTGAATACTTCAGCAAGTTCTTCATCTGTGTAGAACGGATCTGTCTTTAACATATCAACAAGTTCCTTCTGTCTCTGAACTTTACTTCTCTTTTTCATGTTACCTCCAATTTTTATAGCTAGTTTTTATGACCAGCTACTAATAGTAGTATATATTATATGATCATTTTTTTCAACACTTAATTTTTCACTTTTTTTCTATTTACCCCTAGAAAAAAAATATTCTCAGCATTTTGAACAAAAATTATCCTAATTATACATTACCACAAATTAAGACCAAGTACAAAAAAATGAACAAAATGCATAAAAAAAACATGTAGATTACTCTACATGCTTTTTTCTATTTGTAAACTTATTATTTTTCTACGATTTCTTTACCTTTGTAATATCCACAATCAGGGCAAACTCTGTGTGGTAATTTTGGTTCATGACACTGTGGGCATTCTACGAAACCTGGTGCAACCATTTTTGAGTTAGCTGCTCTTCTCATATCTCTTTTTGATTTAGAAGTTTTTCTCTTTGGTACTGCCATTTAGGACACCTCCTCTTTATTCATTTTTCAGTAATTCTTTTAATTTAGCAAAACGTGGATCAATATTATCCTCGTCATTTATCTTTTCGCTGCATCTGCAATCCTCTTTATTAAGGTTTGCTCCACATCCTGGGCAAAGACCCTTACAATCTTCACCACAAAGAACTTTATGAGGCATATTAAATTCTAAATTCTGAGTTATTATTTCTAAAAGGTCTACATTTTCGTAGTCTTTTACAATAAATGCATCGAATTCTTCATATTCATCCTCAGTATAATTGTTCTCCTGCACTATAAAGCCCTGTATATTGAAATCTAAAGGAATCTCAACTTCTTCAAGACATCTAGAACATCTGTCCACAACTGTCATCTTGACGTCTGAATTTATATACAGCTCTTTACCATTACGAGTTACTTTACCCGTAACTTCAATAGGTGAAGCTAATTTATATTTTTCATCACAGTAACTAATAGTATCAATTTCTTCGCAAAAATTCAAGTTAATTTTATCAATTTCTTTTCCGCGTAGTTTGTCGACATTAATTATCATAAAGCTCACCTCTTTGCATTTACCTAATTATTATACAAATCATAAATTTGTTTGTCAAGTATTTTTACTTGATAGGTAAAATTTTGTTTAAATTTTGTATCTTTTGTAGTCTAATTCAACTAATTTTATTATTTTACTAATGCTAAAGTATCTCTAGCTATCATTAATTCTTCGTTAGTTGGTATTAATAACATTTTAACTTTAGAGTCTTCTGTAGATATTACAGTTTCTTTTCCTCTAACGTTGTTAGCTTCTGCGTCTAATTTCATTCCTAAGAATTCCATGTTAGAAGCTATTTCAGCTCTTATTCCTATTCCGTTTTCACCAACACCAGCTGTGAATACAACTGCATCTAATCCGTTCATTTCTGCTGCATAAGCACCTATGTATTTCTGAACTTTTTTAACATAAGCATCTAAAGTAGCCTGAGCTAATTCATTTCCTTCTTTAGCTGCTGATTCTATATCTCTGAAGTCTGAAGATATACCAGTCATTCCGTATACACCAGATTCTTTGTTCATTAATTTATCAAGACCATCTGCGTCTAATCCTTCTTTTCTCATTAAGAATGGTAGTATAGCTGGGTCTATGTCACCACATCTAGTTCCCATTATTAAACCTTCAAGTGGAGTGAATCCCATAGAAGTATCTACACATTTTCCACCATCTACAGCTGCTATAGAAGCACCGTTTCCTAAGTGGCAAGTTACTATTTTAAGGTCTTTTATGTCTTTTCCTAGCATTTCTGCTGCTTTTTTAGATACGTAGTTGTGAGAAGTACCGTGGAATCCGTATCTTCTTACTCCGTATTTAGTGTATAATTCGTATGGAAGTCCATATAAGAATGATGATTTAGGCATTGTCTGATGGAAAGCTGTATCGAATACACCTACCATTGGTACATCTGGTAATATTGCTCTACAAGCATCTATTCCCATTAAGTTTGCTGGGTTGTGTAGAGGAGCTAAGTCTATACATTCTTTTAAAGCTTCTTCTACTTCTGGTGTTATTAATGCTGAAGATGCGAATTTTTCTCCACCGTGAACAACTCTGTGACCTACTGCATCTATTTCTTTCATATCTTTAACTGCTCCAACTTTTTCGTCAGCAACAGCGTTTAATACAAGCTGTATAGCGTCTTTGTGGTCTTTCATTGGCTGTTCAACAACATATTTGTCTGCTAAACCTTCTTTTTCGTGTTTAAGAACAGAACCTTCTATTCCTATTCTTTCTACTAAACCTTTACATAAAACTGATTCATTTTCCATATCTATTAACTGATATTTTAATGATGAACTACCGCAGTTTAAAACTAATACTTTCATTATTTATACCTCCAGAAATTTGTTGTCATTTTTTTGCTGCACTATTTCCCTCAATACTGCAACTTTTACTTATATAAAAACCGAATTAACATTACTAATATATCATTTTTTTGCGTAAATTTAAAGTCTTTTTCCTTTTTTATTTCATTCACTTGAGTTATACTTTCTTTATTAGAAGAAATTTTTTAAAAAAGGAGTTTAATTTTATATGAATATAACTGGCTTAATAGTCGAATACAATCCGTTTCACAACGGTCATATATATCATTTACAAAAGTCTTTAGAAAAAACAAACGCCGATGCATCAATCGCAGTTATGAGTGGAAATTTTATACAAAGAGGTGAACCTGCTTTATTTGATAAATTTTCAAGAGCAAAGGCTGCTGTTGAATCTGGTGTAGATTTGGTTGTAGAACTACCATCAATTTACTCATCTCAAAGTGCAGAACTTTTTGCCAAAGGATCTGTTGCTCTTTTAAATTCTCTCGGCTGTGTAAATTCAATTTGTTTCGGAAGTGAGGAGGGAAATATCAATGCTCTATATCTAATAGCCTCTATACTTTGCCTAGAGCCTCAGGAGTTTAAAGAAAAACTATCTTCATACCTAAGTGAAGGAATGTTATTTCCTACTGCTAGAAACAAGGCGTTATTTGATTATATAAATTCTCCAGATTTTTCATTTGGAGATAATTTTAATAATATTGATTTATCTGAAGAAAGATTAAACGATATTTTAAGCTCTTCAAACAATATTTTAGGAATTGAATACATAAAACAATTAATCTCATTAAAAAGCGAGATAAAGCCTTTTACAATAGGAAGAATTCATTCTGAATACAATTCAGAAGAAATATCTGGAAACATAAATTCCGCAACTGCAGTAAGAAAAAAACTGTATGAAATAATATCATCTAAAGAAAATAATTCATCAGATTTCGACGAATTAATTAAATCAATACAAACTTCTACAGATATAACTAATTCTATTCCGGAATCTACTTTAAATATGATTACGTCAAATATAGAAAAGGGATTTTTACCGATGTATCCAGAGTACTTCTTTGAAACACTTATATCAACTATAATAAGGGATAAAAAGAATTTAGAATCGTATTTTGATATATCTGAGGGAATAGAAAATAAAATATTTAAAGCTGCACTTGTTGCGAAAGATTACAATGAGTTACTAAACTTAGTCAAATCTAAAAGATACACAATGACTAGAATAAAAAGATGCTTAAACAATATACTGTTGGGTGTTACAAAAGAAGACATGGAATTTGCAAAAAAAATAGACACTATACCTTATGTAAGAATATTAGCATTTAACTCAAAAGGTAGAGAAATCATAAGAGAAATAAAAAAATCCTCTGAAATAAAAATAATAAACAAATTCTCAGAAGTAGAACACTTCATGGACGACAAAAACTTCAAATTCCTGATAGAAAACGACATAAAATGCACTGACATATACAACACAATTTACTACAAAAAAAATAGACCCCTACTAAAAGGATCCATGGACTACTTTATAAAACCGATATACATAAGATAAACTTTATTACAATATATTTTTTACCGTATCATCAAATTTACAAACTAAGGGCAAGAGATATAACTGCTCGTATGCGACAATACTGCAAGCGCCCCACATCCGCTAAATGTGTTACTCTAACAGTGTGGGGCGCTGAAGCCTGGAGCCAAGAGCAGTTATACTCTTGCTCTTTTACTTATAAATTTGATGTGCAATGTGGACATCTTGTCGCATCTATTGCTATTTCAGTTTTACAGAATGGGCACACTTTTGTAGTTGGTGCTGCCTGTTCTTCTTCCTCTTTTTTCTTAATAGCTAACCTAGCAGAAAAACCATTCATTAGCTTGATTATTGCAAATAGTACTGCAGCCATTATCAAGAAATTGATAACCGCTGTTATGAAGCTTCCATAGTTTAGAGTAACATCTCCAACTATATTCCATTTTAAATCACTAAAGTTCATTCCTCCAAAAATACCAAGTATAGGGTTTATAATATCATTTACAAAAGAAGAAACAATTCCTGTAAATGCACCACCTATAATAATCCCTACTGCCATATCCATTACATTTCCACGGCTGATGAATTCTTTAAATTCCTTTAAAATCTGCTTCATACCAATTCTCCCTCTTCTTTATTATATTTTTATATTATTTTTTTATAAAATTAGCCTCGTTACCTAAAGAAATAGTCTGTTTTTCTTTTTCGTCCCCATTTTTATACTCAAACACAAGTTTATGCTGATTTAATAATTTTTTTATACCAGCATTATCAAGACCTTTAGTATATAGTATAAAGTCCTCATCATATTTATACACTCTGTCTATATCATTTTCACTAGATGTAGCATTTCCTGAAACATATCTTTCTATAGAATCTACAGTACCACATTTTCCTTTGAATGTTGGTATAGTCATCTTCATATCAGAATATTTATCACTGTAATTAGTGTAAACTGATATATTTACAACCTTAAACTCATCTCTGTTTATATTTCTACCTAACTGCGGAATTTCTATACTTTTAAATTCTTCTATATTAGGTTTTGCAATATCTACCTCAACCTGTATATTAGGGTCTTTTGCTTCTTCTTCATCAGTTTTTTTACATCCAGTCATTAAAACCGATGAAAATACAATTGTAGAAGCAAGTAAAAGTGCTAATAGCTTCTTTTTCATTTTCTTAACCTCCAACAAATCTTTTTATAAATTCTATTTAAATATTATAACATAAAAACTTTGTTTATATTGCTTATAGGCAAATTTTTCATAAACTATCCATATTTATTAACAAAAAAGAGGCTAATGCAAATTTGCAACAGCCTCTGTGTAATCTAATTATTTGATTAGTTTGTGAAGTTATCGAAGTATCCCTGTATATGTACTATTGGAGTACCTTTATCTCCACTTCCTGAAGTAAGGTCACATAATGAACCTATAAGGTCAGTTAATCTTCTTGGAGTAGTACCCTGAGATACCATTTCTCCTACTAGATCGTTATCTTTATTTTTTATGTATTCAGATATAGCGTCTTTTAATTCATCACCTTTTAAATCAGCGAAATCATTGTCTGCTAAGTATTTTAGTTTAACTTCGTTTGGAGTTCCTTCTAATCCTGAAGTATAAGCTGGAGAAACTACTGGGTCAGCAAGTTCCCATATTTTTCCTACTGGGTCTTTGAAAGCTCCATCTCCGTATACCATAACTTCTACGTTTTTACCAGTTATTTCTTTGAACTGTTTCTGAACTTCTTCAACGAAATCTTTACAATCTCTTGGGAATAATTTTACAGTTTCTTCAGTTGATTTGTTTGTTCCTAGTAATCCGTAGTTTTCATTGAATCCACTTCCGTTTACTGATTTAGTTAATATGTCATCAAGACCTATTACAACTTCAGCTCCTGCTTCTTTTAATATTCTCTTAGTTCTTTTTCTTGTGTGTATATCACAAGTTAAAACATTTTTAGTGTAGTTTAATATAACTTTTGGGTTATTAGCGAATATAACTTCTACTTCAGCTCCTGCTTCTCTTATTAATGAAGCATAGTAATCTACATAGTCAACACCTGTGAATGTGTGTTTATTTTCTCCAAATAATTCTCTATATTTTTCAAGAGTAAGTACATCTGAGTATGGGTTAACACCTTTTTCATCAAGAAGTTCTATATCAACTAAATGATTTCCAACTTCATCAGATGGGTAGCTTAGCATAAGAACTACTTTTTTAGCTCCTCTAGCTATACCTTTTAAGCATATAGCGAATCTATTTCTACTTAATATAGGGAATATAACACCTATTGTTTCTCCACCTAACTGAGCTTTTACATCTTCAGCTATATCATCTATTTTTGCATAGTTACCCTGTGCTCTAGCTACTATTGCTTCTGTAACAGCTACAACGTCTTTATCTCTCATTTCATAATTTTCGCTTTTAGCTGCATCTAATACAGATTCTACTACTATTGTTGCTAGATCGTCTCCTTCTCTTATGATTGGAGCTCTTACTCCTCTAGAAATTGTTCCTACTTTTCTCTCCATATTGGTATCACCTTTCTTTATATAAATTAATTGGTTTTAACAAATTTATCGCAAAATTTTATATCTATTAATAAACAATCCTTAACTAGTATATAAAAAAATTAGGTTAATGGCAAATATTTTTTTGATTTTTACTTAAATTCTTCGCGATTTTTTCTAATTTCGTCTAAAATAGTGACTATATGCTCTTCAACTTCAGATAAAAGTTCGTCAGCATACTCAGCAGTACCAACTTTTATTTCTTCAGAAACAGCTTTTGCATTGCTGATTATTTTCTGTGCTTTTTCTTCTGCTTCTAAAACAGGTTTGCTGCTATTTATATAATCGTTTACAGCATCTTCTGTATCTAGTCTTATTTCTTCAGCCTCAGCCTTAGCTTCCTCTATTATTTCTACTGCTTTCTTTTCAGCATCGTCTAACATTTCCTGAGCTTCAGCTATTGCTCTGTTCATTATATCTTTACTTTCTTCGGCTACACTCTTGGCCTGTTCTAATTCTCTTGGAAGAGCTCTTTTTATATCGCTTATTATATCTAGTGCATCCTGTCTTTCTATACTACACTTGTGAGAATTAAACGGTACTGAAGAAGCCTCCTGAATAAGAAACTCTAATTCTTTTATAAGGTCTATTATGTGTGAATCTTCTATATGCATACTATATCTCCTTTTTATTCATCTTAATTTTTAATTCTTTTAGTACCTGCTCTGGAACCAAATTCTGTATATCTGCTCCAAAAGATAGTACCTCTTTTATAAGTGAAGAGCTTATGAAAGAAAATTTAGTATTGCTTGGAAGGAAAATAGTTTCTATAGATGAATCTAGTTCTCTATTCATATGAGCCATCTGTAATTCGTAGTCTACATCTGCAGCACTTCTTATTCCTCTGACTAATGCATCTATTCCATTCTGCTCGCAATATTTTACAAGTAACCCATCAAACGAGATTACTTTTACATTGTCTAAGTCAGATGTACAGTCCTCTATTAATTTTATTCTCTCTTCTAAAGTAAATAATGCCTTTTTATTAGGATTTATTAATATCCCTACTTGAAGCTCTCCAAAAAGTTTTGATGCCCTTCTTATAATATCTAAATGACCATTTGTAATAGGGTCAAAACTACCAGCAAAAATAGCTTTTTTCACATTGCATTTATTCATCGCTATCCTCCACACTTAGCTTATAAAAACTAAGTACTGTTATTCCATATTTTTTTTCCTTTACCTTGACTATATTTCCTATCTCGTCTGGTAGCTCATCTTTTTTGTCATGCTCTACCACAATCACTCCATCCTCAGAAAGTATCTGGTTCTTATCTATTCTTTCTATACAGTCTACAAAAAGTCCTTCATAATATGGCGGATCTAGCATAATTATATCAAATTCTTGTTTTTTAATACCCATATCCGATATAACATTTTTATAATCCTTATTTATTACTGTACTTTCCCGCTCAACTCTAGCTTTTTTTATATTAGACTGAATTATCTTTATACTTTCCTTACTCAAATCTGAAAATACGCAATGTTCAGCCCCTCTAGATAGACACTCTATCCCAAGCGAACCCGATCCTGCAAAAAGGTCTAAAACATTTGCATCCATCACGTATGAATTTATTATATTAAAAAGTGATTCTTTTACTCTATCAGTTGTAGGTCTTACACTCTGATCTTTAGGTGGATTAAGTTTCAATCCCCTAGCTTTTCCAGAAATAACTCTCACGTTTTTCTCCTTTCAATTCAAATTATCATATCTATTATTATATCATATAGTAACTACTATTGTATTGATATAAATTAATTCATAGTTATATCTTTTTCTATTTTATCTTTAAATTTAGATTCTATTTCTCTTTTCAATCCTCTATATTCTTTAAAATCTAAAGTAGAATCTTCTCCAATTATAATTCTAGCCTCTTGCTGCACAGTCTTTAGTATTTTCATATGCTTAAATAAATTTGCAACTTTAAGTTCTGGAACACCGTGCTGCATAGTTCCAAAAAATTCTCCAGGACCTCTTATCTCTAAGTCTTTCTCAGAAATTTTAAATCCATCGTTAGTTTCTTCCATTATGCTCATTCTTTTTCTACAAACTTCACTATTTGATCCATAGATTAAAACACAATAAGATTGATGTTTTCCTCTACCAACACGTCCTCTAAGCTGATGTAACTGCGCAAGTCCAAATCTCTCTGCGTTTTCTATAATCATAAGAGTTGAGTTTGGCACATTTACCCCAACCTCTATAACCGTCGTTGACACAAGGATATCTAATTCGTGGTTTTTAAATGCTGTCATAATAGCATCTTTTTCAGATGGTTTCATCTTTCCATGAAGTAGCCCAACTCTTAAATCCGGGAAGAAATCTCTTTTTATTTCTTCAGCAGTTTCTGTAGCAGAAGTTATATCTAAAGTTTCACTTTCCTCCACAAGTGGACAGACTATATAAACCTGTCGTCCCTTGTCTACCTCTCTTCTGACAAGTGAGTTGTACACCTTATCTCTTTTTTTCTTTTCTACAGCTATTGTTTCTATAGGCTGTCTTCCTGGTGGAAGCTCGTCTATTATAGAAATATCCAAATCTCCATAAAGTATTAGCGCAAGAGTTCTCGGAATTGGAGTTGCTGTCATAACAAGTATATCTGGACTTTCACCTTTAGAAGATAATTTTCCTCTCTGTCTAACCCCAAAACGATGCTGCTCATCGGTTATAACAAGTCCAATATTCTTAAACTCTACATTATCTTCAATAAGTGCATGAGTCCCTATAAGAATATCTATCTCTCCATCTTTAGCCCTCTGTAATATACCTTCCTTTTGTTTTTTTGTAACACTTCCTGTTAATAGCTCTACATTTATTCCAATATCTTCAAACGTTTCTGTAAACGACTCATAATGCTGTTGTGCAAGTATCTCAGTTGGAGCCATAAGTGCACCTTGATATCCATTAAACACACACTCAGCAAGTGCAAGAAGTGCGACAACTGTCTTACCACTTCCGACATCTCCCTGTACAAGTCTATTCATAACTTTTTCTGAGCACATATCGTCAATTATTTCATTTAAAGCTTTATTCTGAGCTCTTGTAAGGCTAAATGGCAATGACTTAAGCACCTCATCTAATCTCTGATTTCTTTTGAACAATATACCTTTTTCATCGCTACTTCCACCCTTGTACATAAACAGTCCAAGCTGTAGCACCAATAATTCTTCAAAAATTAATCTGTATAGAGCAATTTTTAAAGACTCTTTATCTTTTGGAAAATGAATATTTTTAATTGCATATTCTATTCCACACAATCTATATTTCTTTAAAAGATATTCTGGCATATACTCTGGTATTTTTATATCCTTATTCTCAAATACCATCCTAACCGTATTCATAATATCTTTATTTGTAACACCATAGCTAAGTGGATAAACTGGCACTAACTTTCCTATATTTTTAGGTGATGCGGATAGATATTCTAGTTCACACGAATTAAGCTCTACAAATCTTCCATTTTTCTTTACCTTTCCAAATGCTAGTATACTATCTCCTACTCTAAAAGTATTTTTTATATACTCCTTATTGAAAAAAGTAAGCTTTGCAAATCCTGTATCGTCTTTTACATCTATTCTAGTTATAGTCATTCCCTTTTTGGGTGTATAGCTCTCTATATTTGTTATAAGTGCCTTTACAGTCACTTTTTCTTCATCTTCAAGCTGAGCAATTTTTTTGATTATGCTTCTATCTTCAAACTGTCTTGGAAAATAATAAAGTAGATCCTTTATCGTATAAATTCCAAGTTTATTCAATTTTTCTGCTTTTTTAGGACCTATTCCCTTAACATACTGTATGCTCTCATTTATTACTCCGAACAAATTTATCACCTGCCTAAATTTTTATTCTTCTTAGAGCAAAAATAAATCAAAAAAATCCTGTACAACATATATCTCAGTCATACAGGATTGATTTACTTATTTTTATTCAACTGATATTAGGTAGTAGTAAAGAGGCTGTCCACCGTAGTAAAGTTCTACATCTATGTCCTCGAATTTTTCTTCTAATTCTCCTCTTAACTCTTCAGCCTGTTCTTCTGTAACATCTTCACCGTAGAATAATGTTATTATAGCTGAATCTTCATCAACTAATTTTTCTACTAGTTTCTTTGCTACTTCATCAACTTCGTCACCAGCTGCAATCATTTCTTTTTCAGCAATACCGATTATATTACCTTCTCTTATTTCTATTCCATTCATTACAGTATCTCTAACTGCAAAAGTAACCTGTCCTGATTTTACATAGCTTAATGCTTCTACCATGTTAGCTTCATTTTCTTCAGCTGTAGCTTCTGGATTAAATCCAACAAGTGCACTTACAGCCTGTGGAATATTTTTAGTAGGTATTACTATTATATTTTTATCGCTAAGTTCTTTAGCCTGATTAGCTGCCATTATTATATTGCTATTGTTTGGTAATATGAATATATTTTTAGCATGTATTTTATCTATTGCTTTCATGAAATCTTCAGTACTTGGGTTCATAGTCTGTCCACCTTCGATTACATGATCAACACCAAAATCTTTAAATATGCTAGCTAATCCATCACCCATAGAAGTAGATATGAATGCAAATTCTTTTTCTTCTACTGGTTCTTCGTATTCAGCATTTTCTGCAACACCTTCAAGTATATTTTCATGCTGCATTCTCATATTTTCTATTTTTATTGTTAGTAACTGTCCGTATTTTAATGCTTCCTGAAGTACGTTACCTGGTTCGTTAGTATGAACGTGTACTTTTATAACACCTTCATCTCCAACTACTGCTAAACTATCTCCATATCCTAGCATTATATCTCTTATTCCAGCATCATCTATTTTATCTGATTCTAATATAAATTCAGTACAGTATCCGAATTTTATATCTTCAGTAGATGTAGTATCTGCTGATGATAGAGATACATTTTTAAGTTCTGTTTTTTCTGCTGTTGCTGGAACTACTGCTTTTCCAACTATTGCAAGATAGAACCCTTCTAATATAAGTGTTAACCCTTTACCACCTGAGTCTACAACTCCAGCGTCTTTAAGGTTTTTAAGTAGGTTAGGAGTATTTTCTAATGATACATTAGCTTCTCTAACTACTTTTCCTAAGAATTTTTCAATATTATTTTCTCTCTTAGCTAATTTAACCGCATATTCAGCAGTTTCTCTTATAACTGTTAGTATAGTACCTTCTACTGGTTTTATAACAGCTTTGTAAGCAGTATCTGAACCACCTTTTAAAGCTTTTGCTAAATCTACAGTTGAAAGTTTATCCTTACCTTCAACAGATTTTCCTATACCTCTGATTATCTGTGATAATATAACCCCAGAGTTACCTCTAGCACCCATTAAAGATCCTTTAGATAACGCCTTTGCTATTTTAGTTATATCGTCTTCTCCTACTTTTTCTAATTCCTTCATTGCATAAGATATAGTAAGTGACATATTTGTACCAGTATCTCCATCTGGAACTGGGAATACATTTAATTTATCTACTAAATCTTTACTATTCTGAAGATTATTAGCACCCGAAACAAACATTTCTCTGAATGCTTTGGCTTTTATATATTCGGTCATTTTTTTCCTCCTATTTTACTCTTATACCCTGTACATTTATATCTATTTTAGTTACTTTAACTCCGATTAATTTTTCGACTGTGTATTTTATCTTATCTATTATATTGTTAGCAACTGTA
Organism: Peptoclostridium sp. AF21-18; assembly: GCF_003478825.1. Classification (NCBI taxonomy): domain Bacteria; kingdom Bacillati; phylum Bacillota; class Clostridia; order Peptostreptococcales; family Peptoclostridiaceae; genus Peptoclostridium; species Peptoclostridium sp. AF21-18. The sequence continues at coordinate 194,807 of NZ_QUGE01000001.1, forward strand.
GATATATTGATTCCATACTGCATTATTACGAAAAGTTCTATTTCGACAGTATTATCTTCAGTTTCTTCTACTTTTACACCTTTTGTCGCATTTTCACCCTTTAAAAGTTCAACTATTCCTTTAGTTCTTGATGCAAGTCCAACTAGCCCATAACTTTCCATAGCTGCTCTATATGCAACCTGTGCTATTACATGCTTATCTATTTCTATACATCCGTATTCATTTGTTATTTTTGCGGTCATGGTTCTGAACCCCCTCTTAAAAGTTTTTTGCCAATTTAATTTTATCCTCGGCAATAAATACATAAAGTATCTATTTTCTAGTCGATATAAACAATATGATACTATAATCTGGTTATAATTTAAACCTATATAGCATATAATAATCTAACTTTAACAATAATATCAAGTCTTTTTATCAAATAAACTTTTTTATTTTTACAAATTAGAAAACTTTTTGTTTACATTATCAGCATTTATATATATAATTTTATATGATAAATAGATATTCTTCAATATCTTCAAAAGAAATATATTTTTTTCTTGCAAAACTTTGTTGTTTATGATATTATAAATATGTTTTTAGTCTTTAAATAGTTATTTATTTTTTAAGGAGGTGCACGGTAATGTCAAGAGTATGTAGCGTATGTGGTAAAGGTAAACATTCAGGAAACACAGTATCACACTCAAATAAACACAACAAAAGAACTTGGTCTGCAAACTTAAGAACTGTTAGAGTTGTAGAGAACGGAACTCCAAAAAGAGTTAAAGTTTGTACAAGATGCCTACGTTCTGGAAAAGTTGAAAGAGCTTAATTAAAATTTTGTTCGTGAGATCAAAGGTCTACCAAAAGGTAGACCTTTTTTTATTGCTTAATATATGGAAAAGAGTGAAGAAATATGTCATTTCCGCTCCAGGCTTCGACGTGCGTGTAAGGAAAGTGTTTCGTTGTAATTAAAACCCACGTCTGCAGATTGTCGCTGGCTCTGACATATTTCTTCACTCTTTCACATTATTAACTCCCTAAAAATGCGGAAATAAGTATTTATATTCTTCTCATCTTTTATAAATAATACGAAACAATGAATTAATATATATCTAAGTAACTTACTTACAAATTTACAACATTTCTCTCATTTCCCTCGCTTAGAAAGCTGTTAGCAATAATTTTACAACAAGGTATTTTTATTGCTCAGTCTTCTATAAAATCACTTACTTATAAAGAGTGGTATAAATCAAAATTTACAAGTCTATTGATATTATGTAGCATATGAGTTATATAGACAAAACTTTTTCGACAATCTGGAGACGCGTATTTTAGAAGCACCAAACCTATTTTTCGCTCACGCGTCGAAGCTGGAGAAAAGTTTGTCTATATCTCATATGCTTCGCATAGTAACAAATGGTGGCAAATTTTGATTTAGCCACACTTTTATCAAGAAAGAGATTTTTTATAGTAGATTAGGCAAAAAAATAGCTGTTGCAAATTATTGCAACAGCTCCAAATTTTTATTCATTGATTGTTACTGAGTCTTCTCCATCAATTTCTGATAGTTTTACAGATATAAATTCATTTTTTGATGTCGGTACGTTTTTTCCTACGTAATCAGCTCTTATTGGTAGTTCTCTGTGTCCTCTGTCAACAAGTACAGCAAGCTGTATTGCTTTAGGTCTACCATTGTCTATTATATAGTCTAACGCTGCTCTTACAGTTCTTCCTGTATAAAGAACATCATCTATAAGTACAACAGTTTTTTTGTCTATGTCAAAAGAAGTATTGTCGTCGCTTAAGTTACCTTCTACTCTTCTTTCACTTATATCATCTCTGTATCTACTTATATCTATATCGCCAACTGGTAGCAATTTACCTTCTATTTCTTCTATTTTTAGCTGCACTCTCTTAGCTAGAGGAATTCCTCTAGTCTTTACCCCAACAAGAACAAGGTCTTCTATCCCCTTATTTTTTTCTATTATTTCATGACTTATTCTAGTTATAGCCCTCGCCATAGCTTTTTCATCCATTAACTGAGCCTTTTCTATCATATCAAACTCTCCATTCCGAAAATATTTAATCAAATAATTTCACTTAAATATTAATACCTTATATTTGTATTATTTTCTTAATTTTTCCAACAGCTTCTGGAAATAATCCGGTAGCTCTGAATCAAACTCTATGTATTCCTTTGTCGTAGGATGTATAAATCCTAATTTTTTAGCATGAAGTGCCTGACCATTTAATTTTATCTTTGAATTTTTAGGTCCGTACACTGGATCCCCTACAAGTGGATGATTAATAGACATAGCATGTACTCTTATCTGATGAGTTCTTCCTGTTTCAAGTCTAGCTCTGACGTGCGTATATCCATTAAATCTTTCAATCACTTCAAAATGAGTCACAGCTCTTTTCCCATTTGGAACGATAGCCATCTTTAATCTATCCTTAGGATTTCTTCCTATTGGCCTATCAACTGTAACATTATCTTCTTTAAATACACCATAACAGATAAATTCATACTCTCTTGTTATAGAGTGATCCTTTAGCTGCTCAGCAAGACAATTATGTGCATTGTTGTTTTTTGCAATCATAAGTATCCCAGAAGTGTCCTTATCAATTCTATGTACTATCCCAGGTCTTATAACACCGTTTATAGAAGAAAGATTTCCTTTACAATGATATAAAATAGCGTTAACCAAAGTCCCCTCGTAGTTTCCAGGCGCAGGATGAACTACCATCCCCTGAGGTTTATTTACTATTATAATATCATCATCCTCATATACAATTTCTATTGGTATATCCTGTGGTACAACCTCCAACACCTTGGGTTTTGGAATTTCTATCACAATCTTATCTTCCTCTTTTACAAGATACTTAGCTTTTTCAATTTTTCCGTTTACAGTTACCTTTTTATCTTTTATTATCTTCTGAATATAGCTCCTAGACATATCGACGAATTGGTCCGCAAGATAAACATCTAGTCTATCCCCTTCCTCGTCTTCTTCGACTAAAAATTCTCTAATCTCCTCGCAACTAACATCAGATAATTTTTCTTCATTTATATTATCTAACATCTTACCTCCTATTAAACACAGTTTCTAATTTACTCCTTCAAATCCGAATACTTCCATATATAGAAGCACAACAATATTGTTCCACATACAACAAGAATATCGGCAAAATTAAAAACATACTGCCAAATTATTCTAAAATCAAAATAATCCACAACAAATCCCAGTCTAAGTCTGTCTATTAAATTACCTATTGCCCCAGAAACAATCATTATAATAGACGCTTTCCCAATTATGTTTATTTTTTCCTTATTCTTATGTAGCCAATAAAGTCCGATTACTGTAGCAAGTCCAGCTATTATCACAAATATAATCTGGTTATTCTGAAGCATTCCAAATGCTGCTCCTCTATTTTCTACATAAGTTAGATGAAACACACCATCTATAACAGGTATACTTCTTTTTTCTTTAAGTACATTTAAAACACCGTACTTTATCGCCTGGTCAATACCTATCAAAATGGCAATTATTACCTCATATATCAAAAAACCACCCCTATTTTTATTTATTATACTTTCATACATAGTTATACATATTCTATTATATCACAATAGCATATTACTTTATTATTTGTTTTTTACATTTGACATTGATTTTTTTATAACATTTTCTTGATAATTTCTTGACACTTTTATAATTAAATTGTATAATTTATTTATAGATTGAAAATAACAGATTAACCTAAATATAATATAAATTGTTAATCTTTGATTCTACTTTCCCCAAAAGTAGTAATAACCTTACCCTTTTGATGAGCTTCGATGGCTCATTTTTTTTTACGCAAATTTATTTTTACAAAAAACTATGTACAAAAATAAGGACTTGATTCGGTTAAAAATTTTAATCGAAAACAAGTCCTCTTTTTACTATTAAAATATTAAATTCGTCAAATTATTAATATTTTCTTTCTAAGAAACCAACTTTTTTGTATACTTTTCTAAGAGTTTTTCTAGCTTTTGCTTCTGCTTTTTTAGCTCCTTCACAGTATATTTTTTCAAGATATTCTTTATCCTCTAAAAGTGCTAGATATTTCTGTCTCATAGGCTCTAATACGCTTATTATAACTTCAGCAGTATCTGCTTTAAATTCTCCGTATCCTTTACCTTCGTACATTTTTACTATCTCATCTATTGATTTTCCTGATAAAGCTGAGTATATATCAAGAAGATTTTTTATACCTGGCTGTTCTGGTGAATATCTTACCACACCTTCAGAGTCAGTCACGCATTTTTTAATTTTTCTTCTTATTGTATCTGGATCATCTTCAAGAAGTATAAATCCATTTACATTTTCATCAGATTTACTCATTTTTTTAGTAGGATCCTGTAAGCTCATTACTCTTGCTGCTTCTTTTGGATAATATCCTTCTGGTATTTTGAATGTATCTGAATATCTATTGTTAAATCTATTTGCTAAATCTCTAGCTAATTCAAGGTGCTGTTTCTGGTCATCACCAACAGGTACTAAATCTGTCTGGTAAAGAAGTATATCAGCTGCCATTAAAACAGGATATGTAAATAGACCTGCATTTAAGTTAGCTTCAGATTTCCGCGCTTTATCCTTGAACTGAGTCATTCTGTTTAACTCACCCATGTATGTCATTGTATTTAATACCCACATTAATTCAAGATGTTCTTTAACATGTGACTGTATAAATATAATATTTTTTTCTGGATCTAGTCCACAAGCTATATACTGAGCTAATAATTTTTTAGCATTTTCTCTAAGAACTTTTGGCTCCTGAGGAACTGTTATAGCGTGTAAATCTACAACACTAAATAAACATTCGTATTCGTCCTGAAGTTTTGTCCAGTTTTTTATCGCACCTAGGTAGTTACCTAATGTCATTTTTCCTGATGGCTGAGCACCACTAAATATTACCTTTTTTTCGCTCATTGTAATCCCTCTTTCTATTTTAGACTTATATATTTTCAAATTTTAAAATTATATTGTTTCAAGCATATCCATAACTATATTTGCTGAAGTAATAGCAGCTTTTTTAGAGAATTCTTCAAAAGTAACATCTGCACTTCCGTCAGCTTTATCAGACATAGCTCTTATTATAACGTATGGAGTTTTGTTTAAGTAGCAAACATGAGCCATTGCAGCTCCTTCCATTTCACAGCAGAATCCACCGAAGTCGTTTACTAATTCGTTTTTAGTTTCCATATCTGCAACGAATAAATCTCCAGTAGCTATTCTACCTTTCATAACATTATGCCCTTTATTTTCTTTAACAGCTGCTTCAAATGCTGCATTTATTAATCTTTCGTCAGCTTTAAATTCTGAGCAATCCATTCTTGGTATAGTACCTTTTGGATCACCAAATGCTGATGCATCCATATCGTATTCTATTGCATCTGTTGAAATTACTATATCATTTACGTCTAATTCGTCATTTAATGCACCTGCAACACCTATATTAACAAGAGCTTCTGCACCGAATTCGCTTATTAATATCTGAGTACACATAGCAGAATTTACTTTCCCAACTCCACATTTAACAACTATTACGTCTTTTCCTCTTAATTTTCCAACGTAGAACTCAAGTCCTGCTTTATCTACTTTTTCTTCTAATTCTATTTTTTCAAGAAGTAATGCTACTTCTTCTTCCATTGCACCTATTATTCCTATCTTGTTCATAATATCCTCCTAAAATTAATTTTTCCAATAAAAAAAACGCCCTCGTGTTAAAAAACACTAGGACGATATTACCGCGGTACCACCTAAATTATACACTTATCGTGTATCTCTCTTCTGCGTAACGTGCAGTGACGGTTCGGCTACTATAATTCACCTATCTCCTCGTGGACCCATTCACCGAATCTATTTATGCTACAATCTCAGCTACTTGCAACTCTCTGTATCAAACTCAACTCGACTACTCTCTCCAGTCTTAGAATTTACAATTTAAAATTTTCTATATTTTTATCATACAAGCAATCTTTTTTTATGTCAAGAAAATAAATTTAAATTTTATCTAAATTTCCAAAGGAATTTTCTTTTTTCCATAGAATATATAAATAAACCAAAATTCATATAAATTGGTTAAAAATCAAAATAAATTTTACCTACAAAAGGGGGTCAAGATTATGATAATAACTACAACACCATCAATAGAAGGATACAAAATAGTTGAGTATAAAGGAATAACTTACGGAGAAGTTGTTTCAGGGGTTAACTTCTTCAAAGACTTTGCAGCTGGATTATCTAATATATTCGGTGGAAGATCAAATTCTTATGAAGACGAATTAAAAAATGCCAGAGAAAAAGCTCTTGAAGAATTAGAAGGTAGAGCAGCTGCAAAAGGTGCAAACGCAGTTGTTGGAGTTGACACAGACTATGAAGTACTAGGTGCTGACAATGGAATGCTAATGGTAACAGTATCTGGGACAGCAGTAGTAATAGAAAGAATATAATGAAAAATGGGCTGTTGCAATATTTTGCAGCAGTCCTTTTGCGTGGTGTCAAGAGTTAATCGACTCGACAATCTACAGACATGAGTTTTAATTACAACAAAACATTTTACCCACACGCACGTCGAAGCCTGGAGAGGAGATTATTCTTGATGCTACGCATAAGAAAGGACTGTTACAAAATATGCAACAGCCCACATTATATATACTCAAATTAAATTATTCCTTTCATTGCTAGTACTAGCATTACACATGTTACTATTACTAATACCGCTACAGCCATTACACCTGGATGTACTATCATTTTTGGTGCATCTTTAGATTCTGATTTTAGAACAGTTCTTCTAAGTGCAGAAACTATTGGTTTATATATTAATAAAATTATCGCTGAGTCTATTCCACCTTTTATTAGGTTAAATGGCATTATCGCTGGAACTAAAAGTTTTACAACTTCTGCTCTTGGAATTCCCATATATATTGGTGTTACTAAGTAGTTCCATAACATCATAACAACTGTAAGAAGTATTGTACCGCTTACTAAACCTATTATAGAACCTCTTAAAGTTCTATCTTTTTTGTATATAAAAGCTGCAGTACAAGAAAACGCACATATTGAAATTATATTCATTACAAGCCCTATTATACCGTCTTCACTTATAGTTAAAAATTCTATAAACGCTGTTACTACTGCCACCATCAACGACATGAATGGTCCCCAAATAAATCCACCTATTGTTATAATTACGTTCTTTGGATCATATTCTAAGAATAATACCATTGGTATTCTTATAAATAATACCGCTGCAAATGCCAGTGCACTTAGCATTGCCACCCTTGTCATTGTTTTTGTCTTGCTTTCCATCATCTTTCATCACTCCTAAAATTTAAAATAAAAAACACCTGATAGACTAAGTGCCTTTCAGGTGTTGTAACTCTCTATTAAAAAAATATATCTTGATTATTAGTATGTAAAATATATCCTAAATAAATAGGATTTAAAAATTCACATCATAAAAAATCTAGCTCAATTAAATAGATTATTATTAACACATCTTCTCTCATCCAGACTATACTGTCGGTTTTGGAATTTCACCAAATCCTGAATTGAACTTCTGCCAATTCCTGCGTTTAAAAAACGCTCGCGGACTATACCGCCGGTCGGGAATCTCACCCTGCCCTGAAGACATCTTAACTAATTCAGTTGTCTATTATTAAATTATCACAAATAAAAAATAAAAGCAATACCATATTGACATTATATTCTAACAATAATATAATCAAACTATAGAGAATATACCCCCACTAGGTATATAAGATATCAAAATTTCTGGAGGAAATATTATGAAAAAGATAATAAAAATAGATGGCATGGGATGCCAGCATTGTGTAAATAGAATAACTGAAGCACTTTCTGCTATAGATGGTGTTGATGTGTTAGAAGTTAGCTTAGAAGACAAAACTGCAACTGTTTATGTTGAAGAATCAGTTGCTGATGAAGTTTTAATGGATGCTATAGACGAAGAAGGTTTTGAACCTATAGAATGTTTCTTAGCATAATATAATTTTGCTCACCAATTTAATAATCATAAAAAAAGAGCTTTTATCTCCCCATACAAGATAAAGCTCTTTTTTACTGCTCATAATTCATGATTTACTGTACATAATTCAAACTAAAAATATCTCTATTCAAACCAAGCAATTGCTCTAACTGGAGCACCATCACTATTTTCTATTTTTAAAGGACAACAACTAAATTTAAAAATCTCCTCTCCACAGAGCTCAAGATTTTTTAGATTCTCAATATTTACAATATCCTTATCTTTAAACAACTTCTTATGTCTAGAAAGATTTTCATCTAAAACAGGATCTATCCCTATAGTATCAAATCCAATTCCTTTATAATTTCCATTAACCACATAATCTAAAACATTGTCATTTACACAAGGATAATCGCCAAAATATTTATCAGTTCCCCAATATTTATCCCAGCCAGTATTAAATAATAAGAAATCAACTTCCTCAGCTTTTTTACCATATTTTAAAATACAATCTAGTGTAATATCCTCACCTTCATTTAAATCTCTACAATTTATCACAAGTCCTTTTCCCACAAATTGACTTGCAGGAAACTCATCTAAAGTAGTTCTGTCTGGATATATATGTGCAGGTGGATCCATGTGAGTCCCTACATGAGAATATATACTAATAGAAGTTTCCCTAAAACCATCTTTTTCATAATTACTTGTGTTAATTAACTTTGGCATTTCTGTACCTGGAAAAACTGTCATCTCTTCTTTTATTGTATAAGTTAAATCTATTACTTTCATAATATTCACCTCTTAGTACTCTATCTTGCTTATTATTTTAATTATATCATATACAAAATTTTTAATTATATAATAAAAAGTAGGATGAACAAATTATCTCTCAAAACTCATCACTTATTCGATAATCGTCATCCTACTTTTCTAAAAAACTATACTTCCTTACTTTCCTGCTTCTTATCTTCTTTCTTTAAATTTCTCTCATTCTTAAAAGTAAGCACTACCTTAAATAAATCTCCATCTGAGCTTACCTTCATCTTACCGTCCTGAAGCTCTGTGAAGCTCTTAGCTATTGCAAGCCCAAGTCCACTTCCCTCAGTATTTCTCGATTTATCCCCTCTAACAAATCTTTCTGTTAGATTTTCAACATCGCAGTTTAATTCCTCTGCTGAAATATTCTTAAACTCTATCTCTGTATTTTCTGCATCTCTCTTAACATTTATGTATACTCTAGTGTATGGCATTGAGTATTTTGATATATTAGATATTAGATTTGAGAATATGCGGAAAGTTCTCATACTATCTAATTCTAGTATCACCTTTTCTTCTGGGAAATTCCCCTTAACCTCTAAGTGAGCTGCATTCAATTTATCCTCAAGCTCTACTAAAGTCTGTTTTATTAAAGATACAACATCCACCTTCATAGGGTTCATTGTAACATTTCCACTTGTAGCCTTACTTACTTCAAATAAGTCTTCAATAAGAAATTTTAATCTATTTGATTTTTTATCTATAGTATCAAGATATTTCTGTCTTTCTTCTTCTGTTATTCCCTCTTTTTTAAGAAGGTCTACATAAGTGATTATTGAAGTAAGTGGAGTTTTTAAATCGTGTGAAACATTAGTTATAAGCTCTGTTTTCATCTTCTGGCTCTTAACTTCTTCACTAACCGCTGCACTAAATCCTTTTTCGATATTTTCTAGGTTTTCTTTTATAGGATTGAATACTCCTAAATCCTCTTCTGGAACTGATCCAAAATCGCCATTTGCTATATCTTCAGTTATTGTTTCTAGCTTGTTGTAGTCTTCTAATACTTTGCCAAATTTTTTCTTAATTAATCCGTAAAGTATCACTGAATATATTGCTCCTGTGATTATACCAAATCCCCAAATTGAAGAGCATATTGTTATTGCTAGGAAGTTTACTCCTAATGCTGCTAATATGAATTTTTCATATCCATCTTTTAAATCTAGATTATTCATCCAACTAAAGAACTTTTTAACCTTTGAAATCATCCATTTCACAACTCTAACTGTTATGCAAGAATTGAATATTACTTTTCTATCGCCCTTAGCAATCATATCTCTTAAATATATACCACCCATTAAGCATAGTGCAAATAATATCATCCAATATCCTAAATTTCCTATCACTACTCCCCATGAAGCTGTAGTTGCTGATATAGGAACCATTTGCATAAGTATATTTGCCAATGAATCTGATGTACTAACATCTATAACCTGTATTGGATTTATCACAGTTGCAAACGCCGAAGATATTAAAAATACAAGTATCACTATCACTTCTATCGGAACTTTTATCACACTGCTCATTGCAAATACATCATTTCTTATGCTATTAGGTAAAACAAATCCTAATAAAGCATATACGCACATTATTATAATAGCTACCATTGCTATCTGATTTAATGTATGCATCTTATCCCCTGAAAGAAGATAATAAATTCCATTGTAATTATATCTGCTTGAATTATATGGATTAGATAATATAGTGAATGCATCTCTTTTTGTTAGCCCTATTGTAAAAATCGCGTCTTTTATAGGAGGTAATTTATAACTTAAAGGACCTCCACCGCTATTATTGTGTAAATTTTGACTTCTTACCTTCCAGTCTGAAGTTGTTCCTAACATAGCACTTTCGCATTTATTTATATCTATTCCGTGTAAAGTTTTGAAGCTGTAGTTTCCGTCTTTATCAAAATCTAAAACCATGTAGAATAAATATTTATCCAATATTTCTTCTGTTTTAGCACTACCTTCTTCATTTAACTGACCTAATGCCATTTTTCTGATAAGATCTAATTCATTTTTTTCATTTCCAATGTCCTTTTTGTTTGTTTTGTCATAAACATTATACTTGATAGGTTTATTGGCTGCATTTAAAGCTATTTCCGAATACTCCATATCATTTCCAAACGCTTCATTAAAGTCCTCTATTATATCTTCTTTTTTTAGTATTACATCTCCATCGTCATTCATTTCATCTGTTAATTCTTCTGGTGTACCTAAGTCTATGTCTATGTTTCCAAAGGCACTTTTAATATTTTCTTCTGTTAAAAATAAATCTGAAGGTTTATCTACATTCCCCTCACTACTCTTCAATTTCCAGTACATTGGATATATCTGATCTAAAAAATAACCAGCTGCATTTTCAGTATTTAAAATCTGGTCTTCTATTTTTAAATTATCCGTCATTTTTCTGTATGTGCTCATAACACCAAACGCACTTGCAAACAAAATAACTAATACGACTAAATTGGCTACTATTTTCTTTGATTTATCGTCCTTAAATTTTTTCAATTTTGTATCCAACTCCCCACACCACCTTTAAGTATCTTGGATTTTTCGGATCCAATTCTATTTTTTCTCTTATATTTCTTACATGTACCATTACAGTATCTGTGTTTATTGCAGCCTCATTCCAAACTCTTTCGTAAATTTCTTCTGCTGGAAATACTCTGCCAGGATTTTTTATAAGTAATCCTAAAATCTTAAATTCTATTGGAGTCAGCCTTACTGGATTTCCGTCAACAGAAACCTCTTTTGTATCGTCATTTAACTCAAGCCCTCCTATTGTGTATATATTTTCATTCACAGCTTCATCTTCTATTGAACTTGCCTTTTGAATGTTCATATATTTTGTGTATCTTCTTAGCTGAGAATTTACTCTAGCTAAAAGTTCAAGCGGTTTGAAAGGTTTTGTAACGTAATCGTCTGCTCCTATGTTTAGTCCCATTATCTTATCTACTTCTTCAGATTTTGCTGAAAGCATTATTATCGGGAAATTGTGATTTTCTCTAGCTTTCATAGTGAATGTTATTCCGTCCATTACAGGCATCATTATATCCACGATTGCTAAATGTATTTCTTCATTTTCTAAAACCTTAAGGCCTTCCATTCCGTTGAAAGCCTTAAAAACATTGTATCCCTGATTTAATAAATATATTTCAACTGCTTCTGCTATTTCTTTTTCATCTTCAACTACTAATATGTTATATGCGTTCATAATATTTCTCCTTTGTCGTATAATTTCTACTCTTTAATTATACAACAGTATGCAGTTATTAGATGAAATTTTATTATTACTATAATTTTTATTAATATAAATAGATAATGGCTTTTTTAATTTTTTCTTTTCAGTCCTTTCCATCTCTCAAACTTCCTTTCTCTCTTTTGTTAATTATATTGTATTGAATAATTTTAAAGATAGACTTTGTATAATTTTAAAGAATTTCTTAAGAGTTTCTATATATTGAATTTAGTTTTGTCGGTGATATAATTAAAAGTATAACTACAGAAAAAAAGGGGGCGTTTTTATGTTTTGCGATTACCATACTCATACAGTATTTAGCGACGATTCAAATTATCCAATGGAGGAATGTGTAAAAGATGCAATTTCTCTCAGAATTAAAGAAATTTGTTTTACAGATCATGTAGATTACGGTGTTAAATACGATTTAAAAGATTTAAAACCAGAAGAAGTTGAAGGTAAGGTTTTAAATGTCGATTTTGAAAAATATTTTCCAGAGATAGAAAGAGTTAAAGAGCTTTATAAAGACAAGATATCTATAAAAACTGGGCTTGAATTTGGTGTTCAAAAGCACACAATTCCACAATACGAGGAGTTATTTAAAAAATATCCTTTTGATTTTATCATAATGTCTGTTCACGAAATAGACAATAAAGAACTTTGGAATCATAGTTTCCAGGACGGAAAAACTGAGGCGGAATATTATAGCCTATACTTCGAAAATATATACTATCTTGTTCAGAATTTCCATAACTACTCTGTTTTAGGTCATTTAGATTTATTAAAAAGATATGACGAAAAAGATGGATACAACCCTTTTATAGAGAATAAAGAGATTATAACTAAGATTTTAAAATACATTATAGCTGATGGAAAAGGCCTAGAATTGAATACTTCTACTAAAAAATATCACTTAGATGACTTAATGCCTTCAAGAGATATTCTTAGATTGTATTTAGAATTAGGTGGGGAAATCCTGACTATCGGCAGCGATTCTCACTGTAAAAAAGATCTTTGCAATTCTCACATAGAAGAACTAAAACAAGAACTTCGAGAAATAGGTTTTAAGAAATTCTGCACATTCGAAAAAATGCAGCCTACATTCCACGAATTATAAAATTAATCTGCTATTATATAAATAGTGTTATTTAAAGACTGTTACATATTTTGTATCAGTCTTTTTTTATTCATAAAATATAGTTTAAAATAATAAAATTGAATTTTATATAACCATTGACTTTAATATTATTTATGTTATACTTAATATAATTAAAGTTAAAAATAAAGGAGTGATAAAATGGATATAGATAAAATACCACAATGGATACTTGCACTAGAGATGGAAGACATTACATTTTTAAAAAATTTTGTTCTAAAATCAGGATCACTCAAGGAAATTGCAAAGTTGTATGAGGTTTCTTATCCTACTGTACGTTTAAGACTTGATAAACTCATTCAAAAAATTGAATTGAGCGACCAAAAAGACGAAGAACCATTCTCTGCATTTATTAAAGGTCTTGCGGTTGACTCTAGAATTGATTTAGAAACCGCAAAAATGATCATTGAAAAATACAAACAGGAAAGGAAGCGGTGATTATGCTATCTAAGATTATATGGAGTATTTCCACAATAGCACTTACTTTAACTATATTTGGAACACAAAGATACTTAACTACAAGAAAAGCATGGCAACTAGGAGCCATTGTCCCTTCAATTTCTCTCGTTGCTATGACAGCATTATATTTTGTTAAACAAGTAGCTTTTTCTGTAGAATTTGTTGTACCATGTGCGATTATTTTAGCTTTAGAATTATTTATGTGGGTTGATGGAAGACACCAATATCATAAAAATGAACTTCTTAAAATGAAAATAAAAGATATTGAATAGAGGTGTAATATGTTGAACGAACAATGGATACTATGCCCTGTTTGTAAAAATAAAACAAGATTAAAAATAAGAGAAAATACAGAGCTTAAAAACTTTCCTCTTTATTGTCCAAAATGCAAACAGGAAACACTAATAAATCTTAAACAATTTAATATAACAGTTATCAAAGAGCCAGACGCTCAGACGCAGAGCCGATAATATATAAGGTATATTCCCTTGTTATTATCGGCTTTTTATTTTTTATAACATATATTTGCAATTTCTAAAATTTTATCACTAATATAACATTTATTATAGTATCAATTTAGAATAATTATCAAAAGTTTACTATAATATTCTTAAAAGTTATAGAAAAAGATGGTAGTAACCATCTTTTTCTTTTTGTAATTATATTTTATAATATATAGGTATAGTTTTTACCAAAATTTTAAATTATACTATATAATTAAACTAAAAAAGGAGATTTATTATGTTTTGTGATTACCACACCCACACTATTTTTAGTAGTGATTCAATGTATCCAATGGAAGATTGTATAAAGGATGCTATTTCTACAGGCATTGAGGAAATTTGCTTTACAGATCACGTCGACTACGGGATAAAAGATGATTGGGAAGACCTTAGAAATAACAAAGCTACTAAAAAATACTTCAATGTAGATTATGACAAGTATTTTTCTGATTTAGAAATTCTTAGAGAAAAGTATAAAAATCAGATAACTATAAAAAATGGACTTGAATTTGGAATACAGAGATACAATATTGAAAAATACAACAAATTATTTGAAAAATACCCTCTTGATTTTATAATCCTTTCAGTTCATCAGATTGATGATAAAGAATTTTGGAACCACAGTTATCAAGATGGAAGAACAGAAAAAGAATACTACGAAGATTATTTCAATGAAATATATTACCTAGTTCAAAACTACAGCAACTACTGTGTTCTTGGGCATTTAGATATGATGAAAAGATACGACGAAAAAGACGGTTACAATCCTTTTGTAGAAAATAAAGATATAATAACTAAAATCTTAAAACGTGTAATAGCCGACGGAAAAGGCATAGAATTAAACACTTCTTCTATAAAATACAAACTAGACGATTTAATGCCATCAAAAGATATACTAAAACTATACTTAGAATTAGGTGGAGAAGTACTGACAATAGGCAGCGACTCTCACTGCAAAAAAGACCTAACAAACTCGCATATAGAAGAATTAAAGCAGGAACTTAGAGATATAGGCTTTAAAAAATTCTGCACATTCGAAAAAATGAAACCTATATTCCACGAATTATAGACTTTTCTAGTCTAACTTCAAATGCAAAAATAGCTGACTTCTCTGATATTACAAACATCAGATATATTTAACTAAAATAAATGACGATAATTTTCTATAAAAAAACTCCTTTTGCTTGACATCATTACTGAAATGAACTCGACAATGCAACTTGATCGCCTGGAGAGGAATTCAGTAATGATGGCTAGCTTTTAAAGGAGTTTTTTAGAAATTATCGCCATTATTACTTAGTTAAACATATCTAGTTTTAATAAATCAGAGAAATCAGCTATTTTAGCATCATACTCCTCTACTGTGTCAAATCCATATTCCGCATATATAAACGGTATTCCAACAAATTTTGCACTTCTCGCATCTCCTGGAGTATCACCTACATATACAGGATTTTTTAAATTATTTCTTTCTATCACTAATTTATTATTTTCGCCTTTCTGAAGCCCTGTATTTTCAGCATTTTCTGTATCCTCAAAATATTTTTCAAGCCCATTTATTCTTAAAAATGCTTCAATATATCCCTTCTGGCAATTACTTACTATAAATAATCTGTAGTCTTTAACAAGCTCATCAAGAGTTTCTTTTACATTCGGGAATATTTTTCCACCATTTTTTCTATCTATTGTCTGAGCTTCTATACTTGCACACTCATCCATCATTATTTTTCTAGTTTCTTCAGGTATGTGCCCTAACATCTGTTCCATTGCTTCATCGTAAGGCATCCCCATATAACTTGCCACTATTTCACCAGTTAAACTAGCTTCAAATCCATACTTCTCAAAAACTTCATTCCATATTTCTGCGACATCATCTCTTGTGTCCCACATTGTTCCGTCTAGATCAAAAATTATCGAGTCTGGTCTATTCATAATTTTACCCTCACTTTATTAATTTTAATTTAGATTTCAAAATCTATCTACTTAATTATATCATCTTTAAACTATTTTGGATATATTTTGCACTTATTTTGTATATACATATTATAAATATTATTTACATATCATTTACTTATTATCTTAATTTTTCCTTCTATCTTTGTCTTTTTTCAAATAATTCCATGTATTTTTGTAAATCTCTCACACCTAAAAGTAATATTTATTTATATAAAAGTAAAATATATTTGACTTTTTGTATTATATATATTATATTTAAACTAAAGATAAGGATAGAAATGAGGTGAGCAAATGCCTAAAAATTTAAAAATAAAATCAGCACGAGCAGCTTTAGATATGACACAAAAGGACTTAGCAGAAAAAGTCGGTGTAACTAGACAGACAATAAGTGCTATAGAAAAAGGCGACTACAATCCTACAATAAATTTATGCATACAAATTTGCAAAGTGCTCGGAAAAACATTGGACGAATTATTCTGGGATAACGAATAAAATTTGGCTATTAAAATTATTTTTAAGTTTAGTCAAAGATAAATAAGCGAAATACAAAAAGATAAATAAACACAATATGATTGGAGGAAAATTTTATGAGAAATATATTTAAAAGAAATTATTTAGATGAAATGCAAGAACAAAAATTATTAAAAATAGAAAGCCATGGGGTTTGGATTACATTCTCGCTACTTGTAATATCTATGTTTGTACAAATGGCATACGCAAATTACACTGGAACAGAGCCTCATATATTAGGAGAAGTTATAACATTTTTTGCATTAGACATATACATGCTATTTAGCTGCATAAAAAATGGAATATGGGCGAGATCTATAAAAGCCTCTAACAAAACAAATGCAATTGGAGCAATAATAGCAGGTGTAATAGTTGGATTATTAAACGCATTCACATTCCCACACGAAACTGAACAAGCAATAGTTGGTGCATTTATAATGTCTGCACTATTCACAGGAATACTAACATATATCCTACTACAAATCTGCATGAGCATAACAAACAAAAGAAGAAACAAACTCGACGAAAGCGACGACGAAGAATAAAAATTATTCTGACATCCCCAATTTTTTTCGGATATGGATATAAAAGATGAGATGTTACAGTATCTTGTATTGCAGTCCACTTTTATTATTTAAGCTTTTTTAATTTAATGCATTATTATAGAGTGCTTTAAATTAAAATTTGTCAAGACTATTAATAATATGTAGCATATGAGTTATATAGACAAAACTCTTTCGACAATCTGCAGACGTGGGTTTTAATTACAATAAATCATTTTACCCACACGCACGTCGAAGCCTGGAGAAGAGTTTGTCTATATCTCATATGCTTCGCATAGTAACAAAGGATTGTCAAATTTTGATTTAGCCACTCTTTACTATGCACTAAATTAAAAAAGCTTAAATCAAAAAAGGACTGCTACAAGATACGTAACAGTCCCTCTTCTTTCTCTATATTTATACTTCTTTTAAATTGCGAACAACAATTGCTGAGCCATTTTTTATCTCTACTGTGCACTCATCTCCAAGCATCACATTAGATATTCCTCTAGGCTGAGCATAGTCCATAGTGAAATTATCAAGTGGATACTCTAAATTGTAAAGGCTAATCCCTGCTGCATCCCCTCTAATAGGAATAACAGATAAAGTATCTCCCTTATTACCCTTAACATTTAAACTACCATTATGAACAAGATAAAGTATCTCGTCCTCAGTTATAATCCTCGGAGTAATACCCTTTCTTCTCATATAATCTAATAACTTCACATTTGCTAAAGTGTGGTCAATTCTTCCACCAAGAGCTGCATACAAATCAACTTCCTTAGAACCAAGCATATCAGCTAATATAATACAAAGCTCTGAATCCGTTTCATTTTTCTTCTCTGGGAATTTCTTAAATTCCACACCATTTTCTTTATAGTATTCTACAATTTTCGGATTAACTGAATCCAAATCACCTATAATATATCCCGGAGTCATCCCCATTTTATAGACGTGATTTGCACCACCATCCGCACAAATTATATTATCGTAATTCTCTGATTCTATCTTACTTTTTATATCTTCATAATCGTAAATAGAACCATTTAAAAATATACAAGTTTTCAAATCTTTCTCACTCTGTTTCTAGTTTTATTTTAAGACACTAACTATTTATCTCAAATACTGACTATTTTGCGCTTTCTCTAAGATCTTTAACAGCTGCATCTATATCATCTTTACCGAATATAGCAGAACCAGCAACACAAACATCTGCACCGGCTTCTACTACTTCTTTTATGTTAGATGGTTTAACTCCACCGTCAACTTCTATTTCAACATTTAGACCTCTTTCGTCTATCATTTTTCTAAGTTCTTTTATTTTTTCAGTTACACATGGTATGTATGACTGTCCACCGAATCCTGGGTTAACAGACATTAAAAGAACCATATCAACGTCATCAAGAACGTATTTTATAGTATCTAAAGATGTAGCTGGGTTTAAAACAACCCCTGCTTTTATACCATGAGATTTTATGTTCTGTATAGTTCTGTGAAGATGAGTACAAGCCTCAACGTGAACTGTTATTATATCACATCCTGCTTTTACGAATTCTTCTATGTAGTTATCTGGATTTTCTATCATAAGATGTGCATCAAATACCATATTTACATCTTTTCTTAAACTTTTAACTATTCCAGGTCCAAGAGTTATATTTGGTACGAAATGTCCGTCCATAACATCTATGTGAAGATACTCACATCCTGCTTTTTCAACTTTCTTTACGTCTTCTAGTAATCTAGCAAAATCTGCTGATAATATTGATGGCGCTAATTTAACCATAACCTAATACCTCCTACTGTTTTTCTGTCTTATTTCGTTTAATAACTGTAGATAACTTTCATATCTCTGTTTTGATATCTCCCCATTTTCTACAGCCTCTTTTACGTCGCAAGCTGGCTCATTTTCATGCACACATTTAGAACCAAATTTGCATTCGTCATATTTATCGAATTCAATGAAATACTCTTTTAATTCCATTTCATCAATTCCATCTAATTCAAGTGAGCTAAATCCTGGAGTGTCTGCTACAATTCCTCCACATTCTAGTTTTAATAGCTCTGCATGTCTAGTAGTGTGTCTACCTCTACCAATTTTTTCACTTACTGTTCCTGTTTTTAACTGGAAGCTTTCATCTATCTGGTTTAATAAACTAGATTTACCAACACCTGAAGGACCAGCAAACACAACAGTATTTCCTTTTAATTCTTCTTTTACTTTGTCTATGTTTATATGTTTTTCACTGCTGACAGGTATAACCTTGTATCCAGCTTTTTCATATATTTCAACTAGTTCATCTAGTGAGCCATCGTCTAAATCCATCTTAGTAAATATAATCACTATCTCAAGATTTTCTCTTTCGGCATGGACAATAAATCTATCTAAAAGAGATAAATTAGGTTTTGGATCTTTAACGGCAAACACAATTAGAGCCTTGTCTACATTTGCAATAGGTGGTCTAACAAGCTCAGTTTCTCTTTCTTCAATTGTTTCAACAACACCTTTTTTATTTTCCTCATCTACTATGCTTATCTCAACATTATCTCCAACAAGAGGTGTAATTTTTTGCTTTCTAAAAATTCCTCTAGCCTTGCATTCATATAAACCGTTTTCTGTATCTACATAGTAAAATCCGCTAAGACCTTTAATTATTTTTCCCTTTAGCATTACATCGCTCCTTTTTATATAAGTTATTACTCTTTCTATTTTATCATAATTCTAATTTTTATTCTTTAAATACTTCCATTTTTTATTCTTTAATTTTCTAAAAAGTATGCTATTGTATGAAAATAATTTTTAAAAAATAATCTAGTAAATTTTTATTTATAATTTAAGCACCAATAAAGCTTTAGTTATTATAATATTTTTAGAATATGATATAATAAGAATTGTTCAAATTTAAGATTTTTTAAAAGATTGATTATTTAAAATAAAATTGATACTTATTTAATACGAAAAAGGGTGATTGTTTAATATGAAAGAAAAAAATTTGAGGATGACAGCTTTTAAAGCTCTCGGCATAATTGTCGTGGTAAGCTGTCATTTAGATGAAAATCTATTTAATTTGATAGGAATACCGATAACTTCGAGCAGGGAACTTTTCCCTGAATACTCTTACCATATACCACTGTTTGTATTTGCGTCGGGGTATTTCTACAAAAGAATATATGAAAGTGATTATTTAACATTGGTTAAAAAGAGATTTAAAAATATAACAAAATACTACAAGGCAAATTTATTTTACTTCTTCCTTACTCTAGTATTGGTTGGACTTGGACTTTTAGAAAGGGAAATACACTTTAATCTGCACAGCATTTTTATCGAGCCATTTTTAGGAGGATTCCAATTCTACTTTAATGGCCCTGGATGGTTTGTTCCATTCCTGTTTACTGTGCGGATTGTCTTCCCACTTACAAGAAGATTCTTCTCTTTATTTGTAAAATCATTCAAATTTGGAGAGGAAAAGAAATTACTTGATGAAAGTATGTTTACAATCTTCCTTTGTGTAGTTGGATTATTTGCAGCTCACTTTGCAAACATGTATCCTGTACAAAATCAAGATGTAGCATTATTCCATGCTATGCTTAGAACTGCATGGGGACTTCAATTTATGCAAATTGGACTTTTCTACAAAGAATTTGTAGAAGAACATATAAAATACACAGTAAAAGGATTTATTGCAATCGTGGCTACAAAAGCAGTATTTTATCGGATATTTGGATACTGCACATTCTCACTTAGGACTGTAAGCTTCAACGGACACACATTTATAAGCCTATTTACTTCTATCTTAGGAATATTATACGCATTGTATCTAGCAGAATTTATGTGCAGACTAGCGCTAAGATTTAAAAGAAAACTGCCAGAACTGATAAACTTTGTAGGAAACAACACTTGGAGTATAATGATACACCATTTACTAATAAAATGGTTACTAACACAATTTGCAGACACAGGAATACTAGGAAACTCAAGAGAACTATTTGACTACTTCATCTCTCCTGTACTATGCCTCGTACTACCACTTGTATTTGTACATATCTGCAATAAAATAAAAGAAAACAAAGAACTAAAACAAGCATAAAAACAAAAGAGATTAATCGACTAAATAATCAAAAATCGACTAATCTCTTTTTTATATTCCTTTCATAAAATCAATTACCATAATAACTTAAAACAATACAATTTACTAACTTCTCCCTTTATCAACGATTAACATATAACTTACTAAAAAGAAAAAAATCATATCCTAATACCAGCGCCAATCTGCAGGCGGAGGCTTCGCCGTAGCTGAAGCCTGAAGCGGTATAGGATATGATTTTTTCTTTTTTAATAACTTTATATATTAATCGTTTGCATTTAACCAATCTATTAATAGGTTTATGTATTTTTCGTTGTCTTCAACGAAGCACATGTGACGACAATCTCTAAATAATTCCCATTTAGAATTAGGTATTCTGTCGTACATATATTTAGCTATATATGGAGTACATAAGTCGTTTCCTCCTGATATAACTAGAGCTGGTTCTTTTATATCTTTTAACTGTTCTGTAACATCGTAAGTTTTTAATGTTCCAAGAGGAGTAAATTCATTTGGTCCCCAACCAACTACGTATGCTTCAGCACCTTTTTTAACTGGTCTAGTTAAGCATTCTGGATCTCCTTCACCGTAAGAACCTGCAGCGTGACGTCTCATGTATTCAGCTTCAGCTGCCTGATATTCTGGAGAAGAATAATCATTGTTTGCAGTTGCGTAGTCTATAGCTTTCTGCATATCTTCTGGAAGCATAGATATTAATCTTTTCCGTTCTAATCCCCACATCCAAGATGCTGGAAGTGTACTTGAAAGTATTATACTCTTAACACCTTCTGGTTTGTAGTTACAGATATATTCAAGAAGCTGCATTCCACCCCAAGACTGTCCAAGTATATGAACTTCATCAAGTCCTAAATGTTTTCTTAAAGACATTAATTCTTCTATCCAAACTTCTTTGTTCCATAAGTCAGGTCTATTTTCAACGAATGATTCTCCACAACCTATCTGGTCGTACATTATTATCTGTCTGTTGTCCATTTCTGCCATTTTATCTAATACTTCAAAGTAGTTGTGTGTAGACCCTGGTCCACCATGAAGTAATATTATAGGAGCTTTTTCTGGATTTGGTTCCCCTACTATACGATAATATGTTTTGTACTCTTTAAAAGGCATGTATCCTTCTACTATTTTCATTAAATTCACTCCTCACTTGTGATTTTATTATTCCATTAAATGGCATATCAAAAATTTGCCATTTGACTATATTATAACAATAGTATACTAGTTTTACAAGTAATTTTATAATAGTATTTTCCAATATGTGCATATTTTTTTAAATCAGAAAAACGTTTTTTATAATTAATTGTAATATTTTACAAATTTATATAACCATTCCTCCATTAACTCCTACAACCTGACCAGTTATAAATGATGCTTTGTCTGCTAAATAATATACAGTTTCTGCAACATCCTCTGCTTTTCCTAACCTCATTAAAGGAGTTTCCTCTTTTAGTTCATTTAAAGTTTCCTCTCCATAATATGCGCACATATCTGTCATTATTACACCCGGAGATACTGCATTTACTCTTATATTAGAAGGCCCAACTTCCTTAGCTAGTGCCTTTGTCATACCTATTATCGCAGCTTTTGACGCTGAATAATGTACCTCACAAGAACCACCAGTTTCACCCCACATAGATGTTATATTTATTATACTTCCACTTTTTTCCCATATCATATGCTGAAGTGCCTTTCTAGAGCAGTTAAATACACTTGTAACATTTACAGACATCATTCTTTCCCATTCCTCATCAGTTATATCTGTAAATAATTTATCTTGACTTATACCAGCATTATTTACAAGTACATCCAATCTTCCAAACTCTTTTAAACAATAATCTATCATAGCATCTGCTTCAGCACTTTTAGACACATCGGCTTTGAAAATCCTTATATTACATCCGTCTTCAATTAATATTTTTTCTAGCTCTTTAGCTTCTTTTTCTGAGTTATTATAATTTGCCAATACATTATATCCATTTCTTGCAAATTCTATAGCTATTGCTCTTCCAATTCCTCTAGAAGCACCTGTCACTACTACTGTCTTATTCATTTCATTTTCCTCCAAATTATCATAAAAAAAGTATCCCCCGATTGAAAGGATACTTTTTTATTTATTTTAAATTATTATTTTCTTATTCAGCAGATTCTCCGCCACCAGATTCTCCGCCTGATGAACCGCCTGAATCTCCTCCTGATGAGCCACCATTGTCAGATCCACCGCCTGATGATCCACCTGAATCTCCTCCTGATGAGCCACCATTGTCAGATCCACCACCTGATGAACCACCACTATTATCAGATCCACCGCCTGATGAACCACCGCTGTTATGGTCTCCACCACTTGATGAACCACCATTGTTGCTTGAGCCACCGTTATTACTTGAACCACTATTGTTGTTTGTTCCAGTATTATTGTCAGTATTCTGATCATCTGTATTTGGAACAGTTGGTTTATTTGCTGTATCTTCACCTTTACTTACTACAAGTGATATCTTACCATTTGAAGTACTCTGTTCTAAAACAGTTCCTTCTTTATATGCAGAACTAAATTCATAAGTTACATTACCAACTGCAAATCCTTTTGCCTGAATCATACTCTGAGCCTGACTTAAAGTCATACCAATTACATTAGGTTCTTCTTTATTATTATTACCTTTACTTACAACAACTGTAATTGTATCGCCTTCTTTTAATTCAGTACCAGCATCTGGATCCTGAGAAATTATTTCATTTTCAGCTGCCGAATAGCTGTATTCATAGCTAGTTATTTCTAATTTTAATCCCATTTCTTTAAGTGTAGCTTCAGCCTGAGTTACCTGCATACCTTCTACATTAGGAGCCATTAATTCATTATCGCCTCCACCAAATATACTTGAACCAAATAGTTTGAAGAATAATCCTACCTGTGCTAGAAGTATTAATGATAGTATAACCGCAGCTATTTTTAATCTCTTCTTAGTCTTAGGAGTTTCTTCTTTTATTACTTTTTTCTTTTTCTTTCTTTTTCTCTTTGGAACGTAATCTTCTTCTTCCTCTTCATCATCGTATAAATCATCATCATACTCGTCATTATCATCGTAATAACCAGCATCATCGCCGTCTATATCTGCTATAGCAGATGGAGCTATTCTAGGTTTTCCAACTGTATTTAGATTTCTTTCATCTATGTGTTTTGTTGCAAAATCATCGTATTCTTTTATAAAATCTAAGTCTATATTTTTTTCGATGTATTCTATATCTTCTATAAGTTCCTCAGCAGTCTGATATCTATCAGCGCTATTTTTTTCTGTAAGTTTTTTGATTATAGTTCTTACACTCTGAGGTATTCTTATTTTTTCTTCTTCTGTAAACTCTATATCATCATTTATGTGCTGAAGAGCTATAGACACAGGCGTATCCCCTCTGAAAGGTAGTTTTCCTGTAAGCATTTCATAAAGCACTATACCTAATGAATATAAATCGGCGTTGTTTGTAACAAATTTACCTTTTGCCTGTTCTGGAGAGAAGTAATGTACAGAACCTATTACCCCACCTATATTAGTCATTGTAGAATTTGAAACAGCCTTAGCTATACCAAAATCTGCAACCTTAGCTATACTTCTACCTTCGTTTGATATAAGTATATTGTGAGGTTTTATATCTCTATGTATTATTCCCCTTTTGTGAGCACAACCAAGAGCCATAGCTATCTGTTTAGTTATGTCTAAAGCTGTGTACTCATCAAGAGTACCTTCTTCCTGTATTATTTCTTTTAAGTTTTTACCGTTTACATATTCCATTACTATGTAATGAACTTTACCGTCTTCTCCAACGTCGTAAACATTAACTATATTTGGATGCGAAAGACTTGCAACCGCTTCAGCCTCTCTTTTAAATTTCTTTAAGAATTCCTGATCATCTACAAACTCAGGTCTTAAAACTTTAACAGCAACTACTCTATTCAGCAATTTATCCTTTGCTTCATAAACATAGGCCATTCCACCTTCGCCAATTTTCTTTTCTATCTTATATCTATTTCCTAAAATTGTATCTCCCACGTTATATCACCGTCCCAACTAAACTCTAACTAGTATTACGGAAACATTGTCGTTTCCAGCATTATTGGCTGTATCAATTAATTCATCGCTCATATCTTCAAAATCTTCATTTTCTTTAATTATCTCTTCTATTTTAGAATCGATAATGCAACCTGTAAGACCATCTGTTGCTAAAAGTATTATATCACTTTTTTCGATATTTTGTTTAAATATATCAACTATGACAAAAGGATCTGGACCAATTGCTCTAGTTATAATACTTCTATTTGGATGAGTTAAAGCCTCTTCTTCTGTAATTTCATTGCTTTCAACCAATCCCTCAACATATGAATGATCTCTTGTTATTCTTTTTAATCCATTTTCTTCACTGTAGACGTATCCTCTACTATCGCCGACATTAGCTACATACAAATAATTTTTGTACAATATAGCAGTTGTCAATGTAGTTCCCATTCCTGAAAAGCTTTCATCTTCTTCGGCTTTTTCAAAAATTAGGCTATTCACATTATTATACGCTTGTTTTAGTATATCGTCTATATATTCTATCTTAATTTTGCTAGTTTGAAGTAAGTTTTCTTTTAGAAATAAGATAATATTCTCGGCTGCCATCTTGCTGGCTACCTCTCCTTTTTTATAGCCTCCCATACCGTCAGCTATTGCAAACAAGCCAATTTCTTCATTCTCTACTTCAACAATCTCACATTTACAATAATCCTCATTATTTTTTCTAACCAATCCCACATCAGAGGCAAAATAAAATTCCATAAAATCCCTCCTTTTCAGATTACTTGTGTTTTCTTCTTAACTGTCCACAAGCTCCACTTATATCAGAACCCATAGAAATTCTGACAGTCGCTGGAATATTTCTTTCTTCAAGATAATCTCTGAATTTATATATAAATGCCTTATCAGGTTTTTTGAAATCTCTCTCATCAACTTCATTTATAGGTATTAAATTTACGTGGCAAAGCATTCCTTTTAATAGAGCTGCTAGAGCTTCAGCTTCTTTCTTGCCATCATTTACACCCTTTATTAAAGAATATTCAAATGTAACCCTTCTATTAGTCTTTTTAATATAATATCTACAAGCATCTAATATTTCATTGATACTGTATTTATTAGCAACAGGCATTATTTCTTTTCTCTTATCGTCATATGGAGAATGAAGGGATATCGCTAAGTTTATAGGAATTTCTAAATCTGCTAGTTCGTAAATTTTAGGAACTATACCACATGTAGACAATGTTATATGTCTGTATCCTATATTTAATCCATTTTCATCATTTACGATTTTTAAGAACTGTTTTGTATTATCGTAGTTGTCTAATGGCTCCCCACTTCCCATAAGAACTAGGTTAGACACTCTCTTTCCAGTATCTTCCTGTATTTTCATTATCTGGTCTAATATTTCCCATGGCTCAAGGTTTCTAACTAATCCATCCATAGTAGATGCACAGAATCTACATCCCATTCTACAACCTACCTGATTAGAAACGCAAACAGTAACCCTACTATCGTAATCCATCATAACTGTTTCTATTATATTTCCATCATTTAGTAAAAATAGATATTTTTTAGTTTTACCGTCTTTAGACTCTAATTTTAATTCTATATCTATATTACCTATGTAAGAAACTTCTTCCAATTTTTCTCTAAGAGATTTTGGAATGTTTTTCATATCTTCGAAAGTTTTAGCACCTTTGTAAATCCAAGAATAAACCTGAGTTCCTCTAAATGCTTTTTCTCCGATTTCTTTCATAAATTCTTTCATCTCAGCTTCTGTAAAATTTTTCAAAGCCTTTTTATTTTCCATAATATTACCTCATTTATTATTTAACTCTTTTCATTTTTGCTATAAAGAATCCATCCATTCCATGAACATTTGGATATATTTTTATATATCCTTTTTCCTGCTCATCTGGATCTACATTTATTCCTTCTATTGGAACTAATTCGTAGTTTGGATTTTCTTTTAAGAATTTCTCAACAACTTCTATATTTTCACAGTCCTGAACTGTACAAGTTGAATATACTAAAGTTCCATTTATTTTAACATATTTAGATGCATTTTCAAGTATTTTACTTTGAATTTTCGGTAAATCTACCAATTCTTCTTTAGCTTTATATTTTATTTCTGGTTTTCTTCTTATTATTCCAAGTCCAGAGCAAGGAACATCTGTAAGAACACAGTCAAATTTTTCTATACTATTTTCGTCTAAATTAGCTGCATCAAATTCTTCAGCTTCTATATTTGTTATACCTAGTCTTTTCGCAGCTGCCTTTATTACTTTGATTTTGTGGTCAAAAACATCTCTTGATACTATCTTTCCTGTGTTTTTCATAAGCTCAGCCATGTGAGTACTCTTTCCACCTGGCGCACTACACATATCTAATACCATATCGCCTTCCTTAGGAGCTACTACCTTTGCCACAAGCATAGAACTTATATCCTGAACTGTAAATAGTCCTTCTTTATATAATCTAGAGCTTTCTATTCCCTTGAAGTTTTCAACCATTATAGCCTCTTCTGGTAACATAGCCTTACTTGCCTTAATTCCCTCTTTTTCAAATTCTTTTAAAAGTGAATCTCTATCTATTTTTAAAGTATTTGTTCTAACATATAAATCTGGTCTTTCGTTTAAAGCTTCAAGAAGCTCCTCTGCAAACTCTATACCAAAGTTTTTAACCCAATCTTCTACTATCCACTGCTGATATGAATACTTAACAGCTAATCTTCTGATTGGATCCTCTATATCTATGTATTTTATAGTTCTCTTCTGTCTTATCTCATTTCTTAAAATAGCATTTACAAATCCCTTAGACTTTCCATCGTATTTACTAGCCAGCTTAACTGTCTCATTAACAGCAGCATGGTCTTCAATTTTGTCTAAAAATAAAATCTGATATGTACCCATTCTAAGAATTATCTTAACAAAACTAGACATCTTCTTAACTTTTATCTTTGATAATTTATTTATTATAAAATCTAAATATTTTCTATTTTCTATAACTCCATAAACAAGCTCTGTCGCAAGTCCTTTATCTTTATCACTTATCTTTTCATTCTTAAAAATTTTATTGATTGCCATATTAGAGTAGTTTTTCTCTATCTCAATATCACAAAGAATCTTAAATGCCGCCTCTCTTGCGTTCATATTCTAACCTCTCTATCTTTATGCAATAAACTTGCATAGTAATCTAATATTAATTATACACCAAATAATAGAATTCTGTCACTCAAAAAAGAAGATGATATAGCCAACGCACTCCAGGCTTCGACGACACGCTATTTCATGTAACACATTTATAAGTTGCGTGTCGTCTGTAGATTGTCGTAGCTTTTGGCTATATACATCTTCTTTTGAGATAAAAATTCTATCATTTTGTGTATAAATTAATTTTATCAACTCAAACTGATTTCCATACAAAAAAAGCAATATTTATTAGATTGCTAATTTCCTAAACTTTTATTTTTTCATTATTTTTCGTCTAATATTTCTATTTTTTCTATACTTGATTGTACCTCAGCGAAGTCATCGTCTATAAATAACATTGATTCTTCATCTTCATCAGCTGGAGCTTCATAAGATACACAAAATCCTTCTTTTGTACTACCATCATCAAAAATAAGTCTTACTCTTTTACCTTCCGCCTCTTTCATTTTTTCTATACTAATCATAATCTCAACCTCCCTTCTTAGATTGATATACTTTCATTATAAGTATTTTTTATTCAAAACTCAATATTTCATACTTAAAATAGATAAATCATTGGCTGTTGCAATCTTTTCAATTGCTCTTTTATCGAGTAATCACAAATTAATTTGCATCGACAATTCTGCAAAAAGTTCATACATTTTACTTTCTTATATCTTTTTACCCTTAGGCCTGGCTGGCACATATATTTTGTTGGCAGTTCTTTTTTGTCTTGAATAATTATTTGAAATGAACTCGACAATCTGGAAATGCCCCGCAACAGATTTAAGGTTTTATATAATTTTGCGGGGCATTGAAGCCTGGAGAGGAATTCAAATAATTATTCAAGGCATAAAAAAAGACTGCCACAAAATATTGTGACAGCCCCTCCTATTAATCATCTCTATTGTTTGCTATTAGTAATAGTCTTGCAAGTTGTAGTATTGCAGTTAATGCCGCAGCAACATAAGTCATCGCAGCTGCAGATAGCACTTTTCTACTTTCCTTAGCTTCTCCACTATCCACAATACCTAAATCCTGTAACTGAACTAATGCTCTACTTGATGCATTAAACTCTACTGGAAGTGTTATTAACTGGAAAATTACTGTTGCAGAGAACATTAATATCCCAAGCTGTAACATTGTATTATTTCCTGAGAAGAATAAACCTACAAATATAAGTATCCAAGATAAACTAGATGCAAAGTTTACAACAGGAACTATTGCCCCTCTTATTGTAAGTGGTGCATATCCATAAGCGTGCTGTAGTGCGTGACCACATTCATGTGCTGCAACAGCAACTGATGTAATAGAAGTACCATAATATACCTCTTCTGATAATCTAAGTACTTTTCTTCTTGGATCGTAATGGTCAGTTAAAGTCCCTCTTATCGGAACTATTCTAACATCTCTTATTCCATTAGCTGCTAAAATTCTCTCAGCAGTCTGCTGTCCATTATATCCACTACGAGATTTTATTCTAAAAAATCTATTTGTAGTTGATGATACTTTAAACTGTGCGTACATTGTAAATAGTATCGCAGGTATTAAAATCATCATTGTTGGGTCGTAAAGCATACCCATTCCATAATATGGCATCATTTTAAAATCACCTTCCTATTCCCCTTTAAAAAACGATACAGCTTCTCTTACCATATCCATATTTACCCTAGTGTCAAAGCAAGGTCCATTAGGTCTTTCATTGTAGACACCAAGTACTGGAATTCCCTTAACATCAATAATTCCTTCAGTTAAATCTCTCTCACAAGCAACTGCAATTACAGCTTTTGGTCTATTTTCTATTATGACCTTTCTCGCTAAAGTCCCCCCTGTTGCTATAAATACGTGTACGTCTTCATCATCACCTAACTTTGCAAGATCTGATATATTACATAGCCCACATCTAGCACAGTTTTCTATTGTAGAAGTAACTCTGAATTTACATGTATGTTGCTGTAAACAGTGAGGTAATAGCACTAGTATATCCTTACCCTTTAAAGAATATTTTCCAGTTCTGACATAGCTATTATTTAACTTAATAAAAACTCTTCTAATTCCACTCTTAGACATACCAGCTAATTCTGAAATAACTACAATTATAGGGTATAGTAATTTTACAATTCTATAATTGATTTTCATTAAGCTTGGACTAACTTTTTTATCATTTAAAACTTTTTTAGTAACAATTGCAGAAAACAATAATATCGCTGCAATCAGTAGAAGTATCGCAATGCTAATATATATTATTAAACTAGGCGTACCTACAATTAAAAAGTCT
This sequence comes from Peptoclostridium sp. AF21-18, assembly GCF_003478825.1. NCBI lineage: Bacteria > Bacillati > Bacillota > Clostridia > Peptostreptococcales > Peptoclostridiaceae > Peptoclostridium > Peptoclostridium sp. AF21-18. The sequence goes on from NZ_QUGE01000001.1 coordinate 225,617, forward strand.
CCAATTAAAGTTATTGCAAGTAGTATAGAAAATAAAATAGCTATACTTATTGAATACTTCTTCATATCTGACATGATATCACCTATGAAAGAACAGCTCCAGTTTCTATACTGTTACCTTTTATATATTCAGATACAGGCATTCTCTTTTTATTTGGCATCTGCATTTCTTTTATTAAAATTACGCCATCACCTGTACTTACTTTTATCCCCATTTTATCTGTGCCTAGTATAGTACCAGGCTCTTTATTGCTAGTTTCGTTTAATACTTCTGTTTTCCAGATTTTCATCTTTCCTTCATTGTATATAGCATAAGCACTTGGCCAAGGATTAACTCCTCTAACTAGGTTGTGTATTTCTTTTGAAGTTTTGCTAAAATCTACATGACCTAATTCTTTATCCATTGTAGGTGCATAAGTAAATTCTGCATGATTCTGCTGAGTTCTTGGAGCTTTTCCTTCTGCTATTAAATCAACAGTTTCTTTTAATACTTCTGCTCCTTCAACCATCATTATATCGTGAAGTTCACCAGCAGTTATCTGATCATCTAACTTAAATTCTCTTGTCAGTATCATATCACCTGTGTCTAGTCCTTCATCCATATACATTGTAGTAACACCAGTTTTTTCTTCACCATTTATTATTACCCAGTTTATTGGCGCTGCTCCTCTGTATTTTGGAAGTAAAGAAACATGCACGTTTACACATCCAAATTTTGGTACTTCTAGTATTTCTTTTGGAAGTATCTGTCCAAATGCTACAACTACTATTAAATCTGGATTTATTTCTTTTATAGTCTGTACAAACTCTTCATCTCTTGCTCTAACTGGCTGATACACTGGTATATCGTACTCAACAGCTAATTCTTTTACTGGTGGCATTGCCAGTTTTTTACCTCTGCCCTTTGGTTTATCAGGCTGAGTAACTACAGCTAGTATATCATGCTTTTCATCTATTAATTTCTGTAAGCATGGAACAGCTATATCTGGAGTCCCCATAAATACAACTTTCATCTACATTCATCCTACTTTCTCGTTTACTATTTTCTAATCTATCAATTATTTTTCTATTCTATCAACGAATAATATTCCGTCTAAATGGTCTAACTCGTGGCAGAAAGCTCTAGCTAATAATTCTTCACCTGCTAATTCAAATTCATTTCCATGTCTGTCCTGAGCTTTTACTTTTACAAAGTATGGTCTAGTAACAGGTTCGTTTATATTATCTACACTTAAACAACCTTCTATATCTGTCTGTTCTCCAGCAGTTTCTATTATTTCTGGGTTTATTAATTCTATAAGCCCTTCACCGATATCTATAACAACCGCTCTTTTTAACATACCAACCTGAGGTGCAGCAAGACCTACACCATCTGCTTCGTACATAGTATCAGCCATATCATCTAATAACTGTCCTAATTTTTCATCGAATTTTGTAACCGGTTTACATTTTTTTCTTAATACTGGTTCACCCATTTTTGTAACTCTTCTTAAAGCCATTTTTTCTTCCTCCTAATAGCAGCCTTTTACTGCCGTTATTTTATAAATTTTAACACATTTAATTTTTTATTTTAAAGTACGCTGTTTGGATTAACCGAGATAGAAATATTTATTCCCTTGTCAAATACAACATCTCGTTTTGTTATGCATACATATTTAATTATACCCTTTAAAAGATTAATTTCAACACCATCATCCTTAAATAATATCTGCCATCTATAGTTTTTATTTATCCTAGAAATAGCACAAGGATTTGGCCCTAATATAAAGCTTAAATCCTCAATTCCTCTTCCTTTAAATAAATATCTTAAAGAATTGTACATTGAGTATGCGTTTTTTTCTACTAATTTTTCATTTTCTCCACTTATAACAACACTTATCATATTATTAAATGGTGGGTATTCAAAAGTTTCTCTGATTTTAATTTCATTTTCATAAAACTTCTCAAAATCATAATCCATCGCACATCTTATCGCATAATGATCTGTGTTATAAGTCTGTAGCACAACTTCTCCTTCTTTATCAGCTCTACCTGCTCTTCCTGCAACCTGTGTAATCAACTGGAATGTTGTTTCAAAACTTTTAAAATCAGGGAAGTTTAACATCATATCCGCCGAAATTATTCCTACAAGTGTAACATCAGAAAAATCTAGTCCTTTAGAAATCATCTGAGTTCCTATCAAAACATCAGCCTCTTTATTTCTAAATTTCTCTAAAATTTCCTCAGTAGCTCCCTTTCTAGCCGTAGTATCCTTGTCCATTCTAAGCACCTTAATACCAGGAATTAAGTGCTTTAGTTCTTCCTCAATTCTCTGAGTTCCAGTTCCAAATGGTCTTAAATAACTACTACCACATTCTGGACACTCCTGCGGAACCTGCTTTTCGTATCCACAGTAGTGGCATCTAGCAGAGTTGCTTCTTTTATGATATGTAAGAGAAATATCGCAGTTTTCACATTTCATAACATAACCACAACTTCTACAAGATACAAAGTTTGCATATCCTCTTCTATTTAAGAATAAAATCGTCTGATTTTTTTCTGCAGTATTTTTCTTTATCTTATCTATCAAAACAGAACTGAATATACTCTTATTTCCCATACCCAGCTCTTCTTTCATATCCACAACCTCTATTTTAGGCAGCGGTTTAGAATTTGCTCTTTTATCTATCTTTAATAGTTTGTATTCTCCATTTTTCGCTTTATAGTATTCCTCTACTGAAGGAGTTGCTGACCCCATCACCAAGGTCACATTGTTTTTAAAAGACATATATCTCGCAACCTCAAGTGCACTAAACTTAGGATTCATCTCAGATTTGTACGAAGCCTCGTGGAATTCGTCGATTATTACAACTCCCAAACTTCTAAATGGTGCAAATAGAGCTGATCTTGCTCCGATAAGTATTCTTATCTCGCCTTTTTTAACAGCTCTGAAAACATCGTGCTTTTCTCCTTCAGATAGCTGACTGTGGAAAACTCCTACTATATCGCCAAATCTATTCTTTATTCTAGCAACGGTCTGAGGTGTAAGTGAAATCTCTGGAACTAGTATTATGCTGTCCAATCCTTGAGATAATGCGTATTCTACTATATCCATATATACCTCTGTCTTACCACTTCCTGTTATCCCATGAAGTATGTATGGCTTTTTGTCCTCTTCAAACATCTCATTTTTTATAATATCAGCAACCTCTTTCTGTTGCTCATTTAGCTCTATTTTCTTTGATTCAGCACCATATCTGGATTCAGGCTTTCTATAATATGCCTTCATTGTAAAATCAACTAAACCTCTATCTTTCAATGAATTTATACTCTGCTTAGAAACCTTTAAAATCTCAACAATATCATTTATCTCAGCTTCCTCATTTAATTTTAAGAACTCTATAATCTCTCGCTGCTTATTTCCAATTCTTATCTTATTCTCAGAAATATACTCCTCTGTATCATCTTCATCGTATCTCAGACTCACAAAACACATATTTTTTTCATTTTTTGTGTTAGTATATTCCCATTTTATATCTACAACACCTTTATTCTTCATTCGGTGTAGTATATTATTAATATTTTCCAAGTATTTTAGCTTTTCTACCTTAATTTTTCCTTTATTTCCCGAAATTTTTACTGCAACTTTTCTCTCATCATCAGATAGAGAATTTAGCTTTTCCAAATAATCATTTTTTAAAACTGCAACTTTATAATTTTTTAATTTAAGTCCCTTTGGATAAATCATATTTATACATTCCATATATGTGCAAATATATCTATTCTTCATCCAATGAACTAACTCTAGCTGCTCAGGTAAAAATAAAGGTTCCTCATCCAAAATATCTTCAATCTCTTTTATCTTAAATTTTTTATCTGAATTCTCTTCCTCTAAACCTTTTTCATCTCCAAAATTATTCTTAATCTTAAAGACAAATGCCTCTATAGGCTTATTACCCTTTCCAAAAGGAACTAAAACTCTATGTCCTATTCTAACAATATCCTCTAGAAATTCTGGGATTTTATAAGTGAAGAGATTGTCTGTGTAAACCGTATTACTCCTGACTATAACCTCTGCATACATTCACAAATCCCTCCTAATTCTAAAATATTATGTGAAAAAATAGAGGAGTTACCTCCTCTATTTTCTAATTATTACTGATTTTCTATTATTGCCTTTACCTTATCAAGTATTATATCCGCAACATCTTCTTTGCTCATCTTTGGATAGTCTTCCATATTTCCGTCAGCATCTATTATCTTAACTATATTAGTATCTGTATTAAATCCGGCACCTTCTTTAGTTAAGTCGTTTGCAACAATAAAATCTAAGTTTTTAGATTCTATTTTTCTCTGAGCGTTCTGAAGTAAGTCATTTGTTTCAGCTGCAAATCCAACTAAAACCTTGTCCGCTTTTATTTTACCCATTTCTTTGGCAACATCTTTAGTTCTAGCTAATTCTATTGAAAGATCTCCATCTTTCTTTTTAACCTTTTTCTTTGAATAATTCTTAGGTTTATAATCCGCAACTGCAGCACTCTGTATAAGTGCATCACAATCTTCAAAATTATCATTTACAGCATTATAAAGACTTTCTGCAGATGAAGTCTGTACAAATTTGTGTACTCCTCTAGGTCTATCTAAACTAGTTGGCCCAGATATAAGAGTTACTTCAGCACCTCTCATAATTGCTCTTTTAGCTATTGAATAACCCATCTTTCCAGAAGATCTATTAGTTATATATCTTACTGGGTCTATATCTTCAACTGTAGGTCCTGCTGTAACAGTTATTTTCATACCTTTTAAGTCATCGCTTCCAAATAGAGAAACATAAACTTCATGAACTATATCGTCCACATCTGCTAATTTTCCTCTACCTAAATCTCCACAAGCAAGTCTACCAGAAGCTGGCTCTACAAACTTGTATCCGTATCCTTTTAGTTTTTCGATATTATCCTGCACTATAGGATTTTCGTACATATTTGTATTCATAGCAGGTGCTATTATAACTGGTGCTTTTGTAGCCATAACTGTAGTAGTAAGCATATCATCTGCTATACCTCCAGCTATCTTCCCTATCACGTTAGCAGTTGCAGGTACTATTAAAAAAGTATCCGCTTTTTTTGCAAGAGATATATGTTCCACATCCCAAGTTTTTGGTTCTTCAAACATATCTGTTATAGCAAAATTCTGGCTTAATGTCTGGAAAGTCATCGGAGCTACAAACTCACAAGCAGATTTAGTCATTATTACATGAACATTTAAATCTAATTTTTTTAATTTACTAACAATATCACAAGCTTTATATGCAGCAATTCCGCCACAAACTCCGATTACTACTGTTTTCTTTTCCATAATATTACTCCTGCTGTTCAGCTATCTGTCTATTCTGTTCTTCCTGATGTAATTTTTCTTTTAATGCTATTTCTTCTTCTGTTAATAATCTGTAAGTTATTTTTCCTTCTGCAACTTCTTTAGTAGCAGTTATAACTGGTTTTTCTTTTTTAGCTGTTTCTACATAAGGTTCAGCTCCGTCAACTAATTCTCTAGCTCTTTTTGCTACTGTCCAAGCTAAGTAGTATCTGTTGTCTATTTTTTCTAATACGTCGTTTATTGATGGTTTTAACATTTTTTATATTCCTCCTCAAATTCTTTAAGTATTGCTTCTTTGTATCTTTCTGTTTTGTTTTTTTCCGCTGCTATTATAGATTCTATATCTTTAGCTGCAGTTTCAACATCTTCATTTATTATGAAATAGTCGTATTCTTTAAGAGTCTGTATCTCTTCATACGCCATGCTGAATCTTTTTTCAATCTGTTCTTCAGTTTCAGTTCCTCTTCCCACTAATCTTCTCTTTAATTCTTCTAAAGATGGTGGTAATACGAATATTAGCACTGAATCTGGGCACATTTTTTTAACATTTAAAGCACCTATCATTTCTATTTCAAGAAGGACATCCTGACCTTTTTCAAGATTTTCCATTATAGCTGCTTTTGGAGTTCCATAGAAATTGCCGTATCTCTCAGCATATTCAAAAAGATCTCCTTCTTCTATCATTTTTTTAAATTCCTCATGTGTTTTATAGTAGTAATTTACGCCTTCTTTTTCCCCTTCTCTAGGAGCTCTAGTTGTTGCAGATACTGATAATTTTATGTTTTCGTTATTTTTTAATAACTCCTTACATATAGTACCTTTTCCTGCACCTGAAGGTCCTGAAACAACAGTTAGAATCCCTTTTCTATTCATTTTCAAAATCCTCCGTTAAATTTATTTTCATATAGAATAAATCTTACCAAATTATTCTATATTCTGAATCTGTTCTCTTATTTTTTCTAATTCGCTCTTGATTTCAACAACTGTGTTTGTTATTTCTAAATCTGATGATTTTGAACCGATAGTATTAGTTTCTCTGTTCATTTCCTGAATTAAGAAGTCTATTTTTCTACCTATAGAATCATTTCTTTCTATTGTTGTTTTTAACTGAGCTATATGGCTTTTAAATCTAACTATTTCTTCTGTTATATTGCTCTTGTCAGCATATATAGCAACTTCCATAGCTATTCTGTTTTCGTCTATTATCTCAGGGTTATCTAAGAATTCTTTTATTCTTGAAGTTAATTTTTCTTTATACTCAACCACTACTGTTTCAGAGTATTCTTCTATTCTATCTATGTATTCTCTAAGTAATCCGCATCTCATCTTAATGTCTTCTGCAAGTTTCTTACCTTCTATAGTTCTCATTTCAGTAAGTTTTTCCATAGAAGCCTTAACTGCCTGTTCTAACATATTCCAAAGAAGATCTTCATCGTCCTCTTTTTCTTCTGTTCTAACAACATCTGGGAATTTTGCAATATTCATTATAGATATATCGTCATCCATAGAGTATCTTTCTTTTATCCGAGTTAGTATATTGTAGTACTGATCTGCTAACTGTTCATCGAATTTTAAACTTACATCTTCACTACCAGTAAGTTCTAATTTTATAAATACGTCAGCTCTACCTCTTTTAACATAGTCTTTTACTAAATTTCTAACTTTATCCTCTAAAAAAGCTATTTTTCTAGGAAGTCTTATATTTATATCAGAATATTTATGGTTTATTGTTCTACATTCTACTAAAAAATAATAATTGTCGTCCTTATATTCGCCTCTTCCGAAGCCTGTCATACTTATTGCCATCTTTTAAACCTCCAGATATCCTTCACATATTTTAACAGCTGGTCCTGTCATAAATACTTTATCACCTATATCAATTTTAACTGTTCCACCTTTTGATGTAACATTCATGCTCTTTTCTGTTTTTTCAAGATAATTGCAGACTACTGCAGCTGCAGTCATTCCTGTTCCACAGCCTAATGTATATCCACATCCTCTTTCCCAAGTGTATACATTTATATTGTACTTGTCTCTCACCTTTACAAAGTTTACATTTGTCTTTTCAGGGAATAAATCGCAATTTTCAATAGCTGGTCCGTATTTTTCTATCATATCTAAATCAAATTCATCTACAAATACTATAGTATGTGGTACGCCCATAAGCATAGATGTCATTGTAAAATCTCTATCTAATATATGTACTTTTTCCTCGATGAATTTTTCTTTATCTGTAGCCATAGGAATATCACTAGTTTTAAATGAACCTTCTCCCATATCTACCTTTATATTTATTACATCTCCTAAGTCTGAAGTATTTATTGTTACATGCTTTATACCTGCTAACGTATCAACATCAAACTCTTTTTCGTTGACCATATGGTTATCATAGACAAATCTGCAAAAACATCTAAGTCCATTTCCACACATAGCAGCCCTTGAACCATCGGAATTGTAATAAACCATTTCTATATCTGCTACATTTGAATTTTTTACAACTAAAAGTCCATCTGCTCCAACAGACATTCTTCTATTACATACCTGTAACGCTAACGAAGAATACTCAGAAGGACTCTTTCCGTCAGTTCTTCCATCTATAGCTATAAAATCATTTCCTATACCATGCAGTTTCCAGAATTTCATATTTTTACACTCCTTATTAAAGTATTTTTACTACCTACTTTTGAGAATAATAAAATTCTGTTCAAACTTAAGTGGTAGTTTTTATTGACACTTGAACGTTCCGTATGTGTGTTTCAAATAGTCTTCCTTAACTATATAATTATACACTAAAATTTCATTGTTTCCAAATTATTATTTACATTGACGTTAAACTTTTATTTTAAATATGATTAATTCTATTATTTTTTTAATAAATATAATTAAATATATTTCATTAATTTTTACAAACTCTTTCAACTCTTAGAAATCCATAATATTAATTTTTCTCTTACTTATTAATATTAGATACTATTATAAATACAGTTAATTATTAATTTCTAAATAAATTTTTTCAGTAAATACTGTTATAAATACGGATTAAAATTTAATTTTAGAATATAAAAAAAGAGACTATTGCAAAATAATGCAAGAGTCCCTTTTATTTATCCTAAAATTAATTCTTTAACTGTATTTATAACCGTATCTACATCTTCTCTGCTCACATTCACATGAGTTACAAATCTGTATTCTCCATTTTCCATTCCACTTATTTTTATTCCTCTATCGTACATTTTCTGAACAAATTCTTTTTCTGGTATAACATCTTCACCCATTGTGAAATACACCATACTTATATCATTAGTATTTTTATTTACTGATATTCCATCTATTTTGTCTAACTCATCTGCTAAATAGTGGCTGTTTCTGTGGTCTTCATCTAATCTCTGAGTCATTTCGTCGATAGCTATAAGTCCTGCTGCTGCAAGTATTCCAACCTGACGCATTCCACCACCCATTAGTTTCTGTTTTCTTCTAGCTTTTTCTATAAATTCTTTACTTCCTGCTACTATTGATCCAACTGGTGCTCCAAGACCTTTTGATAGACAGAACATAACTGAGTCACAACAAGCAGTTATTTCTTTTACATCTACACCTAGCGCTTCTGCTGCATTGAAGATTCTCGCTCCATCTAAGTGAACTGGTAAGTTGTGTTTTTCTGCTACATCTTTTATAGCTCTTAAATTTTCAACACTTACTACTGTTCCACCTAAGCAAGCATTTTCAACGCATATAAGTCCAGTTGATGGCTCGTGTATATCATCTCTTCTTATTGCTTTTTCTACTTCTTTAGGATCTAATTCACCTTTTATTCCTGTGTCTAAAGTTCTTAACTGAACACCAGCGATAACTGCAGGTGCTCCAACTTCATGCACAACTATGTGGTAATCTCTACCTATTATTATTTCCTGTCCTCTTGTACAATGAGTGAATAGACAAAGCTGATTTCCAAATGTTCCACTTGGAACAAATATAGCAGCTTCTTTTCCAACTTTTTCAGCAGCTCTTTTTTCTAATTCATTTAAAGTAGGGTCATCTCTGTATATAGAATCACCAACTTCTGCTTCTGCCATAGCTTTTCTCATTTTATCTGTAGGCATTGTAACTGTATCACTTCTTAAATCGATAAATCTCATATCCTCAGTCCTTTCAATAGTTAATTTTTTACAATTTAATTATATCAAAATATAATGATTTTTCACATATCTTAATATTTTAAAAATAAATTTTAATATTATGTGATACTTTTTATTTTATTGGGTATATATCTATCATAAAAAATACTGTAATACATTCTTATACAATATTATTTTCTAAATTTTTTCCTATGAAATTTTTTAGATTTATACTATTTTGTTATAGTTTATTTATAATATCGTGAATTTTAATACTTTTCAAAAAACTATTGAACTTTTAAGAAAAAGATTGTATTATAAAGCCATAATATAAAAAAATTATTTTATATATAGGTTAAAACTTTTTTTATAGTTTATGTGAAAGGGGAACACTATTATGGGATTTTTAAATGGAAAAACAGTAATCGTTACTGGTGGAGGTAGATCTGTATTAAGCGATGGAAGATGTGGATCTATAGGATATGGAATAGTTACAGCATTTGCTAAAGAAGGAGCAAATATAGTAATTACAGGACGTAACGTAAAAAAATTAGAAGACGCTAAAGAAGAAATAGAAAGACTATATGGAGTAAAAGTACTACCAGTTAGAGCTGATGTAAGCGCTGGTGTAGATAATAAGGCTGTTGTTGATGAAGTTATAAAACAGACAATAGATACTTTTGGTAGAATAGATGTACTTGTAAACAATGCTCAGGCTTCTGCTTCAGGTGTTACTTTAGAAGATCATACAACTGAGCAGTTTGACTTAGCAGTTTATTCAGGATTATATGCAACATTCTATTATATGCAGGCTTGTTTACCATACTTAAAAGAAACTAAAGGAAGCGTAATAAACTTCGCATCTGGAGCTGGTTTATTTGGAAACTTTGGACAGTGTGCTTATGCAGCTGCTAAAGAAGGTGTTCGTGGTTTAAGTAGAGTTGCAGCAACAGAATGGGGACAGTTTGGAATAAACGTAAATATAATCTGCCCACTTGCTTGGACTGCACAGCTTGAAAACTTTGAAAAAGCTTATCCACAGGCATTTAAAGAAAATGTTAAGATGCCACCTGCTGGACACTACGGAGATGCCGAAAAAGAAATCGGACGTGTATGTGTACAGTTAGCTTCACCAGACTTTAAGTATATGAGTGGTGAAACAATAACTCTTGAAGGTGGAATGGGATTAAGACCTTAATTAATTAGAATATCAAAGATGTCGCTCTTTTGAGTGACATCTTTTTTTATGGGAAAAGATAAGCCACTCGTAAAGAGCGACTTATCTTTTATACATTCTAAACTAATTTAAGATTTGTATGTGAGAGGTAATTAGTTTAGTAGTTACCAATTTTTTCATATTTTAGCTTAATATTAATATGCTTGCTACTATGTTGTTTAGCATGGTAGCTGCTATACAGATGTCTATTCGTTCTGTTTTGTAGTATACTATTAATGGAATTATGTTTATTGCAAATATTATTAGCATTTCTGGTATTCCACTTATTCCATTAAGTAGTACTATTACTACTGCTGTTATTGGGATAGCTGATTTTTTCATGTTACCAATGTTTTTTAGTGCTACATGTCTAAATACAAAGTTTACTATGATTGGTATTATGAAACATATATCAAATAACGCTAGTCCTAATTTTACACCTGTTAGTGTTCTTAATTGGTTTTCTAAGAAATAATCTTCTGCTATAGGAGTTATTCCCATTATTTCAACCATTCCATTAACTGCATAAGCTGCTGCTTTTGATAATATGTAGATTAGTAAGACGTATTTTAAGTTCTCCCATTTGAATAGATCTTTTATGTTGGCATATCCTTCTTTGTTTAAATACACCAATAGGATTGTAGTTAAGATACTTAGTATTATAAAATTCATAAGCTGTGGCATGAATTTTGTATTGATAAATGTCTGAATAATAATTAATACTACCCCTGCCAATAATTCTAAAGCTGATTTTAATTCTTTATCTGGTTTTGTCATGATATTCACCCCAATCTTAAAAGAGAGTAAGATTTGATTTTTTTATCTCTTCTTACTCTCTTTTTATCATTTATCTATTCTGTTTTCAATCACTTTGCTCCAACTGGACGTTTTAATGTTCCAACTGGACAAATTTCTCTATTGGAATCAAAATCACCACTCTAAATCTGTCTTCTTCATCGTAGTATTCAATATTTCCACCGTACTTTTCAACAGACTCTTCTACTATCTTAGTTCCAAGTCCGTGTCTAGTTTTGTCCTCTTTGCTCGTTTCAAGATTGCCTTTTTCGTCCTTTTTAATCTCTCCTACTTTGCTATTTTCCGCCTTTATCACAAAATAGTTCTTAGCAATCTTTCCTTTTACGGTTATGAATCTATTTGCAGATTCTACCTTTTGACAAGCTTCAACTGCATTGTCCAATATATTTGCAAAAATAGAGCAAATATCTACAGCGTCCATATCTTTTAATACATTAAACTCTATATCGTATTTAAAGTTTATTCCATATTTTTTACATTCTTTGTATTTTTCGGATAGTATTATATCCAAAATCATACTTCCAGAATTTATCCTATTCCTATTGTAATCTAGTTCCTCATATATTTTTTTCTTGTACTTTTCTCTTTCATCAGCGTCCATACTCTCCATACAAATTATATGATTGTTTATATCATGTGATAATTTTCTGACCTTTTCCTGATTTTCTTTTAGAGTATTGTAGTATTTGTACCGAGAATCTATTTTTTCCTCGACAATCAATCCCTCGTATTTCAACTTGCTATTTTTGACAATCATATTAGTAATTACGCTTATCAAGAATACATTCGCTACTGTCATAAGCATATATATTACGAAAAATATCATAAACATCTTATGATCCAACAGTTTATTTTTAGCAAATATTATAAATACAAACATTATATTGGCTAGGTTTATTATCATAGGGGATGCTGCAATTATATATTCATTAATATTTAGTTTAAATTCTTTTAAATCTATAAATTTAAACATAGATGCTACAAATACTATCACAGATGCCGACATCATTTGTATCTGTAAGCCGTATATATCGCTATTTAATAATTGTACATTTCGTCCTATTAGCGGATATATTATACTTACCACAATAGCCATTATCCCAAGAGCAAATGCATTGTATACCAATATATTTAAAATAGATTTTGATACTTTCATTTTATAGCATTTTTTCAAATATACACATGCAAAAATCAATGTCAAAAATGGTATTACACTTTCTAAAACTAACTCTATACCACATACAATTAATGTTAATAATACAAGATTTATAGTATTAATTAATAGAGCTTTTTTATCTATTACAGGTTTTTCAATTTTATATTCTATATACAAAAAGCAAATTATATTAACTGCAGTAAATATTACTTTTGTAAAAAACTCAACTGCCACATTCAAACTTAACATATCATATCACCCAAAATAGCTGTAAATTCTCTTTTTAAATCCTTTGCTCTATACTTGCTGACTGGCACATTTTTTCCATTTACCACTACTTCACCAGTCTTTATCAAATCCACTTTTTCTAAATTTACAAGGTAGCTCTTATGACATCTAAAGAACTTAAAATCTTCCAGCTTTTCTTCTAATTTTTCAATACTGGTGCCTGTATATTCAACCTCTTCTCCGTTTTTATGCACGATAATATTTCTTTTAATAACCTCGATATAATCTATATCGTCTATTTTTAATTTTTCCATCTCACCTTTTTTACTCAAAGCGATAAATCTTCCCTTTTTCTTGCCAAGTTCAGTAAAACAACTGATTATGCTCTCTCTCAATTCCTCAATTTCTACTGGCTTTAGGATATATCTGTACGCATTTACTTTGTATCCGTCTATTACAAATTCCACATTTCCAGTGATAAATATTATCTCAGAATTTATATTCATCTCCCTTATCTTTTTAGCAGCTTCCATTCCATTCATCTCGCCCATCATAATATCCATTAGAAAAATATCTATTTTTGATAGGTCGGATTTTAATAGCTCTTCAGCAGACTCAAATTCCTCGATAATTATATTTTCTATTTCAATTTTATTTTCCATATCCTCAGCTAAAATTTTTTTCAAATTTTCTTTTAACTGAATTCTTTCTTTTTCTTCGTCCTCACAAATAGCTATACGATATTTTTCCATAACTTTTCCTCGCATTTTATTAAAAAGTATTCTTATACTTTAAATTATATCATAGATTTATTTTTTCATTATTTCAAAACTTTAAAACTGATTAGATTAAACAAAAGATATATATGATATAATTAAATGATAAACATTTTTGAGAGGAGAAACAATTATGGCATTAGACGGATTAGTTATCCATTCAATTGCAGACGAGTTAAATTCTCTGCTTAATGGAGCAAAAATCGATAAAATATATCAACCAGAAGAAGATGAGATCCTTCTTCAGATAAGAAACAATAAAGTAAACTACAGACTTGTGCTTAGTGCAAGTGCATCAAATCCAAGAGTTTATTTAGCTGAGGATTATAAGAAGAACAATCCAAAGAAAGCACCTGTTTTCTGTATGCTTCTTAGAAAGTATGTTCAGGGCGGTGTTATTACAAATATTGAACAGGTTGGATTTGAGAGAATTTTAAAGATAAGCGTAGAGTCTTTTGATGAGTTAAAGGAAAAGACTATTAAAGATATCTACGTTGAGATAATGGGTAGACATAGTAATATTATTCTTGTTCAGAGAAATGAAAATAGGATAGTAGATGCAGCTAAGAGAATTCCTGTGAGTGTGAGTAGAGTTAGACAGATACTTCCAGGTCAAGAGTACAACCTTCCTCCAGCTCAGGATAAGTTAAATCCACTTGATAGTATTTCTCTTGCTGATTTTTCTAATAGAATTAAATCTTTTGAAGGCCCTTGCTTCAAATCAATTTACTCAGAATTTTTAGGAATAAGCCCTTCAATAGCTAGAGAAATATGCTTTAGAGCTGGAGTTGAAAAAAGTGAACCTACTTCTTCACTTTCAGATACAGATTTAAAAAATCTATTCAACTCATTTGAAAATTTATTTAAGGATATAAGAGAAGGAAATTATTCTCCTTGTATTATTCTTAACGAGAAAATTGATAAAATAGTAGATTTTGGTTGTATTAATATGGATATGTACCACGAATTTACTACAATTCACAAGGAAAGTATCTCATCTGCAATAGAAGATTACTACAAAACTAAGGATATCAAGGATAGAATAAATCAGAGAGCTTCTGTCATGAAGAAAAACATCTCTATAAAACTTGAAAGACTTATTCACAAGCTAGAAAAACTTGAAAAAGAACTTGAAGAGTCTGAAAACGCTGAGATTTTTAAAATTAAAGGAGAGCTTATTACTTCTTATATATATATGATTGAAAAAGGTATGGAAAGCGTAGATGTTCAGAATTTCTATGATCCAGATTATAAGACTGTTACAATAGCACTTAAAAAGAATTTAACTCCTTCTGAAAATGCTCAGAAGTATTTTAAAAAATACAACAAACTTAAAAACGCAAAGATAGAAATAACAAACCAGATGGCTATGACTAAAGAAGAGATTGAATACCTTGAAAATACTATACTTGGTATAGAAAACTGCGAAAATCTTAAAGAACTTAAAGATATAAGAGAAGAACTTGTTAAAACAGGATATGTAAAATCTCAGAAAAAAATCGGTAAAAAAGAGATACAGCCTTCTACTGCTCCGATGGAATTTAAATCATCTGAAGGATATCAGATTTTAGTAGGTAAAAATAATAGACAGAATGATTACCTTACTCTAAGACTTGCAGATAACGACGATATTTGGATGCATACTAAGGATATACCAGGTTCTCATGTTATTGTTAAATGTGCAGGCCATGAGCCTTCTGACCAGACATTATTTGAAGCTGCTGTTTTAGCTGCTTATTATAGCAAGGCTAGAATGTCAGCAAAGGTGCCAGTAGATTATACTAAGAGAAAAAATGTTAAAAAGCCAAGCGGTGCAAAACCAGGTATGGTTATATACGAAACTAATAATACTGCATACGTTACACCTACTGAAGAAATCGTTGCACAGCTAAAAATAAAATAAAAAAACTTTTTCATTTTATTAATATTTTTTTATCAAAATCTATTCACTTTTTTTATTATTGTGCTAAAATTAAATATGGTAATAAAATTTTATAAATAGCCAGGAGGTAGTTTTGCAATGAAAACTCAGAGATTAAATGCCGTTTTAGAACAGATGAAAAAAGACGGAATACAGCAGATGATAGTAAGTGATCCTTACTCAATATTCTACTTAACAGGATTAATGTTACACACAGGAGAAAGATTATTCGCTCTTTACCTAAATGTAGATGGTAATCACAAATTATTCGTAAATGAATTATTCCCAATAGAAGAAGACCTAGGAGTTGAAAAAGTTATCTTCAAAGATACTGACGATTCTGTAAAAGTTGTTGCTGACAGAGTTGACCACAACGCTGTTATGGGTATAGACAAAAACTGGCCAGCAAGATTCTTATTAGGATTAATGGAACACGGAGCTGGAAGCAAATTCGTTAACGGTTCTTACATAATAGACAGATTAAGAATGTGCAAAGACGAAGAAGAAAAAGAATTAATGAGAAAAGCTTCTCAGTTAAATGATAAAGCAGTTGAAAGACTTCAGAAAGAAATAACAGCTGATTTAACTGAAAAACAGTTAGTTACAGTTCTTAAAGGAATATACGAAGATCTTGGTGCTGATGGATTATCATTCGATCCAATAATAGGATTCGCTGCTAATGGTGCTAACCCACACGGTGAACCAGGAGACAGATACGTTAAAGAAGGAGACGCTATAATACTTGACCTTGGTTGTATAAAAGACCACTACTGCTCAGATATGACAAGAACAGTATTCTATAAATCAGTTCCTGAAAAAGGAAAAGAAATATTCGATATAGTTCTTGAAGCTAATAAGAGAGCAATAGAAAAAGTTAAACCAGGTGTAAGATTCTGTGACATAGATGCTGCTGCAAGAGACTACATAACAGAAAAAGGTTACGGAGAATACTTCACTCACAGAACTGGACATTCTATAGGTCTAGAATGCCACGATATGGGAGATGTTTCTGCAGTTAACACTGAAGAATTAAAACCAGGTATGATATTCTCAGTAGAACCAGGTATATATCTACCAGGAGAATTCGGAGTTAGAATAGAAGACCTTATATTAGTAACTGAAGACGGTTACGAAAACTTAAATGCTTACAACAAAGAATTAGTTGTTGTTGGAAACTAATTAGTTATAGTAGACTAATACTAGCCTTACGGAATAACTTAAACAAAAATTTTATTACAATTTAATATCAAAAGAGGTTACTGCATTTGCAATAACCTCTTTTTTATTATCTTATTTTATTTTTATCAACTTTATCTATTTTTTAATCTCACTTTATTTATATTATCGTTATTATCACTTCTTCAATTTTTCTAGCTTCTACTTTTTCAACTTTGATTTTCATACCAAATGCCTCTATTTCAAATTTTTCTCCGTCATTAGGTATTCTTTGTATCTTTTCTAAAATCAATCCTGAAATTGTATCGTAATCTAAATCATCTGGAAAATCTATATCAAACTTATCTGATAAATCATCTAAACTAGTACTTCCTTTTATTTTCCAAGTAGTCTCAGAAATTTTCACATCTTCGTCATCACATTCATCGTACTCGTCGTATATATTCCCGACTATCTCTTCAAGTAAGTCCTCCATTGTTATCAGACCTATATTTTCACCATATTCATTTATAACTATGGCTATATGCGTATTATTTTTCTGCATATTCTTAAATAACAACAATGAACTCATACTATCTGGTATGAAGTACGGTTTTCTTAGATTATCCATTATATTTAATTCATTTTTATTTACAACAACTCCTAAATCATCATCTTCCTTTGCAAAACAATTATAAACTTCTGCAAAGAAGTCTTTAGAATATAGTATCCCTTTTATATCATTGTCATTTTCTCCATAGACAGGATATCTTGAATAGCCTGTTTCATGTATTTTTTCTTCTATCTCACTTAAACTATCATCTTCATAAATCCCAACAACTTCTGATTTATGAGTCATTATTTCTCTTACACTAGAATCAGAGAAATCAAATACATTGTCTATCCATTCTTTTTCATCTGAATTTATTGTACCTCCTGTGTTGCCTATTTCAAGCATCATTCTTATTTCTTCCTCTGTGATAGAATCCTCTTCTTCGTTTGTATCTATTCTTAACCCTTTTAACACTACGTTTGTAGATAGAGATAAGAATTTTACAGCAGGTTTTACAACAGTAGAAATAGCAGAAACTGGTATACACGCAAATCTAGCCACTTCCATAGGTTTCTGCATGGCTATCCTTTTAGGAACTAGCTCACCTAAAACAAGTGTAAAGTACGATAATATTATCGTTATTAAAATCAATGAAGCTGTGCTCATCATCTCATAAGACAATACCTTTACATTTAAAGTATTGTATATGAAGTCTGCTAAGTAACCAGAAAGTCCATCCGCAGCAAATGCACTGGCTATAAAGTTTGCAAATGTTATACCTATCTGTATTGTAGATAAGAACTCTGAAGGATCTTCTGATATATCAACTAATTTCTTGGCAATATTGTCCCCTTCATCTGCCATTTTCTTTAATTTAATTTTATTTGTCGATATCAGCGCCACCTCTGTCATCGCAAAGAATGCATTTATCATTATTAAAACTACCTGAAATATTATTTGTTTATACATTTTCTAATCTCCTCGTTATTAAATATTGTTTTTATTTTTATATTTTCTTATTCTTTATCTCTAAATAAAAACTTATACTTAACATACGAGTTTGACTAATTTTTTTCTAATTTTTAAAGCAACTACAGAAAAATAAATAAGGTCTATATATTTATGCTTAGATAAATTTATAGACCTATTCTCCTCGTCACTATCTCCGTTATCCATAATTTCACCTCATAAAATATTGTTGATGAATATTATATTATAACTCGTTTTTTTATTCAATATTGTAAAAATAAATTTAACATTTATTTAATATTTTATGCATTTATCATTTCTGGAAGCTCTATTGCATTTAATAACACACATCCATCAGAAGTATATGTACCCATAACTGTACCTATTCCACAGAATACAACTTCTTTATAGCTCTTTCTTTCTAATATCATATCCCTTACTTTTTCAGCTTTTGCTAAACAATTAGAATGACCTATAAATAATGTTTTATTCTCAGTGTCTGAAGCACCTTCTAAGAATAAATCAACTAATTTTTTCATACTTCCATTTTCACCTCTAGCCTTGTCAAATGGTTTTACTAGACCTTCATTTATTTGTACAAGAGCTTTAAAATTAAATGTATTGATTATACTTCCAGCTAATCTGCTTATTCTTCCACCTTTTATAGCATTTTCTAATGTCTGAAGTACTCCTATAAACTTAGTATTGTCTATAAGTTTTTCCACTTCTTCAGCTATTTCATCTATATTTTTACCCATTTCTGATAACTGAGCCGCATATACAGCAAGTATCCCCTGCCCTATAGATCCACTCATTGTATCTATTATTTTTACTCTATTTGTATGCTCTTCTTCGTTGTACATATCATTTGCAAGCACCGCACAGTTGTATGTAGCGGAAAGTTTTGATGTTAATGTAAGAACTAATACATCGCTGTCGTCTTTTTTGTATATTTCTAAGAACTTATCTGGTGATGGGCAAGATGTTTTAGGAAGTTCTTTTTCCTTTTTCATTCTTGCGTAAAAATCTTCTATAGTAATTCCTTTTCCACCATAATATACGTCATCACCAAATGCAACGTCCATTTCTGCTATTTCTATACCGTATTTCGCTGCTATATTATCTGTTAAATCAGATGCTCTATCTGTAACTATTCTAACTTTACTCATTTTTCCCTCTCCAAATCCTCTAAACATTTTTGTCGGTTGACCGGTCTACAAAAATTTCTCGGTCGTTCGGTCGAATTTTCATTCTTATATTATTATATATTTTTTAGTACTAGGTGTCAATATTAGTTTATAATAGTTTGTTTTTATAACTTGTATATTTTAGCTTTAATTTTTTATTATATTAAACGATTTTTCTAATATATAATATTCTCTCAGTTTGACAGTATGATTATATAAGATTATAATATTTTTATAACAGTTAAAGAAAGGTGCTAAAATGAAATCAGTAAATAATACAAAACAACTAATTATAGATGTCGCTATTAAGCTTATTACAAAGCAAGGTGTAAAGAATACAAGTCTTGCTGATATCGCTCGCCACGCAAATATAAGTAAAGGTACTCTTTATTACTATTATGCGTCAAAAGACGATATTATAGCTGAAATAGCCGATGTACATTTGAATATAATAAATGAAGCTGTTCTAATGTGCGTAAGAAATATTCAGGGAATAGATGATTTAGATCTAGTAAAAATACTTTTAGATAATATATCTACTATTTCTTCAACAGGAAGAATACACATGTATTTAATATGTGAAGCAATAACTGAAAACGAAGCTCTTAGAAATCAATTCAAAGAAAAATATAAAGAGTGGAGACTTGCTTTAAAGGACTCTCTTGTGGAAAATCTTTCTGATGAGTTTAAAGATAAGGCAGATGCAATCTCTTTCCTACTTATCTCAATAGTAGATGGACTTGTAATGCAGAGTATCTTGAAGGCTGAACCAATACCATTTGGGGACATATCTGAATGCCTCGTATCTATCTGGAAATAAAAATTTACCAAAACTTTGTTATTATGCAGAGCATATGAGATATAGACAAACTCTTCTCCAGGCTTCGGCGTGCGTGTAAGTAATCTTTATTATTGTAAATAAAATACATGCCTGCAGATTGTCGAAAGAGTTTTGTCTATATAACTCATATGCCACATACTATCAATAGCTTTGGTAAATTTTTATTTATACGCTCTTTTAAGTTAGTAAATTTATAATAGATTAAATAAAACAGTTACTTTATTATAAATATTTTAATAATTTTATAAACCGTTTGACTTGTTTAAATTAAAATTTATAGGAATAATAACTAACTTGGTAGATTGAAGTGCATAGACAAAACGAACTCGACAATGCAACTTGATTGCCTGGAGAGGAGTTTGTCTATGACTTCAATCTCCGAGAGTTATTAACATATAAATTTTTATTTTTTTATTTTATTTGTTTACTTGAGAAAGGTAGCATTATTTTTTCTGTTATTTTTGATAAGTCCGCTTCTAGTATGCATGCTGCAAGTATTACTATGGCTGCACCAAGTAGCTGAGTTTGAGACATTGTTTCTCCAAATATGAAGAATGCAAATATACTTCCTAGTATAGGTTCAAGTGATACTAGTATACTTGTAACCTGAGTTTCTATGTATTCTGTTGATTTGACATAGAATGTGCTAGCTATGAATGTTGATAACACTGATATAGCAAGCATGTTAGCTATTACCACCATAGAATTTGGTCCTGTTATAGCAGCTGCTATATTTGAGAAATCTGTAAAGAATGACAATACAATCGTACTTGATATGAATCCGTACACTAGTATCGCATCTTTTGAGTATTTTCCTTCAAAGAATCTTGGTATTATTATCTGCATAGCAAAAGTCATTCCGTTTATAAGACCTGCAGCTATACCTATGACATCCAGATTTGCCCCACCTGTAGACATTACATCTGATATACAAATACATCCAACTATACACATACATATAACTAATACTTTTTTCTTAGTCATCTTGTCCTTAAATACAACCGCTCCAAATATAGACACCCATATTGGATTTGTAAACATAAGAACTGTAGCAACTGATATCGGTACTCTCTCAACAGATACGTTGTAAGTCATAAATCCTAATACAAAGCAAACTACTCCATATAAACAACCTACAAGTATTCCCGATAATTTCTGTTTTAATTCTTCTGGCTTTCTAATCATCATATAAATTGTAAATAATACCCCTGCTATAGAGCATCTGATAAATGCTATATCCATTGCAGAAAGACCAGCTAATGATAATGTTCTACTGTTTATCCCCATCATTCCCCAGAATGTTGTGGCGATTAGAACTAATGAGATACCTTTTTTTCTATCTCCCATATCTTACCTCCTATTAAATTTTCTCCCTTTTTACTTTGATTTTAAAATCTTTTCTTTCTAAACACTATTTTTGCGCATTAAAGAAGTGCTCCGGAATCCGAAACACTTCTTTTAATTGATATAACATTATCATTATATTATATTTTTTATTAATTTTCTAGTCCTTATGACATCTAAGCTAATCAGAAATTATTTTCTAGTTACTTTTATTCCTGTCATATGGTCGTTTAAGTTGTGCTGTTCTAAGCTAGCATCTTCTACTCTGTTTAATTCAACAGCTAGAGTTTCTGATTTGATGTAATCTTCAAATTCAGCAACTGCTTTAGCCACTTCATCATCTGAGCAGTAGTCTATTACTATGTTGTCTAGAACTTCAAAGTTTGCAGCTTTTCTTAACTGCTGTACTTTAGATATGAATTCTCTTGCAAATCCTTCGTTTACTAGTTCTTCGTTTAATTCTGTTTCAAGAAGAACGAATACGTTGTTCTGCATAGATACGTTGAATCCTTCTTTAGCTGATATGTTTATAAGAACATATTCTTCACCAAATTCGAAGTCTTCTCCATCAAGGTTAACTACTACTTTTTCACCATTTTCAAGTTTAGTTACAGTATCATGAGCATCTAATGCTGCTAAAGCTTTACCAAATGCGTTTACTTTTTTACCTAATACTGAACCAACTTCTCTGAAGTTAGGTTTTAAGCTGTAGTTCATGTATTCACTTAAATCTTTAGCAAATACAACTTCTTTAACATTTAATTCTTCTTTTATTATGTCAACTAAGTCAGCTATAACATCTTCGTATTTTCCGTCTATTAATACTTCTTTTAATGGCTGACGAACTTTTATTCTAGCGTTTTCTCTTGAAGCTCTTCCTAGAGTAACTAAGTTTTTAACTAAGTCCATTTTTTCTTCTAGTTTTTCATCAAGAAGCTCTTTGTTGCATCTTGGGTAAGAAGCTAGATGAACTGATTCTTCTCCAGTTAAGTTTCTGTACATTTCTTCTGATAAGTAAGGAGCGAATGGAGCTACAACTCTACATAATTCTGTTAATAATTCATAAGTAGTGTTGTAAACTGCTTTTTTATCTTCAGTTAATTCTGGTTCCCAGAATCTTCTTCTAGATCTTCTTATATACCAGTTAGATAAATCGTCATTTATGAATTCCTGTATTCTTCTTATAGTTTTGTTAACTTCGAATATTTCTAGGTTTTCTTCTATTTCAGCTTTTAAGTTGTTGAACTTAGAAAGTATCCATCTATCTAATTCTGATCTATCTTTGTATTCAACGAAGAAATCACCAGGATTTATATTGTCAGTGTTAGCGTATAGAGTGAAGAAGTTGTATACGTTCTTCATTGTTCCAACGAATTTAGACTGAACTTCTTTTAATCCTTCTTCGTCGAATCTTATTGGAGTCCATGGTGGAGATACGTATAATAAGTACCATCTTAAAGCATCGGCTCCGTATTTATCGAATAATTCAAATGGGTTAACAGTGTTTCCTCTTGATTTAGACATTTTCTTACCGTCTTTGTCTAGTACAAGGTCGTTAACTAATACATTTTTGTATGGTGCTTTACCCATTACAAATGTTGATATCGCTAATAATGAGTAGAACCATCCTCTTGTCTGGTCTATACCTTCACAGATGTAATCTGCTGGGAATAACTGATCAAAGTTTTCTTTATTTTCAAATGGGTAGTGATGCTGAGCAAATGGCATTGATCCTGAATCGAACCAGCAGTCTATAACGTCTTTTACTCTAGTCATTGGTTTACCACATTTTGGACATTTTAGATGTATTTCATCTACGTATGGTCTGTGTAGTTCTACAGTTGCTGGATCTACTTCTTCAACAGCCATATCAGCTAATTCCTGTCTTGATCCTACAGATTCTGTATTTCCACATTCACATCTCCACATTGGAAGAGGAGTTCCCCAATATCTACTTCTTGATATTGCCCAGTCTTTTAATTCTTCTAGCCAGTTACCAAATCTTCCCTGACCAACGAATTCTGGATACCAATTTACAGTGTTGTTGTTAGCTATTAACTGGTCTTTTAATTTAGTCATTTCTATATACCAACTTGGTTTAGCGTAGTAAACAAGTGGAGTCTGGCATCTCCAGCAGTGAGGATAGTTGTGAGCAACTTTTTCTTTGCTGAATAATTTATTTTCTTTAGCTAGATATTTTATTATTTCAACATCTAGTCCTTCTTCCATTACGAATTTACCTTTCCATGGAGTTGCAGTAAATTCTCCTCTTTCATCAACTGGCTGAAGTACTGGTAAACCATATTTTTTACCACAGTTGTAGTCGTCTTCCCCAAATGCTGGAGCAGTATGTACTATACCTGTACCGTCTTCAGTAGTTACGTAATCAGCACAAGTTATGAAGAAAGCTTTTTTATCTGGTTTTACGAAGTCTAATAACTGTTCATATTCAACATATTCTAAATCTTTACCAGTCATTTTTTCAACAACTTCGTATTCTCTATCTTTCATTACTTTTTCTAGTAATGGTTCGCCTAAGTAGTAGTATTCATCTACATCAGCTGGTTTAACTTTTACATAAGTAACTTCTGGGTTTACTGTTAATGATACGTTTGATGGTAATGTCCATGGAGTAGTTGTCCATGCTAAGAAGTATTCATTTTCAGTTCCAGCTTTTTTGAATTTAGCTACTAATGTATTAGTTTTTACTTCTTTATATCCCTGTGCAACCTCGTGTGATGCAAGACCAGTTCCACATCTTGGGCAGTAAGGAAGTATTTTATGTCCTTCATACATATATCCTTCTTTGTTGAATTTATTTAATATCCACCAAACAGATTCTATGTAGTTGTTGTCTAATGTTATGTATGGGTTATCAAGGTCAACTTCATAAGCCATTCTTTCAGTCATGTTTCTCCACTGTTTTTCAAAAGAGAATACTGACTCTCTACATTTATCACAGAATTCTGCTATTCCGTAATCTTCTATTTCCTGTTTATCAGATAATCCTAATTCTTTTTCTACCTGTATTTCTACTGGAAGACCATGAGTATCCCAACCAGCTTTTCTTTTTACCTGGTATCCAGACATTGTTTTATATCTACATACCCAGTCTTTTAATGTTCTGGCAACAACGTGGTGTATACCAGGGTTTCCATTTGCTGTTGGAGGTCCTTCAAAGAATACGAAACTTGGATCGTTCTGACCTTTTTCTAAAGTTCTTTCTAGTATATCGATGTCCTGCCAGTAATCAAATACTTTTGCTTCTGCTTCTTTAACAGAAGTGTCTACTAATGGTTTAAAGTTCGCCATTATTAATTCACCCTTTCCTCTAATTATTCTTTATCTTTACTTGCTCTAAGTTTTCCAAAATAAGTTTTTTAAATAAAAAAACTCGTCGCCTTTGCATACACAAAGGGACGAGTTGCTCGCGTTACCACCCTAATTCCGCATAGATAAATTTAAAAATTATCTATACGACACTCTACTGTATAACGGCACATTACCGGAATAACTTATTTGATAAATCCAAATAGGATAAATCTTTCAGCCTTCAGCTCCGAAGTGATATTCAACTCAGTATATTTTGCCGGTTCTCAGCTAACCCGGTTCTCTGTAAAAATAAAATCCTGAATCTACTGTCTTCATCATAGCCTTTAAAGATTTTGTTTTCTATACTTTGAAAGTTTATACCAAAAACTAATTTTAGTCAATAGTTATTTTTTATTTTTTTCAGATAATTCTATATTATCTCTAAATTCAATATTATTTATAATTTTTTTTTATAGATTGAATATATCTTCTGGAGAAGTTCTTTCCTCATCAGAATGATATTCTTCTTCATCATCCATTGCTCCAGTTGCGCCAAAAGTATCCTCTATATCAAACTTTTCATCTTCATAACTGTCCATAGCAGTTCTCCATTCATACTGACTTGCAAGTCCAGTATCTATATTAGAGCATATTTCGTCTATATTTTTTATTTCGCTTTCTAAAAGTGATTTGAATTTATTTTTAAACATTTTAAATTCAGCAGTAAGATTATCGTATTCTTTTCTTATTTCTATAACTCTACTTGTAGCTTCATCTATTTTCTGTTTTCCCATAAATTCAGCTTCTTCTACTATTATTCTAGCTTTTTTATTTGCAGCAGAAGTAGTATCCTCTGCAGCTGTCTGAGCTGTTATAAGAGTTTCTTTTAAAGTATCCTCTATATTTGTGTATTTATTTAACTGCTCACTATACATTCTAACTCTTTCTTTAAGAGATTCATTTTCTCTTATAAGATTTTCATAATCTACTCTTAAATCATCTAAAAATTCATCAACTTCTTCACAGTTGAATCCTCTCATAGATTTTTTAAAAACTTTTTCTTCTATCTCCTGTGGTGTTATCATTATCTTCTCCTCAACTATAATATTATTCTAGCTTTTACTCTAGTTCTTCCTTTTCTGGTCTCCCCGCCTATTTCAACAACTTCAGATCTACCTTTTCCTCTTACTGAAATAAGATTCCCTGAAGATACCGTCTTAGATGCAGATGTTATCTTTTCATAATTCAAATAAACTCTCTCTGCATTTATGTACTTTAGACTTTCCTGTCTAGAAATATTGTATATTCCACTTATTACACAATCTAGTCTATCTGAAGATACTGTAAACGAGATATCTTTGTATTTCTTTTCTGAAGTCTTTAATTCTTCTCGATTTATTTCCTTTACTTTTACTGTATTTGTAGCAACTTTTGTAAGGTTCATAACAATATAATCACATATATCGCTGCTAACTACAACCTGACAAAAATCTTCGTGAATTAATATATCGCCTATCTTTTCTCTCTTTATTCCAAGCCCTAAAATAGAACCCAAATAATCTTTATGAGATACACTTCTGAATTTGAAATTTCCATCAATCTGTATGAATTTTATAGGCTGCTCAATATCCTCATACTCCATATAAAATGGGTATATAGATAGCACACTTCTCTCCGCACCTTCATATCCTCCATCAGAATGATACTTCAAATCAGACTCTGAATTAATTATATCCATCGCATTCTTTATCTCAAATGGATTCATAAATTCAGTACTTTTTGCTTCATAATTCTTTAGACAGGTATTAGCCTTATCTATCAATTTGAACATCTTGTTCTTTAATTCTATATCCTTTATGTGGTTAGTAAGTCTTATCTTGTCCATCCTATAAAACTAGTCCTTTCAAGAATATCAGTATTATTATCGCTATAACAGGCGAAAAATCTACAGGACCAGAGTAATTTTTATAAAGTATTCTTCTTATAGGTCCTTCTATTGGCTCTGTTATTTCGTCCATTATCTGATATAACTTTGTTTCCATAAGAGATGGAACCCATGTAAATAAGCTTTTAACCACTATTATCCATGAAATTATATCAAGAAGATAGGCTATAGCTATCCTTAATGTATGCATTAGCATTCCCACTTTCATCTATATTATTTTGTTATTATTTCTGCCAAGGGAAAAGTGCTCTACTTTCTAGTTCTTTTTTCACACTGGCATCTATATCAACATTATTTGGAGCAAGTATGAATATTGATCCAGCAACTTTCTGGATATCTCCATCTAATACATAAACCGCCCCATTTAAGAAGTCGAATATAGATTTTTTAACCTGTGGAGATGATACTCCATCTAGGTTTACAACTACTGTTTTTCTCTGTTTTAAAGCATCTGCTATCTGAGTTGCTTCGTCGTATATTTTAGGAGCATATATAACAACTTTCATATGTCCTCCTGCTGGGTAGTCGATTACTTTTCCTATTTTAGGATTAGATGGTAGAGCACTGTAATCTTCAGTTTCTTCAACTTCCTCTTCTTCCTCTACATCATCATCTTCGTATTCATCACCTTCATATTCATCGTAATCTAAATCGTCATCATCACTGAATATATTCTTCATTTTATCGATTATTTTTGCCATGTTACCGTCCTCCAATTTACTTTGTTATTTGTTGTAATTTCTTTTTCCGAATATAGCAGTTCCGACTCTAACCATTGTAGCTCCCTCTTCTACAGCTATTTCAAAATCATTTGTCATACCCATAGAAAGCTCTTTCATCTCAACATTTCCTATATTCATATTATTTATTTCATCAGAAAGTTCTTTAAGATCTCTGAATACTTTTCTTATCTCATCTCTCTCAGCGTCAAATGGCGCCATTGTCATAAGACCTTTAATCTTTATATTAGGATATTTTTCTGCAACAAGTCTAACAAATGGCTCTACTTCTTCTCTAGACATGCCATGTTTACTCTCTTCTCCAGAAATATTCACCTGAACAAGACAATCAATCACCCTACCTATTTTACTTGCTCTCTTGTCTATCTCCTCGGCAAGCCCTTCTCTATCTAAAGAATGTATCATACAAACCTTGTCTATTATATATTTAACTTTATTTGTCTGTAATGATCCTATTTGATGCCATCTAATCTTATCTCCTAAAACCTCATACTTTCTAGCTAACTCCTGAGGCTTATTCTCACCAGCATCTAAAGCATCTGCTGCTATAGCCTCCTCAACCTTATCAACATCAACAGTCTTAGTAACTGCAATAAGCTTTATCTCATCGGCATCTCTGCCTGCTCTCTTAGCTGCATCTGCTATTCTCTTTCTTATACTTTCAATATTTTCTCTAATATTTTCCATATAAATCACCACCTATTTTTAATATTTAAAAATATATGATCTATATCATATCTTAAAATCAACTGACACTATCAGCTTAAAATTTCAATATTATATACCATATTATATTATACCAAATTTAACTACTTATAAAAAGGGAAAATAAAAATGAGAATAAAATTTTATCCTCTCCTAAACAATTTATTTCAATATACCACTATAAATATTCCACAATCTATTTTGTAGTGATGTCTTTATATAAATCTCTATCCGTTTTATTTCCGGCTAAAATAAAAGAGGGTAATATCCAAATACACGACAATCTGCAAGTGGCACGCAACATTTAAATGTGTTACATAAACGTGCGTGCCACTGAAGCCTGGAGTAATTTGGATATACCCTCTTTATTTCTTATAGCCCTATATGTTCTACTTCGTTCTTTTTGTTTCTAGTCATTAGTCCTTTTATTCCTTCATAAGGTTCAAGTCCATCGTGAACAACAGCATATATCGCATTAGTTATAGGCATATCTATACCTAATTTTTCAGCTACATCATGTGCAACCTCAGTAGCAGTTATTCCTTCAACAACCATCTTAACCTTTTCAAGAGTTTCTTCAACAGAGTATCCTTCTCCTATAAGTATACCTGCTCTTCTATTTCTACTGTGCATACTTGTACAAGTAACGATTAAATCTCCTATACCAGAAAGTCCAGTAAAAGTAATCGCCTTTGCACCCATAGCAATACCAAGTCTACTTATCTCTGTTATACCTCTAGTCATAAGTGCTGCCTTAGTATTATCTCCATAGCCTAAACCGTCGCATATACCTGCTCCAAAAGCTATGATATTCTTTAAAGCACCCCCAAGTTCAACACCTATAAGGTCTGAGTTTGTATAAACTCTAAGTGCTGGTGACATAAACGCATCCTGAACTATCTGAGCGTATTCTATATCTTCTGATGAAACCACTATTGTAGTAGGTAGGTCTTTTGCAACCTCCTCTGCATGTGATGGCCCAGATAACATAACATACTTAGAATCAGGAAGCTCTTCTGCACAAACTTCAGAAAGTCTTTTTCCAGTTCCCTTTTCAAGACCTTTTGCAACATTTACAATAATCTGATCTGGTGTTAATTTTCCTTTTAATTTAACACACATTCCCCTAACAGCCTGAGATGGAACTGCTAAAACAACTATCTTACTATCTTTTACAGCTTCATCTAAATCGTCTGTTACATTTAAATTATCAGGAAATGTTGCTCCTGGTAGATATTCCGTATTTTCTCTATTTTTATTTATACTTTCAGCCCGTTCTTTTCTTCTAGACCACATAAGAACGTCAAAATTATTTTTTGCCAGGCTCAAAGCTAGAGCTGTACCCCAGCTACCTGTACCTAATACGCATACCTTCTTCATAATATCCCTCCTGAAGATGATTAATTCTTCTTCTCTCCAATTTTTCTTTCGTTTCCACTAAATACTCTTTTTAAGTTTGCTCTATGTGTATATATTACTGACAATCCTAAAAATACAGTTACTGGAATAGCCTCTTTTTTGCCCATTAAATACACTACTATTGGTGAACACGCTATACCAATTACCGAACCTAGAGATACGTATTTTGTAACTGCTACAACAACACCAAATACAGCAAAACAAGTAAGTGCTGCTACTGGATGTACTGCAAGCATTGCACCTAGTGATGTTGCAACACCTTTTCCACCTCTGAATCCTAAAAATGCTGGCCAGTTGTGACCTACAACAACACCCACAACCGCAACATATTTGGCAGTCAATGTATCTATCGGAATAAATTTAGACACTATACATGCTACTAAAACAGCAAGCGCACCTTTTAGCACATCTCCTATAAATGTCATCAATCCCGCCTTTTTACCTAGAGTTCTTAAAACATTTGTAGATCCTGCATTTCCAGAACCCTGTGTTCTTATATCGATACCAGCTATTCTTTTGGCTATTATATAAGATGTCGATATATTTCCTAATAAATATGCCACTATGGCAACTAAAATATAACCTAACATTCTCTATAATTACCCCCTTTTAATTATCTCTTTTTCTGTCTATATTCAAATCTTATTGAAGTTCCTTCAAATCCAAAGTTTTCTCTTATTCTATTTTCAAGATATCTCTGATAAGAGAAATGAGTAAGCTCTTTATCATTTATAAATAGAGTTATCTTAGGAGGTTTAACATCTGTCTGAGCTCCATAGTATATTTTTAATCTTCTACCTTTATCTGATGGTGGCTGATTTAACATGACTGCTTCACCTATTACCTCATTTAAAGCAGAAGTAGATATTCTCTTAGCATGTTCTGATGCTACGAAATCAACTGTTTCAAGTATTTTGTTCATTCTCTTATTTGTAAGAGCTGATACAAATAGTATAGGAGCATAAGCCATGAATGGGAATTTAGTTCTTATTTCATCAGTGTATTTTTTAACTGTTTTATTGTCTTTTTCTATTAAGTCCCATTTATTTATAACAAATATACAAGCCTTACCTTCATCGTGTGCTATACCAGCAACCTTAGTATCCTGTTCTGTAACACCTTCCTGAGCGTCTATTACTATAAGAACAACATCTGCTCTATCAACAGCACTCATAGCTCTTATAACACTGTATTTTTCAACACTTTCGTATACTTTACTTTTTCTTCTAAGTCCTGCTGTATCTATAAGAAGATAGTTCTGTCCATTCTTTTCGAAATATGTATCGACAGCATCTCTTGTAGTACCTGCTATTGGACTTACTATAACTCTATCCTCACCTAATATGTTGTTAAGTATAGAACTCTTACCTGCATTTGGTTTACCTGTTATAGCAACTTTTATAGTATCTTCGTCTATTTCTGTATTAAGTCCTTCTGGGAAATTAGCAACTATTTCATCTAATAAATCCCCAAGTCCCATACTGTTTGCTCCAGATATTGCAAACGGCTCGCCAAGACCTAATTCATAGAAGTCATATACATTGTCATACTGACTCATACTATCTATTTTATTTACAACTAATATTACTGGTTTATTTGTTCTTCTAAGAGTTTCCGCTATTTCTCTATCCGCAGCAGTTATACCCTGTTTTCCATCGACAACCATTAGTATAACGTGAGCCATGTCCATAGCAAGCATAGCCTGGTTTCTCATCTGAGATACGATTATATCGTCGCTCTTTGGCTCAATCCCACCTGTATCTATTAGAGTGAAGTATTTATTTAACCACTCAACCTCTGTAAATATTCTATCTCTTGTTACTCCTGGAGTATCTTCAACTATCGATATCCTTCTTCCTGCAAATTTGTTAAATATTGTAGATTTTCCGACGTTAGGTCTACCAACTACGGCTACAATAGGTCTATTCATATCTGACATTTTATCAACCTTCCTTTCATTTTTTAATTTATATCAGTTATTTAAGTATCTTATCCACGAAATCATGTCCTTCATTTTCACAAGGAACGACTTCATTACCTAAAATTTCTTCAAGCTGCTCAAGCGTTACATCATCTAAGAATATAAGCTCATCAGCTTTTAACATACTTCTTGTTATATAAAGAGTTTCTCCTCTTTCTTTACCTTCTGTCTGTTTAATAATATCCTGAGCTGTTATAAGCCCTGAAACTGTGATTGTTTCTCCCCAGAATTCATTTACTATTCTATACACATTTATTTTAACCTGAGGGAATTTTTTCATTATAAGTTCTGCCATACTGTTTATAAACTCGTACGCAGACTTCCCTGTAGCTATTGAAACAGTTTTTTCTCTTACATCGTAATCATCTGGAAGCTCATCAAGATAATTCTCTATCTCTGTTCCAAGCTTTCTTATCATACCTACACCGTCTTCAAACTGAAGGAATCCTTCATAAGAATCGTAGTCAGGTATTTCTCTATTTGCAATTATATAAAACTCATCTGACATAAATGCAAATCTTGAGCCAAATTTTTCTAAGCATTTTTCCTGAAGTCCTTCAACTAAATCTAGTGCCTCATTAGCTGTTTTTTCGTTGAATATTTCAAGATGAGGTAGATGATCTCTGTATCTAGTCACCCCAACTGGAACTATTGCAACGCTGTTTACATTTGGATAAAGATTAGATAAATCAGTTATAGTTCTTTCTAATTCCTTACCATCATTTACACCTGGACATAAAACTATCTGGCAGTTCATAGTTATTCCTGCCTCAGCTAGTCTTTCCATTATGCTGTATAATTTTCCAGCAAATCTATTTGTAATCATTCTCTGTCTTAACTCTGGATTAGTAGTGTGGACAGATATATTTATTGGGCTAATTCTGTATCTTATTATATCCTCTATATCCTGCTCGCTCATATTTGTAAGAGTTACGAAATTTCCCTGAAGGAATGATAGTCTTGAATCGTCGTCTTTAAAGTATAAAGTTTCTCTCATTCCCTTTGGAAGCTGGTCTATAAAGCAGAACATGCACTTATTTCTGCAGCTTTTTGCTTTATCTATAATAGGGTTAGTAAACTCTAATCCCAATTCTTCATCGTAATCTTTTTCTATCTCGTATACCACTCTTTCTCCGCTCTTTGTCTGTATTTCAAGCTCGATATACTCGTCATCAGTTAAGAATCTATACTGAATAATATCCTTAACCTTTTCTCCATTTACCGATATTAAAAGGTCTCCAACTTCTATCTCCAACTCTTCCGCTATACTTCCTGGATATATTCTACTTATTATATTGTTCGAATTCTTTACATTAACTTCCACGTTTGATATTCCCCTTTCTAAACTTGATTATCTCTCTAACTCAATTTATCATTACAAAATATCAAATTTCAATCACGCTCTTAAAAAAAGTCATCACATATCATTTTATGATACCATTTTTAAAGAAAGTATTCAACTCTTTAAAAAAATTGTTCTTTCCATTTTCCTATAAATAAAAAAATTAAGTATAAAAAATGGGCTGCTGTATAATACAACAACCCACAAATATTAATCTCTTTTCATTGGAATTCTTACAGTAAATGTACTGCCCTTTTCTAATTCACTTTCAACAGAAATAGTTCCTCCAAGGTTCATCGCTATATGTTTTGTTATAGCAAGCCCAAGACCTGTTCCACCTATTTCTCTACTTCTAGCTTTATCTACTCTATAAAACCTTTCAAATATTCTTGCCTGATCTTCTTTTGGTATTCCCATACCTGTATCAGATACCTTTATTACAGCGTCATCTTTATCTGCAAATATTTTTACATTAACATCTCCATTTTCTGGAGTATATTTTATAGCATTGTCAACTAAGTTTAATATTATCTGTTTTACGTAATCTGCATTTGCAGCTATTTTTATAGTTTCATCTGCATTGCAATTTAACGAAATATTTTTCGTTCTTGCAGATATCATTAGCATATCCTCTACTCTTCTATATACAGAGTACAAGTTTATAGCTTCTTTTTCTTCTTTTTTATCATTTTCTATAAATGATAAGGTAAGTATATCTTCGATAAGTCTTCTAAGTCTATTTGCTTCACCGTCGATTATAGTTAAAAATCTATTTCTAGTTTCTTTATCTATATTTTCGTTTAACTTCAATGTTTCAGCAAATCCACTGATAGAAGTAAGAGGAGTTTTTAACTCGTGGCTGACATTTGCCACAAAGTCTTTTCTCATATTTTCTGCTCTTACTCGTTCTGAAATATCCTCTATATTTACTATAGATCCTATTACGATGCTTTTATTATTTTGAAGGTATACTGGGTCAAGTTTTATTCTTAAAAATCTTCCATCTTCCATGTTTATGATAGTTTTTTCATTTACTTTTGACCCCATAAACATCATTATCTGTTTTAGAATCAAATCATTTCTAATAGCAAATGATATATTTCGTCCCTCAACCATTACCTCTTTAGGGCAATTTATCATCTTTTTAGCTTCATCGTTTATAAGAAGTATATTTCCCTCTATATCTATTGCAAGTATACCATTTGATATACTTTTTAATATCGATCTCAGCTGCAAGTTTTTATATTCAAGTTCGTCAAATGTATTGTACAAACTTTTTATCATCTCATTGTAGTTTTTAGCAAACTCCCCAAGCTCGCCGTTTCCACCTAAATCCATTCTGGCATGGTGCTCATTATTACTTACTCTTTTAGAAACATCTATAATCTCTCTAAGATATTTTCTTACGTTTATTGCATATCTAGCAGAAACTATAGCTATTACTACAGAGATAAGTGTAACTATCAATTCTATATTAATTGGATCCATCTATATACACCTCCCAGTTAGTCTATTTTATATCCAACACCTCTTATTGTTTCGATATATTTTTCATCTGCTCCAGCTTCTTCTAATTTTTTTCTAAGATATCTTATATGTACGTCTACAGTTCTAGTTTCGCCATAGTATTCATATCCCCATATCTCATCTAATAGGAAGTTTCTTGAAAGAACCTTTCCTCTATTTTTAAGAAGTAGCTTTAGAAGCTCAAATTCTTTTAATGTTAAATCCACTTTTTTATCGTTTATTTTAACTTCATGTTTTGTAAGGTTTAGTTTTAAATTTCCTGCTGTTAGTTCTTCACTTTCCTTACCTGTGTTCATTCCATATCTTCTCATAACAGAAGTTATTCTCGCTAAAAGTTCTTTTATACTAAATGGTTTTGTTATATAGTCATCAGCACCAACTTCTAGCCCTTCCACTTTATCATCTTCCATATTTTTTGCTGTAAGCATTATAACAGGAATTTTCTTTAAATCTGCATCCTGTCTAATTTTCTTTAATACTTCTATTCCACTTATATTTGGCAGCATCCAGTCTAAAAGAATTAAATCTGGTTTTTCATCTTTCGCCTTTATAAATCCGTCAAATCCATCATATGAATATATTGTTTTGTATCCAGATGTTTCTAAATTGAATCTAAGCAATTCAACTATATGCATCTCATCATCTATTATCAAAACTTTTTCACTCACTACAAACACCTCTCCTATCCTCTAACCGTTTACTTCACTATAATTTTATCTGAACAATAGTACCTATTCTTTTATCAGTCTTGTTGTCCTTTCTATATGAATAGAATTTATCATTCTGACAAGATGTGCAAATGTTAAGATTGTGTATATTTTCTTTCTTAACACCGCATTTTTCAAGTAAATAACTATTAATTTTTGTTAAATCTATATGAAATCTGTCCTCTTTTATTATATAGAATTTAAAGTCTTTGTTTGTAACGATTGTGTTAAATTTATCCACTAGTTCTTTAGATACCTCATAACAGCACGGACCTATTGCAGGACCTATGATTGCGACAATTTCCTCAGGATTTGAGCCAAAATTATTTAACATAGATTTAATGGTTTTAACAACTATCTCTGCATAAGTTCCTCTCCAACCAGCATGTATATCAGCAATTATTTTCATTTTTTTATCTACCAAAACTATTGGAACACAGTCTGCAGTATATATCATAAGTGGAACATCTGGAATATTTGTTATCATTGCATCAGCTTCTTCTGTAACCCCAATATCTTCACTTTTTATAATTCTTACAATATCAGAATGAATCTGCTTACAATCTGTTAAATTCTCATAATTTAATCCACATCCAGATAAAACAGTCTTCATATCATCAGAATTCTTGGCATCATATTTTCTCTCAGTTATTACAACCTTAGCAAATCCACCATCATCAAAATTTATTTCCTTAACTATACAATCATTTATATTAGCTTTACAATTTTCCATAAACTTATTCTCCTTTTTCTGTAAGAATATTCTTTAGCTCATTTACAAATGTATTTATATCCTTAAACTGTCTATACACTGAAGCAAATCTTATATACGCAACCTCGTCTAAATCCTTCAAACTATCCATCACTATCTCACCGATAACCTTTGACTCCACTTCTCCTGTGTACTTTCTATTAATTTCATACTCAACCTTTGACACTATCTTCTCTATATCTTCAACAGAAACAGGTCTTTTCTCGCATGCCTTCATAATACCACGCTTTACCTTATCCCTATCAAACACTTCTCTAGTATCGTCTTTCTTTATAACCATTATAGGTGTTGTTTCTATTTTTTCATATGTAGTAAATCTCTTCTTACACTCTTCACATTCTCTTCTTCTTCTAATTGTATTTGGATCTGTATGTCTTGAATCGACAACCTTTGACTCTCTAAAACCACAAAATGGACACTGCATATCTCTCTTTCCTCCATTTTTTAATT
Source organism: Peptoclostridium sp. AF21-18 (assembly GCF_003478825.1). NCBI lineage: Bacteria > Bacillati > Bacillota > Clostridia > Peptostreptococcales > Peptoclostridiaceae > Peptoclostridium > Peptoclostridium sp. AF21-18. The sequence continues at coordinate 262,145 of NZ_QUGE01000001.1, forward strand.
ATACTTAATTCTTTTTTTACTATAGATAATTGTTTATACTATCATAACACTAATTCAACATTTGTCAACTCTTTTGAATATAAAAAGAAAAGGTAGCTAATTATCGCAGACAGATTTTATCCTTGTAAAAGTATAAGAAATAATTATCGTTCCAGGCTTCGGCGTTTCACCCTTTTATGTAACACATTTAAAAGTTGTGAAACGCCTGCAGATTGTCACTGATAATTTTATTTCTTATACTTTTTTTCAAGAATATCAATTTGCTGCGCTAATATAGATACCTTTTCTTATTTACAAATCTTCAATCGTAAGCAAAGTAATTCGCAAGCGAATTATAAAATGTTTATATATTTAGTTTATTATAATATATATCACATACTGTTACCGGAGGTTCTACTCTTTTACTAGATGTAGACGGACTGGCGCTGATTTTTTGCGGCTTGCCTTTTGGCTCGGGAATTTTAACTATCTTCGAACTCGACAATGCAGCTCGACTGCCTGGAGAGGAGAAGATAGTTAATTCCCGAGCTCTAAAAAGGCTGACGCAAAATATTGCGTCAGCCCGTCTATACTACTTATTTTCTTTTTCTTCTATTTCTTATAAATGAAGGTATTTCCATGTCTTCATCTACATCTATCTGAGGTTCAGAAACTGCTTTTGTTATTGATGGAGCTTCTTCTTCTACAACAGTTGATTCAACTGTTGCCACCTCTTTATTTAATTCTTCTTTTATTATTTTTCTAGTTTCTTTAGCAACCTTCTGCATATCAGGATCGAATCCAGTAGCTATAACTGTAACAGTTACTTCATCACCTAATTCTTCCTTAACATTAGCACCGAAGATTAAATCCACATCTTCGTGGCATGATTCGTAGATTATATTTGAAGCTTCGTTTATTTCAACTAAGCTTAGGTCTAATCCACCAGATATGTTAAGTATAACGCCTCTTGCTCCAACTATTGAAGTTTCAAGAAGTGGAGATTCAATAGCCTGTCTTACAGCTTCTATAGCTTTATTATCACCTTTAGCGCTACCTATACCTATGTGAGCAAGACCTTTGTCTCCCATGATTCTCTTAACATCGGCAAAGTCTAAGTTGATTATACCAGGAACTTTTATAAGTTCTGATACTGACTGTATAGCCTGTCTTAACACGTCATCCGCTATAGAGAATGCCTGAAGCATAGATGTATTTTTCTGAACAACCTGAAGTAATCTATCATTAGGTATAGTTATAAGAGTATCGACTTTACTCTTTAACTCTTCTATACCAGTTTCAGCCTGTTTCATTCTTTTTCTACCTTCAAAAGTAAATGGTTTAGTAACTACACCAACTGTTAGTTTTCCCATTTCTTTAGCTAACTGAGCGATAACTGGAGCAGCTCCTGTTCCTGTTCCTCCACCCATTCCAGCTGTTATAAATACCATTTCTGAGTCTTCTAATAATTTTATTATTTCGTTTTTACTTTCTTCAGCAGCTTTTCTTCCAACTTCTGGATCAGCTCCTGCCCCAAGTCCTTTAGTTAATTTTTCACCGATCTGAACCTTGTATTCAGCTTTTGATCTACATAAAGCCTGTTTGTCTGTATTAACTGAAATAAAGTCTACCCCATTTATTTTGGCATCAACCATTCCATCAACGGCATTACTTCCTCCACCGCCGACACCGACAACCTTTATTTTGACCCATTCTTCTAATTCTACGTCAAAGCCTAGCATCAATTCTCCTCCTTCTTTATCTCCAATATAATACATCTTATCATCTATTATATATAATTTTCATCCATCATAAATCATACTTATAATCTGCATGACTATAAATTTCCATTATATTTACATTAATAGCTATAATACCATTTTACTTCTAAACATATACTTATTGCAAGTCAATTTTGTCAATTCAAGGATAAATATGCAAAATTTTTAATAAATATAAACATTTAGCTCATTAATTTAATATTACAGTTATTTTAAAATCAATTTTTTTATATTTTATTTAACTAATTCCTCAATTTCGTCATAAATTAATTTTATCGCTTCTGGTTTACCTGCCTTTTTACTAGCAGCTGCCATATCTGATAATAGTGCTTCATCTCCTAGCATTTTGAACACTGCTTTATCCAATCTTTCTGGAGTAAGCTCTTTTTCTAATATAGCTATACCTGCTCCTTTTGCTTCTATACTTTTTGCATTGTATTCCTGATGGTTTTCTGCAGTGTATGCTTTTGGTATTATTATAGATGGTTTTCCAAGAGCTGTTATCTCAGCTAAAGATATAGCACCTGCACTTCCTATAACTATATCACTTGCAGCTAGACCATTTGCCATATCTTCTAAATAAGGCATTACTCTCTGGTCTTTATTTAATTTTATATCTTTTATTTCTTCCATAAAACTATCATAGAATCTCTTACCTGTAGCAAATATAAAAGCAACATCTTCTTTAACCATATGTTTTATAACTTTTTTCATTGCTTTATTTATAGTACTAGATCCACCACTACCACCGTAGCATAGTACTAATTTTTTATCTGGGTCTATTCCAAGTTTTTTTCTGGCTTCAGTTTTATCGGCATCTAAAATTTCCTGTCTTACTGGGTTTCCAACGAATTTTAGTTTGTGCTGACTAGATTCTGGGAATCTTGCATGAGAATCCTCAAAACTAGTAAGTACCTTTGTAACTGTTTTTGATAGTATTTTATTTGTAACACCTGGGAATGAATTCTGCTCATGAACTACACAAGGTATTTTTTTCATAGACGCGTTAAATAGCACAGGACCACTTACATATCCACCTGTACCTATTACAACATCAGGTTTAAATGTTTTAACTATTTTCTTAGTCTGATGAAGACCTTTCATAAGTTTAAACACTCTCTTTACATTTTCTAAATCTACTTTTCTCTTAAATCCCTGAACAGTAACGGTTTCTAATCTATATCCATATTTTGGCACTATTTCAGACTCTATTCCGTTCCGTGTTCCGACGAAAAGAATCTCTGCATCTGGATTATTACTTTTTATTTCATTAGCTATGGCTATTGCTGGATAGACATGTCCTCCAGTTCCGCCGCCTGATAATATTACTCTCATTTCTTGTCTCCTATTTTTTCAATTTATATAACTCAGCAATGGTTAATTCATATTCCACTTATAATATTATATCAGATTGACAATTTTTTTGAACTCCTCTTTAATAGATTAGTTCCTTTTATTATAAATTTTATATTGCATTTTTTATAATTTTAATTATTTATCTTAATTCTAAACAAAAAATAGCTGTGCCGAGTAAAATTTCACAGCACAGCCTTTATATCAATTTTAAAATTTTATAAATTATTTACATTATCTTTGAAATCTTTTCCTCTTACTTCAAAGTTTTTGTACATACCCCAACTAGCACATGCTGGAGAAAGTAAAACTATATCTCCTTTTTTTGCTATATCGTGGCAAGTTTTAACTGCTTCTTTCATATCCTCTACTCTGTGTATATCTGTAAATCCTATTCTTCTAGCTGCTTCCTCGATTTTATCTGCAGTCTGTCCAAGTAAAACTAATGTTTTAACATTTTTCTTTGCTATTTCAAGAAGTTCATCGTATGTACTTCCCTTATCGTATCCACCTGCTATAAGTATTATTGGATTTTCATATGCCTGAACTGCTTTTATTGTAGAATCTGGGTTTGTTCCCTTAGAGTCGTTTACATATTTAACTCCTTCTACTTCTTTTACAAATTCAAGTCTGTGCTCAACAGCTTTGAAAGTTTTTAAAACTTCTCTTATAACTTCTATATCTATTCCTGATACATAAGCCATTGCAGCTGCTGCCATACAGTTTTCAAGGTTATGTCCTCCTGGTAAAGAAAGCTCGCAAACCTTCATTAAATTAATTTTTTCATCTATATCTATTATGATATCTCCATTTTCAACGTAGATACCTTTTTCTAGTTTTTCTAATCTAGAGAAAAATACTACATTTGCATTACATTTTTCTGCTAAAGCTCTTGTTAATTCATCGTCGTAATTTAAGACACAGAAGTCATTTTTATCCTGGTTCATAAATACGCTAGCTTTAGCATCTATATAATTTTCCATAGTATGATGTCTGTTCATGTGGTCTTCAGTTATATTAAGAACAGCACTCACACTTGGTTTAAAATCTTTTATACTTTCAAGCTGGAAACTACTAAGCTCTGTAACAAAGCTAGCCCCTTCATTTGCAGCCTGTACAGCGTCTATTACAGGGTTACCTATATTTCCGACAACATAAGTTTCTTTTCCTGCTTTTTCAAATATTTCTCCTGTTAGGCTAGTAGTTGTAGTCTTACCATTTGTACCAGTTATTCCTACAAAATATGGTTTATTGGCTAATTCATAGGCTAATTCTACCTCACCTATTAATTCTTTATTTTCTTCTATTACTTTTTTGATAAATGGAAGGTCTAAAGGAACTCCCGGCGAAACAACAACCATATCTATGTCTGCTATATCTTCAGGATGATGTCCTAAAATATATTTTATACCGTCGATATCTTTTATCTCTGCTATTATTTCTTCAAGCTGATCCTCTGTCTTTATATCATTAACTGTTATGTCTGCTCCGTATTTTGCAAGACATTTTATTGTTGATATTCCTGTCTTTGCAAGACCGACAAGTAGAACTTTTTTTCCTTTTAATTCCATTTCTTCTTCCTCCAAATTTTTAGAATCCTGCTACTACTCCTATCCAAGCAAGTATAATTGCTACTATCCAAAATATAAATACAACCTTTGTTTCAGGCCATCCACACTGTTCAAAGTGGTGGTGAAGAGGTGCCATTTTAAATATTCTTTTTCCAGTCTTTTTGAAATATGTAACCTGTATTATAACTGATAGTGCCTCAGCAAAGTATATACCTCCTACTATAGGTATTAATAAAACTGAGTTTGTTAAAACTGCAAATGCTACAACAGCTCCACCTAATGCCATAGAACCTGTATCACCCATAAATACTTTAGCTGGGTTTACGTTAAATACTAAGAATCCTATACATCCACCTATTGTAGCTGCTGCAAACGTTGCAACTGCTGCATCTTTAGCTACAAATAAAGCAAATGCTACGAAGAAAGTAGACACTACTGCTGTTATTCCTGAAGCAAGTCCATCAAGACCATCAGTTAAGTTTACTGCATTAACTGTTCCTATTATTATGAACATAATTATTGGAACGTATAAAATACCTAAATCTATAAACTTATCTGTAAATGGTATCATTATTTTTGATGCCGCTGGAGAAGATGTATACTGATAGAATGCTACATATCCAGATATAACAAACTGCATAGCTATCTTCTGCCATGGTTTTAATCCTAGTGATCTTCTCATCTTTATTATTATAAAGTCATCAAGGAACCCTACTAATCCAAAACCTAACATGCAAACAAGTCCTACAAATATATCAGAGTCTAACTTAGCTCTAAATAGAACTGTTATTGTTATTGCTATCATAAACATAATTCCACCCATTGTAGGTGTACCGTTTTTAGCAAGGTGAGTCTGAGGACCGTCGTCCCTTACTGTCTGACCAAATTTTAATCTATGAAGCATAGGTAAAAATATTGGCCCAATTATTACAACTATTATAAATGCCATAAGCATCGTAATAGTTAGATTTTTAATATCCATATTAAAATTTCCTCCTATTGTTTCTTAAATCTTACTTTATCTATTATATACCTTCTTTTTTTCTTGTAAATAGAAAATATCTTCTTTTAGTTTAATTGATTTCAGAAACTTCCTTTACATACTCAACAAACTTTTCAAATTTCATCCCTCTAGAAGCCTTAAATAGCATTGTATCTCCAATCTGCATTATTTCTCCTAAAAGTTTTTTAGCATCTTCTAAATTATCGAAGTGGTATGAATTTTTCACATCAAATCCATTTTCCTCTGCTTCTTTATTTATAAATACCGCACTTTCTCCAACAGTTATTATAACATCTGAATTATCTACACAGGCTTTTCCTACTCTTCTATGTCCAAATTCAGCTAAATCTCCCATTTCAAGCATATCTCCAAGAACAGCTATTCTTCTGCCCTCATATCTTCCAAGTATGCTAAGAGATGCCTCCATTGAGTCAGGACTTGCATTGTAAGTATCATTTATAACAGTGTACTCACCTATTTTTCTTATATCCTGTCTCATTCCTGTAGCTTTAAAATTAGAAAGACCTCTTTTAATTCCTTCCATAGATATTCCCTCTACAGTACCAACAGCTATTGCAGCCATTGCATTGTAGATATTGTGTTTTCCTACAGTTGGTATAAATATCTTTTCTATATTTCCCATAACAGAACATTCAAATTCTATGCTATCTTCTGTCATATCATAGGCTACACAGTATATATCATTATTTTTTTCAAATCCAAATGTTATAAGGTCGTAATCTCTTTCCGCATCTCTTAAAGTAGATAGGAATTTATCGTCCCCATTTACAACAAGAGTGTTTCCTTTTCCAAATCCAGTAGTTATTTCCATTTTAGCTTTGAAAATACCTTCCTGAGATCCAAGATTTTCAACGTGTGAAAGTCCTATATTAGATATAACTGCAACCTTTGGATTTACCATATTTGCAAGGTACTCGATTTCTCCAAATCCTGACATACCCATTTCTATAACAGCACATTCATAACTACTATCTAGGTTGAATAATGTTAGTGGAACTCCAAAATGGTTGTTGAAGTTCTTTTCATTCTTTAAAGTAGCTCTTTCTGAAGAAAGTGCTGCATACACCATATCTCTAGTTGTTGTTTTTCCAACACTACCAGTTATCCCTATAAACGGTATATCAAATTTCTTTTTATAATAGTGCCCAATATCTCCAAGTGCTTTTGAAGTATCATCGACTTCTATTATATTCATATCTGATTTTATATCGATATCTTTTCCTTTATTAACAATAAATACTCTGCATCCTAAGTCATAAGCAGAACCGATATATTTATGAGCGTCGTTGTTTTCACCGACTATAGCTACAAATGCTGTATCTTCCTTAGCAAGTCTACTGTCTATTACGATAGCTTTTACAGATTCGCTGCCTTCCCCATTTTTTAAATTTCCTTTAGATGCTTCGACAATCTCTTTTACTGTCAGCCTCTCCATTTTACTTCCTCCTAACCTTCCGACAACAAGTCGGTTTTGAGCAAAAAAATTTTGTGCTCTAGTTAATATTTTTTCTATCAATAAAGGCAATGTATAGATGTCCACACATTGCCCTGATAAATTTTAGCATTTATAATTATATACCAAAATCAAATTTTTTTGAAGTGATTTATAGTCAGATGTAATCAAACTGTTACATATTCATATGATATTCACATATGATTTAATAGTTTTGTCATAAATTACTTCTTTTCAGCTACTCTAAGCTTAGCACTTCTCGATCTTGGGTTCATTTCTATCTCTTCTGCACTTGGAAGGATAGGCTTTCTTGTTATAACTTTAACCTCAGAAACTTTATCGCACTGGCAGAAAGGCATCTCTGGTGGGCAAATACAATCTAATGAAAGATATTTAAATTCATTTTTAACTATTCTATCTTCTAAAGAATGGAATGTTATTATACAAATTCTTCCGCCTGGATTCATTATTGAGCAAGCGTCATCTATCATTTTTGTTATTACTCCAAGCTCATTGTTTACTTCTATTCTTATAGCCTGGAATGTTCTCTTTGCTGGATGTGGCCCATCTATTCTCGCCTTTTTAGGAATAGCTTTTTTGATTATATCAACTAGCTCTCCAGTAGTTTCTATTGGTTTTTCTGATCTTCCTTCAACAATAAACTTAGCAATTCTTTTAGCCCAGTTATCTTCACCGTAGTCTTTTATTATCTTTGCTAATTCTTCTTCTGTGTACTCATTTACAACATTGTACGCAGAAAAATCTTTTCTAACGTCCATTCTCATATCAAGTGGAGCATCCTGCATATAAGAGAAACCTCTATCAGCCTCGTCTAGCTGATGAGAAGAAACACCTAAATCTGCAAGCACACCATCTATTTTATGTACGCCTATTTTTTCAAGCTCTTCTTTTATATTTTCAAAATTGCTGTGTACAAATTTTACTCTGTCGCTGTATTCTGCTAATCTTTCTTTTGCAGTCGCTATGGCATTTTTGTCCTGGTCAAATCCAATAAATAGCCCGTCACTAGAAAGTCTTTTGACTATTTCCTTAGAATGCCCAGCACCACCCATAGTACAATCGACATATACACCATCTGGTTTTATATTCAGATTATCTATGCACTCATTAAGAAGTACCGATACATGATTAAATTCCATTGTTTTCTCCTTTTTTATGTTATTTTTTCTACTATTATATATTATCTTGATATTAATTTAAGCTGCATTATTTTTCTTAGCTCTGTTCTTTAAATAGAAGTGAAGTACTAATCCGCCTACAACACCAACTAAACTTATAAACTGAGCCATTCTTATAGGCCCGAACATTAAGCTATCTGTTCTAAGTCCTTCTATGAAAAATCTACCTATTGAGTATAAAGTTATGTAAGAAACAATAACCTCACCTTCATAGGTCTTTTTCTTTCTCCTGTAGAACATTATGAATAGGAATATTCCAAAGTCCCAAATTGACTCGTATAAAAATGTTGGATGAACTTTAACTCCATCTACCATAATTCCCCAAGGAAGTGATGTTGGTCCTCCATGAGCTTCACCATTTATAAAGTTCCCCCATCTTCCTATAGCCTGTGCAAGTGGCATACCAACCATAACTGCATCTGCCGTTTTGAAGAAGTCTAATTTCTTTACCTTTGCATATATAAATCCTGTAAGAATTCCTCCTATAAGACCTCCGTGGATTGCAAGTCCTCCACCTCTTATATTAAAAATCTCACCTGGATTTTGTGAATAATAATCCCAACTAAATATTACATAGTACAATCTAGCACATATTATCGCCACCGGAATCGCTATAATAGCTATGTTTAAAACATCGTCTTCAGATATTCCAACTCTCTTAGCTTCTCTTACAGCTAATGCAATACCTATAAGCATCCCAGTTGCAATAAGTACCCCGTACCACATCACATCTATTCCAAAAATAGTAAATGCTACTCTATCCATATTTTCCCCCTGCTTAATTTTCTTCTCTTTTTAAATATTAATTTTCTTCTGTTTCTATAGGCTCAACTATTGATATTACGCAGTTTTCTTCTTTGAAGTGAGTTCTTAGTCTGTTTTCAACATCTTCAAATTCTACTTCTTTTAAAACTTCTAAGTAGTCTAATATATTTACATCTTTAAATGCGTAAGATATAAAGTTATTAGCTATAAATTCCATAGAATCCATATATTTTAAGAACTCTCCTATTTTTTTCTTCTTAGCTCTTTCAAATCCTTCTCTTGAAAGCCCTTCTTTTTTATATCTTTCTAGATATTCAGTTATAGTATCCTTTACCTTATGAGGATCTTTACCTTCTCCCGATATCAATGTAAACGCATATTCAACTTCTGAGTAGAATCCACCGTAGAAGCTATCATTTACCATTCCCTTCATATACATATCTTCGTTTAGTTCACTACCTGTTTTAAATATCATATCGCAAAGAATATCGCTGACTACTTCCTTTTTAAGAAGTTCTTTTCCCCTTAAATTAACGTCCTCGTCTTTGTACGCTATGTTAAACATAGGCATTGATACCTGATATTTTTCAACTATTTCCTTCTGAGCAATTTCTTTAGGCTCAGCATTAGGGAATCTCTGAATTTTTCCTTCTATTTTTTCTATATCAGAGTGGTTTGCTTTTTTGATTACATCCATAACTTCATTTTCATCTAAATCCCCAATTACAAATAGTATCATATTTGATGGATTGTAGAATGTGTTGTAGCATTTATAAAGCTCGTCTGGAGTTATTTTGTATATGCTATCAACATCTCCAGCTATGTCTATTCTAACATTGTGTTTCTGATACATTGCCTTTAGTGCATTGAAATAAACCTGCCAACTTGGATCATCGTCGTACATTTTTATTTCCTGAGCAATTATTCCCTTTTCTTTCTCAACATTTTCTTCTGTGTAGTATGGTGTCTGAACATAGTCTATTAAATGTGTTAAACACTCATTGAAGTTTTCTGTAGCTGAGAATAAATAAGCTGTCATATTAAAGTTTGTAAATGCATTTGCACTAGCTCCGTATTTAGAGAATAAGTCAAAAGCATTTCCACCATCTGGCTGCTCAAACATCTTATGTTCTAAGAAATGGGCTATACCTTCGTGTACTCTTATTTTTTCACTCTCACCCTTTGGTACAAATTCTAAGTCATTTGATCCAAAGTCCGTAGCTAGTACAGCATATTTTTTTACAAAACCTCTCTTAGGCATAAAATAAACTCTTAATCCATTTTCTAATGTTTCAAAGTATAATTCTTCTTTTATTATATCGTTTACTATCTTTTCCATAATATCCTCCTTATTTTTCATTTGTAAGGAAGTATACTGTATCTTCCTGTATATCTTTCATAGCCTCAACTATATCTTCAACAGTTATATTTTCAACATAATCTATTATCTCTTCTACTGTGTAATCTGTCCGTCCTAGTTCCTGTGAAAATACGAATTCTGACATTCCACCTAGTCCATCACAAGAAGATCTAAGTCCATTTATTAGAGATTTTTTAGTATTAACTAACTCTAATTCTGTTATTTCCCCATTTCTTACAGCATCAAGATTTTCCATTATAAGTCTTTCTGTTTTTTCTCTATTCTGCACTTCTATTCCTGAAGAAATCATCATTATAGATTTGTATTTATCTACATTTGCGAATATGTAGTAGCAAAGACTTTCTTTTTCTCTAACATTGTTGAATAGTTTTGAGTGAGGTCCTCCACCTAAAACACCAACTCCAGTAACTAAAGCGTAGTATTTTTTAGCATCTTTGTAGTCTGTATTTGCTCTGAATCCCATAACAAGTTTTCCTTGTGTTATGTCCATAGCTTCGTCCACTCTTTTAACTTCTTTTACTTCTTTAGTAAACTCTTCTCTAACTACAGGCTGAATATCTCCTCTTTCTATTGAGAAATGGCTCTTTATAGTATTTTCGATTTCTTCACAATCGAAATCTCCTTCTACTATTATATCTATTCTTGAATCTTTTATTATTTTTTTATAATGTTCGTAAAGAGATTCAGGAGTTATAGCATCTATCTCTTCTATTGTACCAGCTGACGGTATTCTGAATTTTTCTCCTTCGCACATTATTTCTATACATCTCTTGTGTGCATATGCTCTTTTATCATTTATAATAGATAAAACTTTATTCTTTAAGTTTTCTTTTTCTATTTCAACGTATTCTTTTTTGAACCCACCGTCTATCACAAGTGGTTTTGTTATTAAATCGTTTAAAAGCTCGATTATATCTCCAAATATTTTTTCATCTATATATTTGTCATTAGTGTTTAATACTTTAAAAGATATTAGCTGTCTTTCTCCTCTTTTTGAAGTATCCGCAGCTAAGGCAGCACCATAAAGGTCGTCAAGTCTATCAGATAATTCCTTCATTGAAGGATATTTTTCACATCCACTCGTAAGAACCTGAGGTAATAGTGAGTTTTTTGCTGCCTCGTTTTTATCTAACATTCTCTGTATATTTATGCTAATCAGATTTGATTTGAATTTTTCAGTTTTTATAAGAGTAAGCCCCATTCCTTTGGCTATTTCTTTTTTTATTATAGATTCCATTTTCTTCCTCCTCTTTCAAAAATTTCCTATTATAATATTATAACCTTTTTAATTGGAAATATATATAATAAAATCTTTTGGTTTACACAAAATATATTTTACATTAATAGTTATTCTGTTGTATAATTAATCTATGTGTCAATAGATAATAACGCTGAATGTATTAAGTGATGTTTACATTTAGCTAAAAATACAATAAAGAGAGGACGATTAATTATGAAATTAGGTATAGTTGGTTTACCAAACGTTGGTAAAAGTACACTATTTAATGCTATAACTCAGGCTGGAGCTGAGTCAGCAAACTACCCATTCTGTACAATAGACCCTAATATAGGTGTTGTATCTGTACCAGATCCAAGATTAGACAAATTAAAAGAGCTTTACAACTCTAAAAAAATAGTTCAGACTGCTATAGAATTCTGCGATATAGCTGGACTAGTTAAAGGAGCTTCAAAAGGTGAAGGTTTAGGAAACAAATTCTTATCTAACATAAGAGAAGTTGACGCTATAGTTCACGTTGTTAGATGTTTTGAAGACCCTAACGTTGTTCACGTTGACGGTTCTGTAGATCCATTAAGAGATATAGAAACTATAAACTTAGAGTTAATATTCTCTGATATAGAAGTTCTTGAAAGAAGATTAGTTAAAACTACTAAAGCTTTAAAAGCTGATAAAACTCTTCAGGGAGAAGTTGATATATTAAACAGCTTAATGGCTACTTTAGAAGACAATAAATGTATAAGAACTATGGAATTTGACGAAGATACTGCAGCTTTCGTTAAATCATTAAACTTACTTACTTCTAAACCAGTTATATATGTAGCTAATGTTTGTGAAGATGATTTAGCAGATGACGGTGCTAATAATGCAATGGTTGCAAAAGTTAGAGAATTTGCTGAAACAGAAGATTCTGATACAGTTGTTGTATGTGCTCAGATAGAAGCAGAAATATCTGAACTTGAAACTGATGAAGAAAAGAAAGAATTCCTTGAAACTTTAGGACTTGAACAGTCAGGTCTTGACAAGCTAATAAGAGCTTCTTACCACTTATTAGGATTAATATCATTCCTAACTGCTGGGGAAATGGAAGTTAGAGCTTGGACTATAAAAAATGGAACAAAAGCTCCTCAGGCTGGTGGAAAAATCCACTCTGATATAGAAAGAGGATTCATAAAAGCTGAAACAATAGCTTACGAAGACTTAATACAGTATGGAAACATGACTGCAGCTAAAGAAAAAGGTGCTGTAAGACTTGAAGGAAAAGAATACGTAGTTAAAGATGGAGATGTAATATTATTCAAATTTAACGTATAATATGAAGTTTTCGTCAATTTATTTTATCAAGTAGTTTTGAGTCCAATAACAATTAATCGCGTTCCTGGCTTCGACGCTTTCTTCGTCTAACTCGAACTCCGTTCGAAGCAATGACGAAAGCGTCTGCAGATAGTCACTGCGATTTAATTTGTTATAGTCCTCAAAACATAGCACTTGCTAAAATAAAGTTGAGAAAACTTATTATACCGTTAGAATTTAAATAATACGGAAATACATAGTAGAAAAGCCCTCAGACGAGGGCTTTTTTTGTTATTTAAAAATATAAATATATTGTATATTATTAAACGATAGCCAATCCTTAAAACTTCTAAGCTTTTTACTATCTTACTTGCGTATTTCCAGCGAATAAAATTTTAAAAGAAATTTAATGCTATGAGAGGGCTGTTTATGATTTAGTAGCCGTCTTTTAAGTAATATCATCATGAATTATTTGCACCGACAATCTGCAAGCGTGAGGTTGTTTTGCAACAAAATATTTTACCTACACCACGCTGAAGCCTGGAGGTGAAATAATCATGATGATATACTTAAAAAGGCTATTACTAAATCGTAACAGCCCTTTATAAACATTATTTTCTTTTAAATTTTATCGCATTTTCTTTGCATTTGTTTATACATTCCCCACATTGTACACATTCCATGTCTCCAACTTTTTTTACATCCAGTTTACAAGTTATTGTACATGCGTTACATCCTGTGCATTTATCTTTATCTATTACAAATCCAAATACAGAAATCTTGTTAAATAACCCATAGAATGCTCCAAGTGGACACAAGAATCTACAAAATCCTCTAAAAACAAATACAGTCATAACAAGAATTGTTATCATAATCCCTATTTTCCAGTTAAATAGAAATCCTGTAAGCGATTGTAACCGCTGATTGCTAGACACTAAAGGCACACCTGCTTCTAATGTTCCAGCTGGGCAAATATATTTACAGAACCCAGGCGCTGACATAGTTAGAGGTATTATTACAACAAAAACCACGAGTATTACATACTTTAATAGAGATAATTTTTCGCTCCATTTTCCTTTTTTTACCTTTTTAGTAGGTATTTTGTAAAGTAATTCCTGAATTAGCCCAAAAGGACATAAAAATCCACAAATCACCCTACCTAGAAGTATTCCAAAGAGTAAAAGTACTCCTATTATATAGTATGGAAATTTATACTTGGCAGATACTAGTGCAGACTGTACACTTCCAAGTGGGCAAGATCCAATTGCTCCAGGACATGAGTAGCAGTTAAGCCCAGGTACACACATCCCCTTACTTGCTCCTTGATAGATTCTCCCCTCAGCAAATCCACCTATATTGCAGTTGTATAATACAGCAGAAATTACCTGAATTAGTCTTCTCTTTCTATCTTTTATCCATTCAAACATCTATCCTATTCCTATACATTCGTAGCAAATTCTATTAGCTTTGTTCATAACATCTCTAATTCCGCCATTTAAAGCTCCAACTATTATCAAAAGAACTGCTGCTACGAAAATAACCTTTCTAAGTATTTTCCCCTTATCCATTATTTTTCAAAAGCCTCCGTTAAAGATCTTAAAACTCTCTTGTACTGCTCATCTGCTCCTGCAGATCCTACCATAGTTTCGTGCACTTTTCCTTCCTTATCTACAACAACTAAATAAGGAATACCATCTGAAGGATATTCATTACATATATCCATATTTTCATCGTAAGCTACTTTAAAGGTATAGTTCTTATCCTTTAAAAACTCATCTACAGTTTTTCTATCCTCACCGTAGTTTACAGCAACTATTTCTATCTTATCTCCGTACTCTTTCTGAAGTTTTTCTATCGCTGGTAATTCTTCAACACATGGTCCACACCAAGTAGCCCAGAAATTAATTAAAACTACCTTACCTTTATTTTCTGAAAGTATAAAACTTTTTCCATTAGTTAGGTCTGCGTAAAACTCAGGGGCTTCATCTCCAACCTTTATTTCTCCAGAGTCACCTGACCCAGAATTTCCTCCACATCCAACTAAAGATAATGTCATTATTAATCCCATCAACATCGCTAAAACTTTTATTTTTTTCGACATAAATTTTCCTCCTAATCTTTTTTAATTAAATTATAATTAATTAGATTATATAATAAAAAGTACCTCAAGAATATATCCTGAGGTACTTTTTTTAATTTTTATTTAAGGATATATCTATATTATCTATTATTTATAAGTTTATCCTATATTTTTACAGTAAATTTATTTTTTAATAACTCTATTTTAAATCCTGTATTTTAACACCTGTAAGTTCTCCGTATTTCTGCATAACAGTTAATATACTTTCTTTACAAGCATTTAAGTTCTTTTCTTTTCCTATAGAATATCTAGCTTCTGGATTAGAAGTATATGGCATTTCTACAAATGAAGCTATTGGAGCTATAAATCCGTCTTCATCTTTAGCATCTTTATTGAACTCGAAGAAGTATGGTGCATCTATTATAGTTGTTCCATCTTCCATTGTTCTTGTTCCTTCAAGATTAGTTAAATGTCTATCTATAAGATTTTTGTACATATGAACTATTGGAGAATTTTCTTCTAATATATTAGTAGTCTGTTTGTATCCCCATTTATCTGTTGTATATGCACCATCTATCTGCGGATCGTACATATAAACTCTTACATTGTTCTTAACAGCGTACTGATTTACAGTAGATATTATAGAACGAGTTTTTTCATTTCCAGGCCCACCCATCATTATTAGAGAGTTTCCGTCCTGATCTGTTAACCATTCTAACTGACGATATGTTATTGGATATATATTTACTTTTTCGTCTGCTTTGAATATTTCTTTTCCGTAAGAATTAAACGTATCTTTTATATACTGCTCTTTATCGTAGTGAGCTAATTCTATTTTATTATTTTTTATGTAGTCAAATATTTTAAGAAGATTTTTTCTGTATTCTTCTGTTACATATTTTCTTACTGGTTTTCCTTCTTTATCTAATACTTCATTTCCTTCTGCATCAGTTTCTTTTACATAAAGACCTTTTTCATCACGTTCAACCATCTGTTCAAAAGCGTAAACTACTGGGAATTTTCCTCTTGCTACACCTTTACCACTATTGTCTTTTACGTTGTCTTTATTGTAAAGGAACATTATTGGCTGCTGTAATCTACCTACAGTAACCTCTTTACCATCTGCATTTGTATAAGATATTGCAGTATCTGAGTCAGATGGGTATTCTATCCAGTCATCTAAATTTGTTAAAAATCTAGATACCATTTCTCCGTACATGTAGTTGTATTTTGCCCCTACTGTGTCTTTCCCGTTAGTCATACGAACGAACATAGAACCATCATCCCCGTTGTCTACATTGAAGTCGTATGAGTATATTGTGTCTATTCCATATTTTTTAGCAAATTCATTTACAGAAGGCCCCATGGCTCTACTGTTGTGGCACCAAGAACCACTTAACTGTATAAGGAAGTTTCCTTCCTGCTGCATTAAGTTCATAAGCTGATCATAACTTATGTCTTTAAATACTATTTCTTTATCTTCAAATGTATCTACACCGTTCTGACGATCCATATCAGCATTTGAATGTCTATTGAAATCGCCAAAAGCATATTCTTTTTCAAAATCGTAGTTTAAAGACGATAGCTGAGCTTTTGTATCAGCTAAAGTTTCTTTTTTAGATGTATTTTCAGTACTAGCTTCCTTATTATCACTTCCACATCCTGTTAATACCCCTGCAACAAGTGTAGCTGCTAGTATTGTAGATATAACTTTCTTATTTATCTTCATACTTTATTTATTTCTCCTTTCCTATTTAATTAGCACATTGGAATTGATACTTCTTCAGTAGCACCGCCACCGCCACTTGATGCATATTCTGATTCTAAAGCTACAAGGTCAGCATAGTTTTCTATTGACATATACTGGTCTTCTTTTAAGTAGTTAGTAACAACTTCTCTAGCTGCTTTTACGTAGTTTTCAACATCTGTATTAGAATATTCTTCAACTGTTTTTCTTGCATCTGCAACTTTAGCTGCTTTTATCGCAAGTCTAGCGTACTCTATTTTTTTCTGATCAAATTCCGCAGTATTTGTTATCTTTTCTTCTAGTCCTAATTTAGGGTCAAGAGAATTATAGTAGAAAACTGCGCGATCTATTTTTTCTTTACATTCATCTGTATAAGCAACTTCACCTATGTTTGATATTGCTTTTTCTGTTCTATATACAGAGCATTTAGCTGAAGCTATTGAAAGTATAAAGAACACAACAACAGATGCAAATAATAATTTTGTCGATTTTTTCATTAGTTGGCCTCCTTTATTTCTTCCTCTGTATTGAATATTTCGTCGTCAAGAAGTCCTGTTTTTCTTGCGACTACTGTAGCTGTAACATTAGCTGTAACAACGTTTAGTAATGTACGTGCCATGTCTGACATGTTGTTTATAGGCATTAAAAGAACAACTGCTGCTATTGGTAAATCAACCGCACTGAATAACGCAACAGCAGATACAACACCTATACCTGGAACCCCAGCACTACCCATAGCTAATATAAGTGCCATGAATCCAAGAATTAAATAATCTCCAAATCCCCAGTTCATTCCTGTAGCATTCATGTAGAATATTGCTAGTAAAACTGGCCATACACTTGTACATCCTGGCATACCTATTGTAGTACCTAGTGGTGCTGTAAAGTTGGCAACTTCTTCATCTACCCCTACTTTTTTAACTAATCTATCTATAGTTATTGGAAGTGAACCAACACTACTCTGTGTAGTAAATGCTGTAACCTGAGCATCGAAAGTCTTTTTGAAGAATTCGATTGGGTTTACTTTTGCTACAAATTTTAAAAGTAATCCGTTGAATACATAAGTCTGGAAGAAACATACTCCGAATATAGCAACTAATAATAATAATAACTGAACAACAGCATCTTTATCGCTAAATAACCGGCTAGCAGATGTCGCCATTAAACATAATACTGCAAATGGAGTACAGTCTATTATGTATGATAATATACGGAATATTATTTTCTTAACTGCTTCTACAAGATTTTTGAAGCTTGATAATGTTTCTTCTCCTTCTTCAGAAGATATACTAACATAAGCTACAGCTACAGATACCGCCATAACTATTATCGCAACAACATTATCTTCAGATAAATCTTTTATTACGTTTGTTGGGAATAATCCAAGTAAAACTTCATTTAGTGAAGTTCCCATGTCTTTATATGCATTTACAGTAGTATCAGTAACGGCTGCTATATCAGCAAATACAGCTCCTCCACCTTTACCAATTCCTGTAATTACACCAACTAACATAGTTACTACTATAGCTCCAACAGCTGATAATAATAACCAAACTACTGATTTAACACCGATATTTTTCATTTTTTCTTTATCGTTTAGTGTTATAAATCCTGAAATTACTGAAATTAAAACAACTGGCGCAACTAGTGCTGTTATTAGATTTACATATATCTGACCGATTAAATCTAACCATACTAGATACGTGTTCCCCTCTGATGCGAATACTATACCTATTACTCCACCCATTACCATACTTATTAGTATGACAAATGTCCAGTTTACCTTATATGATATTTTTACAAGGGCTTTGAATAAAAGTAATGTAATAGATAATACTAAAAGTGAAATCCAGTTTACACTTGCTATTACGTCTATCATTTTTCAACCTCCTTTATTTTATGTCTTTAATTTTATGTTTTCTCTTAAAAAATGACTTTTTCATTATAACTTCAAACAGAATAAAATTCAAATAGATTTCATCTATATTCTTAAATTTAATTAATTTTTGCTAGTTATCGTTTTCATTAATTAATACCTTCATTTTTTATTAAATAGACATAATAATTTATTTTATCGTCATTAGTTTTTCTTATGTTTTATATAAGTATTTTCAGTGTTTATAAAAAACAAGATATTCATTTTAAAATATTTTTTTATTTTTTTAAATTTGCATAAACAATTGCTCATTCATGCAAATTTCTGTATTTATATATAGAAAAAATCTATAATGCTATAGATTTAATTTGAATTAAAGGTTAATTTTATGTAAATTTAACAAAACTTTTCCATTTTTTTGGTAAATTCGCCACAATATGAATTTTAATTTCATATTTTTACAAAAAATAAGCCCCCTCCCGGTATCCGTATATACCGAAAAGAAGCTTATATTAAAAGTCTTTTGGGTTTTCTATTTTTTATGCTTCTTTTTTATTTTTGAATAATTTATCGTTTATTCTATCAACTATAACTGCTATTGCATTATCTCCTGATACGTTACATGCTGTTCCGAAACTATCCTGAGTTAAGTATAGAGCTATCATTAATGATGCTAATCCACCTTCTGATGGTATACCAACCATTGGTAAGAATGGAAGTGCTGACATTATTGCTCCACCTGGTGCTCCTGGTGCTGCAACCATTGCTACACCTAGCATTGCTATATATGGGAATAATACATTGAATCCATGAGGCATATTATTCATCATTAAAACTGCTGTTGTGAAGCAAGTTATTGATATCATTGATCCTGATAAGTGTATTGTCGCACATAGAGGAACAACGAATTCTCTTATCTGTTTAGAAACACCGTTCTTTTCTGCACATTCTACGTTTACTGGTATTGTAGCTGCTGAAGACTGAGTTCCTATAGCTGTTAAGTAACCAGGAACCTGATTTTTTAACATTGTGAAAGGATTTTTCTTTCCTATAGCACCAGCAAATGAGAACTGGCATATTAAGTATATGAAGTGTAGAGGTATTACTGTTACGAATACTTTCCAGAATACTCCTAGTATGCTCCAAACCTGTCCTGCATAAGCTATGTTAGCAAATGTACCTGCTATGTATAATGGTAATAATGGTATTATTATTGTTCCAAGAGTTGCTGTTACTATATCCTGGAAATCATTGAAGAATTTATAAAGAACATCGCCTTTACCTTTGTTTCTTAATGAAGATATACCAAGTCCCATCATGAATGCAAATACTATTGCTGCTGTTACATCTACCATTGGTTCTAATGGTATTGAGAATATTGCGCTTAACTGACCTGCACTTGGGTCACCTATTTTACTTGCTACTTCTGCATTTATAAAATTAGGGAATAATGTTGATGCTACTATGAATGCTATTGTTCCTGCTACTAAAGTTGAGCCGTATGCTATTCCTGTAGTTATTCCTAATAATTTACCAGCACCTGTTGCTAGGTCTGCTATACCTGCTGTTACGAATCCGATTATTATAAATGGTATTACAAATGATAAGAATGATGAGAATAATCCACTTATTGTTACTAACACCTGTATTACTGGTGCTGGACAGTATGTTCCGATTATGATACCTACTATAATACCCATGATCAGTTTAGGAACTAGACCTAATTTTTTCTTTTTCTTTTCTTCTGCCATTACTCTTTCCTCCTACTCATATTTTTTAGGCTTTATTTTAATCACTACTGAATTTTAAATATTACCAATATAATTTCTGAATATAAATTTTCCCTTTTAAGACTTAATTGATTAAATAATTTTTATATCTTAATTCAGCTGTGAATAAAAAACGTTTTTTTATTTTTGTACGCTTTATTGTATCACGTTTTAAATAACTATGAAATAGTTTTCATAATTTTTTCTTATAAATATTTCTTATAATGCTATAAAAAAAGTCGAACTACATAGTTCATAAATGTTGAAACTAAGCAATCCGACTTGTTTTTTTATCTACAAAAATTTAATAAGAACGATAATTTTAAATTATCAAAAAATTTATTTTATTCCATTATTATCAAATTCTCTACTCTTTTTATTAAGTTTTATTATGTTTTATTATGTTTTACTTATCATTATATATTAATTTCTATAATTTTTAACATATATTTATTGTTATTATTTTATCTTAATTATATATTTTATCAATAAATTAAGCTTCTTTAGCTTTGAATAATTTATCATTTATTCTATCTATTATAACTGCTATTGCGTTATCTCCAGATACATTACATGCTGTTCCGAAACTATCCTGAGTTAAATATAAAGCTATCATTAATGATGCTAATCCACCATCAGAAGGTATACCAACCATTGGTAAGAATGGAAGCGCTGACATTATTGCTCCACCTGGTGCCCCTGGTGCTGCAACCATTGCTATACCTAACATTGCTATGAATGGGAATATAACACCTGGATTATGAGGCATGTTATTCATCATTAAAACTGCTGTTGTGAAGCAAGTTATTGATATCATTGATCCTGATAAGTGTATTGTCGCACATAGAGGAACAACAAATTCTCTTATCTGTTTAGAAACTCCATTCTTTTCCGCACATCCAACGTTTACTGGTATTGTAGCTGCTGAAGACTGAGTACCTACTGCTGTTAAGTAACCAGGTATCTGATTTTTTAACATTGTAAAAGGATTTTTCTTTCCTATAGCACCTGCAACGCTGAACTGGCATAATAGGTATATTAGGTGTAGAGGTATTGCTGTTAAATATACTTTCCAGAATACTCCAAGTATGCTCCAAACCTGTCCTGCATATGCTATGTTTGCCATTGTTCCAGCTATGTATAATGGTAATAATGGTATTATTACTGTTGATAATGTTGCTGTTACTATATCCTGGAAGTCGCTGAAGAATTTATAAAGTACTTCACCTTTTCCATGATTTCTAAGATATGATATCCCAAGACCCATCATGAATGCAAATACTATTGCTGCTGTTACATCTACCATTGGTTCTAGTGGTATTGAGAATATTGCGCTTAACTGACCTGCACTTGGGTCACCTATTTTATCTGCTACTGCTGATGTTATGAATTTAGGGAATAATGTTGATGCTACTGTAAATGCTAAAGTACCAGCTATTAAAGTTGATCCATAAGCTATTGCTGTAGTTATTCCTAATAATTTACCAGCACCTGTTGCTAAATCTGCTATACCTGCTGTTACGAATCCGATTATTATAAATGGTATTACGAATGATAAGAATGATGAGAATAATCCACTTATTGTTACTAACACCTGTATTACTGGTGCTGGGCAATAAGACCCAATTATAATACCTACTATAATCCCTATGATCAGTTTAGGGACTAGACCTAATTTTTTCTTTTTGTTTTCCTCTGCCATCGCTTTTTCCTCCTATTTTTTTAGTTTTTTTAGCTTTGGTCTTTATCTTAATTCATTTATGAATTATGAACTGAATAAAAAAACCGAGCCTACATACAGTTTCACTTCATAAAACAATGTAGCTCGGTTCGAGTTCGTGTTTAAACAAATTTAATCTTAGTAATATCCACTACAATCAAATTTATTATTTGTATTCGATTTACAATGTCGCATTTATAATAATTTTATACCTGCTTTTTCACATGCTTCAATCTGATCTTCAGGCCATATTCCAACCTGAACTTCACCTATATGTGCTTTTCTTAAATAATACATACAGATTCTAGACTGACCTATACCTCCACCTACTGTGTAAGGTAGTTCTCCGTTTAAAAGCATTTTATGATAATCAAGCTCTCTTCTGTCGTCGCATCCAGCTAATGTAAGCTGTCTGTCTAGACTTTCTTCATCAACTCTTATACCCATAGATGATAATTCTATAGCATCATCTAAAACAGGGTTGTAGAATAGGATATCTCCATTTAGCTCCCAATCATCATAGTCAGGACTTCTTCCATCGTGTTTTTCGCCATTTGAAAGAACTTTCCCGATCTGCATTATAAATACAGCACCATATTCTTTTACTGCCTCATTTTCTCTAGCCTTAGCATCTAAGCCTGGATATTTGTCTAAAAGTTCCTGAGATGTGATAAATGTTATCTCTTCTGGAAGTATCTCAGGTATATGAGGGTAAAGAGAACATACGAATACTTCTGTATCTTTAAATACTCTATAAAGCTTTTCTACTGTTTCTTTAAGCGTTTGTACATTTCTATCTTCTTTGTTTATAACAAGTTCCCAGTCCCACTGGTCTACGTATAAGGAGTGTAAATTATCAAGTTCTTCATCTTTTCTTATAGCATTCATGTCGGTGTATAGTCCGGAACCTGCCGAGAATCCATATCTCTTTAATGCCATTCTTTTCCATTTTGCAAGCGACTGAACTATCTCTGCATTTTTGTTGTTTAAGGATGGTACATTGAAATTAACAGCCTTTTCTACACCATTTAAGTTGTCATTCATACCAGTTTCTGGTAAAACGAATAAAGGCGACGATACTCTGGTTAGATTAAGCTCTCTACTTAATCTTAACTCAAAATAGTCTTTTAGTTTTTTTATTGCTATCTGCGTTTCCATTATGTCTAATTTATCTTTATAATCTTTAGGTAATTTTAATCCCATGACTTACACTCCTCCTAATCTGTTATTTGTTTTAATTGTTTGATTTTTAGATATAATAAACTTTAATTTTTCATTTGTCAAGAAATTAGACAATTTTCTGACTTCTTTATTAACATTTTATTATAACTTTTTTATTATTATTTAAAGAGGAAATACTTTTTCTCACTTAATTTTATCTATATATCTATTGATTATCATTTAATTTTTATTTTTTTAACTATATTTTCTGAATAGTAAATTCATAATATATTATTATTAAAAGGACTGTTGTATAATTTACAACAGCCCTATCTAATATTTTTAGTTGTTTTCCATAAATTTTACAGTATCTTCCATATTTGCATAAGACGCAAGAGCACCCTGTTTCTGAGTAGTTAAAGCTCCATATGCGTTGGCAAATTTTACTGCATCGTAAATAAACTCTTCTGGTAACTCTTCAAGTCCATCTTCAAAGTCCGCAATTTTGTATAATAACGCGGCTATAAACGAATCTCCAGCCCCAGTAGTATCTACAGCATCTACTTTGTATCCATCGTGCTTTGCAACCGCTTTTTTAGTATAAACTTCTGCTCCATCTGCACCTTTTGTATATACTACAATTTTACATTTATCTAGCGCAAATAAATCTTCTAAAGCATCTTCTATTTTCTGCTTTCCTGTTATAAATTCTAGCTCCTCATCAGAAATTTTTATAATATCTGCATAAGGTAAAAATTCTTTAACAGCAGCTTTTAACTCTGCCTCATTTTCCCAAAGAGAAAATCTTAGATTTGGATCAAAGCTTATAATCATTCCCTTTTCAGAAGCCTTTTTAATAAGCTCTATATGAGTATTTTTCATAGGACTTTCTTTTAGTGAAACACTACAAAAATGAAGTATTTCACAGTCATCTAATACATTTTCATCTAACTCAGAAAAATCTAGTGATAAATCAGAGCAATTTCTTCTGTAGAACATAAAATCTCTATTTCCATCTGCCGCAAGCGAAACAAATGCAAGAGATGTATCCGCATCGTCAGTTCTTATTACAGAATCTGTTTCTATTCCAACTTCTCTAAGAGTTTCCTCGATATAATCACCAAAAGCATCGTTGCCTAGCTTAGTTATCATTTTCGCACGTCCTCCAAGCTTACAGAACGCACCCGCGACATTTGCTGGAGCTCCTCCTGCAACTCTTTTAAACGTAACGACATCTTTTAATCTCTGTCCTTTTTCCATAGGCACAAAATCTATAAGTGCCTCTCCAACTGCACACAACTTTTTCATATCAAAATCCCCCTCTCTAAAATTCATCAATTCCAAATACTATTTTTTTCATATCGTACATACAAACTTTTGATAATCCATCTAGTTTTTCAAATCCAATTTTTTGAGTACCATCTGTGTATGCTCTAGTTGTAAACACAATTTCTCCATCGTTTATAAATATCTCAAACGCAGATGTATCAGAGTATACGTCTATATTTCTTATCTCGTCGCAGTAAGCATATCTAGCATCTCTACCACATCCACTTTCTCCCATATTTAACTCAATTAAACCTTTAGATTTATCAAAAGATAAACTTATATCATTTCTTAAATTTAATTTAAACCCATTGCATTTTTCAAACTCAGCACATAGCTCAAATGAAAGATTTTCTACTTCTAAATCTTTAAATTCATCAGCTACAAATGTACGATTATTTCCTCTCAAGGCTTTTATTTCCTCTACAGGTCTTTGATATATTATACCATCTTTTAATATCAATTCTCTAGGCATTGTAAGTGCATGTTGCCATCCATTTTCAGTAGTTCTATTAGTATAATCCGCATCTGGTATACCCATCCAACCTACAAGAATTCTTCTTCCTGACTCATCTTCAAAACTCTGAGGTGCGTAGAAATCAAATCCATAGTCTAATAATCTAAATTCAGATAAATTCACGTCTTTAGATTCTAAATTTCCATTCACTAAGAAATATCCATTTTGATGTACATTTTTGTAAATATATCCCTCTTCTGGAACACCCTGAGGACAAGTTACAAGCACAGTTTCCCCATTTAAGTCAAATAAATCAGGGCACTCCCACATATATCCAAATTTTTCATCGCTGTATATTACAGTATGGCATTCCCAGTCTTTTAAATCTTTCCCTTTTAAAACTAATATACAACCTGTACTATTATCATCTCTAGCTCCTATTACCATGTAGTCTATACCATTTTTGTGATAAACTTTAGGATCCCTTACATGTAAACTCAACTTAGATGGAAAATCTGTGTTAGTCATTATTAATTCCTTTTCACTAAAATTAAACCCATCTTCGCTACTACAAGCTATTAAATTCTGTTCTCTACCAGTCATTATGTAATCGTAATCACCGTCTAAATGTTTAACATTTCCTGTATAGAAATAGTTTATCTTCCCATTTCTAACTACTGCGCTTCCTGAATACACTCCGTTTTGGTCGTATCTAAAATCGGGATATAAAACAGGTTCATGTTCCTGATATTCTATGAAATCCTCTGTAGTTATATGTCCCCATAGTTTCAGTTTTCCATTTACATCAAACGGAGAATACTGGTAATAAATATGGTAAACCCCTTTAAATTGGCATAGACCATTTGGATCATTTACCCAGCCACTAGTCGGCATTATATGATAATTTAATCTATCTTTGTCCTTTGCAGCTAATTCTCTAAGTTCTTTATTCTCTTCCCAAACTTCTCTAAATTCTTCTATGTTCATTTCATTCTCTCCAGTTTTTTAGTCTTAATAATTTTTTAAATATCTTTTTAAATATTAAATAGTTTATTCAAATATTATATCTTCAGTAGTACATTCACCCTGTTTTTTAAGTTCTAACTCTTTTTCAGATCCAGTTATAACCATAAGAACTTCTGATGAACAACCTGATTTTTCTACAAAATCTTTATCAAAGCTTATTAATAAATCGCCTTTTTTAACCTTCTGCATTGATTCAAGATTAGCATCAAATCCATTTCCTTCTAGTTTTACAGTGTCTATTCCGCAGTGAATTAATATTTCTGCTCCAGCATCGCTTTTTATACCACAAGCGTGTCCTGTTGGGAATGTAAACACAACCTCTCCATCTACTGGTGAATAAACATTTCCGTCGTGCTCAGTTATTACAATACCATCTCCCATAGCTTTTGATGAAAATGCTGCATCTGATGAATTTTCTATATTTTTTACAACACCGTTCATTGGGCTGTATATTTTTTCTTCTTTTACTTCTTCTATTCCATTTGCTTCAAGCATTTTTTCTGCTGCATCCTCTTCTTCTGCAGCTTCTTTTGATTTTCCGTTTTTAATTGCATCTCTCTTAGCAAGTATAAATGTTAGTCCAAATGCAACTACAAATGATATTATTCCACCTATTGCAAAGAATCCCCAGTTCTGAATTGGTATTGATATAAATCCTGGTATTCCCGCAGCTCCCTGTGCTATTGCTAATACACGAAATGCCGCTAAGAATGCACTACCACAAGCAGTTCCTATTATAGCTGCTATGAATGGGTATCTAAGTTTTAAAGTAACACCAAACATCGCTGGCTCGGTTATTCCAAGTAATGCTGAGATACCTGCTGCACTACAAACTGATTTCATTTTTTCATTTTTAGTTATCCAAAGAACTGCTAAAACTGCAGCACCCTGAGCTATGTTGTTCATTGACGCTGTTGGGAATATAAAACTTCCTCCAGTAGTTGCCTTAGCTGCTATAAGCTGAGTTTCTACTGCTATAAAACTGTGGTGCATACCTGTCATTGTTATAGGTGCATATAATAAACCAAATAATCCCCCACCTATAAATCCTAAAGTGTTGTACATCCAGCTAAGTCCAGCTGCCAAATAATCCCCAGCACTTCTCATTATTGGTCCTATGAATAAGAATGTTACAAATCCTGTGATTAATGTTGTTAATAGAGGAGTTGTTAAATTATCTAACCAACTAGGAGTTATTTTGTGTAATCTTTTTTCTATAGTCGACATTATCCAAGCTACAGCTAAAACTGGAAGAACTGTTCCCTGATATCCCGCCATAGCTATATGTAAACCAAATATATCCCAATATGGAATTTCTGTTGCAGTTCCAACCGCATAAGCATTTAATAATTCTGGATGAACCATTATCATCCCCATTGCAGCTCCTAAATATGGATTACCGCCGAATTTTTTACTAGCTGAGAATCCAAGTAATACTGGTAAAAATGTAAATGCCGCATTTGAGAATAGATTTATCATTGATGCTATTCCCGCAAACTGAGGATATAAATCTATAATTGATTTACCTCCTGCAAAGAATGCCGCAGTAAGTACATTGTAAAGTCCCATCATTAACCCACCTGCAACTATTGCTGGTATTATTGGGACAAATATATCACTTAGTCCTTTAACTGCTCTCTGTAGAAGATTTCCTTCCTGTTTAACTTCTTCATCTTCTTTTGAATTTTTATTTTCACTACTTAAATTTGCCTGTTTAACTACTTCCTCGCAAACAAGGTTTACTACACCTGATCCCAATATTATCTGATACTGGCCATTTGTATAGAATGTTCCTTTTACTGCATCGATTTCTTCAAGACCTTTTTCATCTACAATATTTTTATCTTTTAATACTAATCTTAATCTTGTTGCACAGTGCTGTGCTGATTTTATATTTTCCTTTCCACCTACGCAAGAGATTATATCTCTCGCAACAACTGAATAATTCATAAATCGTTTTCCTCCTGTTCATATTTAAAATGGTACCGATTTCATATTTACATTTATATTATAGTACCGGTTCCACTTTCTTGTCAACAAATTCTTTTAAATTTTTTCATACTTAATTTTCAACAAAAAAATATCCGAGAATTTGCACTTCTTTTACAAATCTCGGATAAGTATATTCTAAATTTTAATTCATATCATACACAGATTCGCCCTCTATAAATTTGGCGTCGACGCTCTGTAATTTTTCTACTTCTTCTTTTTTTATCATCTTTAAAATCGTTTCTGTAGCTATTTTTCCAAGCTTTTCAGAGTCAAATTTTATAGTTGTAAGTCTTGGCTTTAGAAGTCTGCTTGTTTCATATCCACCAAATCCACATATAGATACTTCTTCTGGAATAGAAACTTCTAATTCCTCAAGTACATTCATAACTGCAGCAGCCTGTTTATCTGTACTACATATAACTGCATCTATATTTTTTAAACTATCTTTAAAATATTCTTTAGCACAATCATAAGTTTTATTATGTGAGAAATTACTCTCAAGAACATCTACATTTTCTACATTTGAATTCTCTAAAGCATCCAATATCCCACTTCTTCTCTTAACTCCAACAGCTATGTCTTTTTCATTTACACTGACTACAAGCACATTTTTATGTCCCTTATCAGCAACATATTTACCCATTTTATATCCTGCATCGTAGTCGTTGTTTATTATAGACACACCTGCTGCGTATTCCTGCTCAAGTACTAAAAGCGGCACATCTACAGATTCTATTACCTTTTTAAGCTCGTCAGTCATACTTATTGCACTCAAAATAATCGCATCTACCCTAAGTCTTTGTAGATTTTCAATATTCTCTATCTCAAGATTGTGATCATGGGCAGTATTCATAATAAGCATTGTATATCCAGCAGCTCTTAATTCTTCATCTAATGACATAAGTACCCTAGATGTAACTGTAGAATCTAAGCATGGAACAACAACACCTATTATCTTCGTTTCCTTTGCCTTTAAACTCTGAGCAAATGTATTAGGCTTGTAGTTATACTCCTCTATTACTACCCTTATCTTTTCCTTTGTCTCCTCTTTTACATAGCCCCCATTAAAATACCTAGATACAGTACTTTTACCGACTCCAGCTATTTTAGCTATATCCGCCATGGTAAGCTGTTTTTTCATACTACTCTCCTCTTTTCAGTTTCCATTAATTATTAATATATAACCTGGTCTACATATGTTACTTTAACATTTTTTATTCCTGATTTAGCATTTCTAAATGCACCAGAAATCCCATCTTTTTCAGATATAGATTTTTCTATAAAAGAAGCCATACATAGCTTATTTTCATTTATATCCTGCTCTAAGGCTGCTATTGCTGTATCTACAGCTGAATATATAGCAAATGTATCATTAGGCATTAAAAGGCCACCGACTCTTCTATCCATATTGTATTTTGAATTCTTACCAGCTAAAAGAGATACATTCCCTCTAAAGTTTCCTCTTTCAGGAGTTTTCATAATAGTTCTGTAAAGTTCATTTAAATCATTTTCAATACAACCATCGCTAGTTTCAGCTATTATAAGTCTTTCCTTTATTCCCCTTTTTACAATTACATCGTCCATAGTAGAATTTGTTCCGTATAGATTTACATTTTTTCCGTATTTATATATCTGTTTTTCTATATCTTCACTGATAAACTTTTTAACCTTATACTCATCTTCTTTAGAATTTATATCAGCTACCTTAACTTCTGCAAATTCTATATTCTGATTGGTACATTCTTTTTTCATATCTTCTATTTTTTTACTAAGATTTTTATTTTCCTTTAAATCTTTGTCTGAATAATAAACTACAAATGCCTCTGCACCCATTTCTTTTGCAATCATTGCCGTATCCTTACCACTAGAAGTTTCTGTAGGTACAAAGCTTAGATTTAAATTTTCGCTCATTTCTTCTATTGACATATTTAAGTCTGCTCCCATAAGAAGCATGTCATTTCTTTTTGCTTTTATATCTTTTATATAGCCAAGCATATTTTTATCATTTCCCGAAAATACAACTGCATTCATATCTTCATCAGCAACTATCTTATCTACAACTTTTTTAGCTCCATTTGAATTTGCTGGCAATACAAAATGTTTTATCTCATCATTTGAATTTTTATCTTTGTTCTTTAGTTTGTATAAAGCTACCATTTTTTTAGCAGCTTCATAAGAGCTCCTGTCTGAACTCATAGTTCCCGTCACAATACCTACTTTGACCCGCTTTTCATCTGCACCTTCTGCCTTTGAATAAGTTGACATATGTAGAGATAACATCACTACACTTAAAATTATTGCAATTATCTTTTTCATATTTTCCTCCTTAGTACAGTATTGGATACATTTCCACTGTTCTTAAGAAATTATTATAGTATTTCATACTATTGTACTCTGCCCAAATACCTGTTTTTTCCTTGATATCTGCTCTGATATCACTTAATAGCTCATTTTCCTCAACTTTTTTCTTGTACAATTTATTTGCGGTATCTAAAGCTATCTCAACACAGAATACTTTTTCTGGTATGTCTGTACCAGCTAGTCTACCTTCCATACCCATTGATTTAAGTTTTTCAGATATTTTAGAGTTAATTTCAGTATAATCACTTCCACTTACATCCACTCCTAGTATATCTCCGTATAGTTTTGTGCTATTTAAAGAATGTATATTTGGAACCATTAGTTTATTTTCCATAGCAGCATCTATTGTAGCCTTATCCATAGCTTCTCTACATCCGTATAAAGCTACATTTTCTCCGTATGATTTTTTCTTATTAGCTGCATCCTTTTTTATAAATTCTTCAGCAGTTTTTGAATCATTCTCATCTTTCATACCAGAAACTAATACTTCTACATACTTAATTCCATTTTTTTCGCATTCTCTCTGCATTTCTCTATTCTTTTGTTTGAACTCAACCCCGTCTTTTGCAAACTCATCCACATAATTTACAAATACTTTAGCTCCCATAGCTTCAGCCATTCTAACGGCGTTTTGATTGTTATCTTTGTCAGTTGGATTAAATCCTATGTTTATATCCTCATTCATTATAACGTCATCTTGTTTATCTTCATTTTGTATTTCTTCAACACCTGCTGCAATAGTTGTAATATCTTCATTCTTTTCTTTTATCTTTTCAAATACAGGAAGCATTCCTTCCTTGTCTGAACAAACTATTATACATTTAACCTTTTCGCTGTCCGCAAATGAAGCTATCTCATCTGTTATTTTATCTAAATTTTTATCGTAATCCTCTGGAAGTACTACATTCTTAACATCTTTATATTTTTCTAAAAACCCCTTATCTAACTTCACAGATTCTGGAGTTACTATCATTGTACATGCATAGCCATCTGTAAGTCCTCCACTACTTGCTTCTTTCTTGTTGCATCCTGCTGCTCCAATTGCTACACAAAAAGAAAGAGCCAACGCGGTCATCTTTTTTAACATCTATATATCTCCTCTCTATTACATTCTTATTTAGTTTAATTCTATTCTATCAAAACAATATACTTATTTAGTTTATCACATTTTCAGAAAAAAAACATCAAAACTTGCTTTCAAATATATCGTTCATACCTCTCATAAATTTTAATTATTCTCTTTTGACTGCAAAATTAAAGGTGCTTGGAAACTTTCCAAACACCTTGATTTATCTTGTAAATTTAAATTTTAAACATTCTGTATAGATCCTTTAGTCTTTATAAAACTTCCTACTACTGCACCAATTAAACCTGGAACTATCCATCCAAGACCAAGAGATGTAAGTGGAAGCACATTTATAAATTCAAAAGCACCAGTTAAAGAATTTGCTACAGATAATATACTTGCCACAAATGTGAAGTACGCAGCACCTTTAAATGTGTTGTCGTTTTTAATCTGTTTTGTGAATATTGTAAGCACAACAAGTATTATCATAACAGGGTATATAGTCTGAAGTATTGGTATAGATATCTGTATTATCTTATTTACACCAAAAGTAGAAACAACGGCACTAAATATACATATAGCTGTAACTATTTTTTCGTAAGATAATCTTCCATCTGTTGTATCTTCAAAATATCTACCTGCAGATGAAGTTAATCCTATTGATGTTGTTAAACATGCAAATAGAACCATTATTGCTAATAGAACCTTACCTGGTGTTCCAAATATTCCTTCAGTAGCTGCAACAACTAGAAGAGCCTGAGAAATATTTATATCGTGCATAGTAGACATAGTAGCTCCTAAGTAGCAAAGACCTCCGTATACTATAGATAATGCTATACCTGAAACAAACCCAGCTTTTATAGTCATAGATATCTGATCTTTTGTATCTGTGTAACCTTTAGACACTAAAGTACTTATCATTATACCTGCCATTGCAGATGCTCCAAGTGCATCCATTGTTAGATACCCCTGAGAAAGACCTTCACTGAATAGACTTCTGTCTATCATGTGGTCTGGACTCATAGGTCCTATTGGTGTTATAACACCTTTTATTATAAGTGCTAATAAGCTTAATAAAAGTACAGGAGTTAAAAATTTACCTATAATATCCAAAACTTTTGTAGATTTTATTGTTAAGAAATATGTAGCAACAAAGAATATTATTGAAAAAATAACAGACCCTGCAGTACCTAAATTAGGCATAAACGGTAGAATACTCATTTCAAATGTAGTAGCTGCTGTTCTTGGTATTGCTAAGAATGGCCCTATACATAAGATTGCTGCACAACCAATAAATCTTGCCAGCTTCTTTCCACCTCTAACTAAAATTTCATCCAGTATCCCCTTATTTTTAGCTGCAACAACTATAACTAAAAGTGCTAGTCCTGCATCCCCAATTATAAATCCCAAGAATGAAATAAACCAATCTTGTCCCGAAACCAAACCTAAGTATGGTGGGAAAAGTAAGTTACCTGCCCCAAAGAATATTGAGAACAGTGCAAACCCCACGACAAATATGTCAGTTGTTTTTTTGTTCATGAATAAATCCTCCCCTTTTAAACTTTCTGATTATTCCGTTTTTTAGCTTTATTCTATTTTATCAAATCTTTCTATTTTTTTCAAAGATTATCTCCAATTTAAGCTAAAAAACCTCAATCTTTTAAATTATTTTCATGATTTTAATAAATTTTCTATTTTCTATTCCCATTTATGAAAATTTTTTTACTAATTGAATTTTTTGTCCCTAGGTTCTGATAATATAGCTCTTGCAACCTGGCTTACTTCATTCATAATATCCTTGTAGCTCAAGTATATTTTTATATCTACATGAAGTCTTTCCATATCAACCTTATCTACTATGCAGTAGAAATATCTGCCAGAATCCATAAGTCTACTTATTATCTCGTTATCTCTTTTAGGTACAAATCCCAAAACAAAACCACTCTTAGATACTATCTTTATCGCTTTAGCATCGTATACGTTTGAGTAATCTCTCTTCATGTATAGTCTAGCATCTTCTCTCAACTCTCTTTCAAGCATCTCTCTATCCTTATACGCAAGACCTGCTATATAACTATCTAATATATAAACATCCTTAGGAGTTGTTTCTACCTTGATATCATTAGTAGAAATTCTTTCTAGTCTTTTATCTACGTTTCTATTTATAATCCTTTCATAGGCTTTTTTTACTTCAGGAATAATTTCCATTGGAAATCTAGAAGATATATAGTCGACAAATTCATCTGGAAGCTGTTTTTTTAGCTTTAATAATACCTTTGCATTAGCTCTTCTAATTCTAGTACTATTTGCTTCCATCCCTAATTTCAAGAGTTCTCTACCAACAGGATATATTTTTCTTAATTCAACTAAAATTAAACCAAATATTTTTTCTTTTGAGTTTAACTCTCTTTCTTCTCTAAGACTTATTCCCTCCATGTTTCCGACTATATCTGAAAAATCTAAGTTTTCTTCTACATAATTTACTAGTTCAACTCTATTTGTACTAGATTCTTTTTTTAGCAATTCCTTATAAATACTTAAATCGTATTTATTCTTATCCAGATAGTTTTTAACCATCTTGAAGTTAATATCAACTCCAGCTTCTTCAGCCATAATCACTAATGACGAGAATTCAAAGTTTCCTTCTTTAAAAGCATCTTTTACTGCATCTTTAAATCTCTGCTGACTTGTTAATGCTCTAATTCCTTTAATAAGTTCTTCCTCGTCTACCTCAACAGAATCGTCATTTAAAATAATTTCTGCTATAGCAATAATACTGTATAAAGCTTCTATACTATTCCCTTGCTTTTCTATCTTGTATAAAAGTGTGTCTAAGAAGTCTATTTCCCCTACAAAAATCTCTGGACCTGAGATTTTGAAGTTTTCTGCAAATAGCTTACAAAAGTTATTTACTTCCTCATCTGTTATATTATCTCTTCTTAAATACGCTGTACGGTTAAATGTGTTCATAACAAGACCAACCATAAATTCAGGGTAGTACTTGTCCTTATACCCCTCATTAAACATATGATTAGTTATTGATATATCTATTTCCTCAATGTATTCAGCCGCATAAAGCTTTATAACACCATCTGTATTTTTTATAAGATTAAAAAGGAATGTGTTGTAGTTTTTCATTCTCTTTATAACGCCTATATCGTACAATATATAGCTCCCAGATTTAGAAAATACCTTGCCAACCTCATTTACAAGATTATCAACCAAGAAATGTTCTCCTAATGCTAAAGCAATTTGTACTTCTTTTTTATTCTCAGAGTTTAGTATTGTATTTTTAGTAAAATCTTCAACCCATTCTTTAGGGATAATATCTTCAGAAACAATACCTCTTACAGAATTTACAAAGCTAGATACATAGGCAGCAACAGGGTAATCTGTTTCAGGAAATCTAATATTTTCTCTATCACCGTTGTACATTTCTATTAGGGATTTTAAAACTATATTCCGATAATTTCTCTTTTCAACATCAGAAATAAAATTGTACTTATATCTATACTCAAATTCAATATTTTCTGAGTAATCTATATACCCATCTACATTTTTTAATGATTCATATACACTTATCCCAGACATAAATCCACCCCTTTAAAAATAACGCAGTCCCCGACTTATAAGCATAATGCCGATATTTTTCGGAAACTGCGTTTATTTATCAATTAATATTTATTTAATTCTAATAAATTATTTTAAATATTAGGTTCATTATTTACAAATAGAATAAAGTTCGCTCATTCCTTTAAATGAAACTCCTCCACCTATCTGATATACATGATCTGCATATTTTCCTGAAAGCACGTTTTTCTGTGCATCTGTAAGTCCATTTGTATTTACTAAAACTACTGGACAGTTTCTCTGTGCTGCCATAGGTCCTGCAGAAAGAGCATCAACTAATACATTTGATTTAGCTGCATAAACATTGCTGAATCCACCTGTGTAAAGTTTTTCTATTACTTTAGCATTTGTTTCTTCTCTGTTGTTACCAGCTATTCTATTTGCAGTTACATCATTTGTTGTTATTTCATTTACTGAGTTTATTACATTGTCTGATATAACTTTATTTCCACCTATGAAGTAAGCATCTTCAAGGTTCTGTTCTTTTAACCATGCATACATTTCAGGAGCTATAGAATCTTTTCCTGTTAGTATTATTGGCTGTTTGTCAGCTCCAGCTTTTGACGCTACTGAAAGCGCATCTGCTTCACCTGTTCCAGCTACTATATAAGCTGTGTTTATTTCTGCTCCACTTTCAACAAGTTTTTTAGCTATTTCAAATGAAGTTGCGTATCTGTCTTTACCAGCTATTCTCTGTACTTCAACAGCATAGTCATTTGCTATCTTAGCTTCTAATGCTTTGCTAACTGCATTTTCTCCACCTACTATTATAACTTTCTGAGGTGCTATTTCTTTCATTCTATTAGCAGTTTCACTTGGTAAATTATTTGTATTTGCTAATAGTATTGAAGCATTTTCTGATGCTGCAAGAGGTGTAGCAGCTATACCATCTGCAACCGCATTACCATTTACAAGTACTACAGTTCCACCAGTTGCGTAGTTCATCTTACTTATTTCAGTAGCTGTAGAGAATCTGTTGTTTCCTTTTATTACATCCCATTTTGAAATTGCTTCCCCATTTTCATTGAATGAGTAATCAATTCCGTCTATGTTCTGTTCTCCAGTTACCATCGCTCCAGTCTGGTCAAAGTAATATGATTTACCATTTAATTCTAACCATCCTATGTGAGCTGGACCATTTTTATCGAAGTAGTATTTGAAATCACCTTCAGTTATCCATCCAGTTTTCATAACACCATCTTTATCGAAGTAATATTTTTTACCGCTTATTGTCTGCATTCCTTTATCAGTTAAACCATTTGCTGCGAAGTGGTATTTTTTACCTGATATAGTTAACCATTCATTAGCTGCATATTTTCCATTTGCTTTTAAGTATTTTTTCTGACCATTTACAGTTTTCCATCCAGCCTTTACAGGTTCTTTGAATGAAACACCGTATTTTTTAGCTATCTGTGCGTCAGTTTTTGTACTGTAGTCTATTAATACAGTACATCCAACATTAACCTGAGGGAATAACCATCTTATTTCAGCATTGTGCATTCTTATACATCCACCAGAAACATGTTTCCCTATAGAACTTTCTTTATTATTTCCATGAATAGCATAAGTGCCTCCACCAAATATACCTATCCATCTATTTCCTAATGGGTTATTTGGGTGTCCACCTGGAATACCACCAGAATAGTATGGTCTATTTACTATTTTGTTTGCTACCCTAGTCTTACCTGTTGGTGTAGGTGTGCTAGGTTTTCCAGATGCTACATTAAATGTTTTTACTAGCTTATCATTGTTGTAAAATGATAGTTTATTGTATTTCGTATTAACTATAATTAACTGTTTTGAGGCTGCTTCTACTGTAGTTGTTGGAACGACTGCTGCAAACACCATAAAAACAGACATTAGTACAACGAGATACTTTTTAACAAGTTTCTTCATTACTCTAAATCCTCCTACAAAGTAAATTTATTTTTTATATCCATTTGGATTATTTTTTTGCCATCTCCAAGAATCTTCACACATTTCTCTTAATCCACACTCAGCTTTCCATCCTAATTCTTTTTCAGCTTTAGTAGGATCAGCATAACACTCTGCTATATCCCCTGCTCTTCTACCTACGATTTCATAAGGTATGTCTATTCCACTTATTTCAGAGAACATATTTATCATTTCTAATACACTATAACCTGTTCCTGTACCTAGGTTGTACACTACAAGTCCTGGATTTTCTTTTAGTTTGTCTATTGCTTTTACATGACCTTTTGCTAGGTCTACAACATGTATATAATCTCTAACTCCTGTTCCATCTGGAGTTGGATAGTCATTACCAAATACATTTACTTTTTCAAGCTGCCCTATTGCAACTTTTGTTATGTAAGGAACTAAATTGTTAGGTATACCATTTGGATCTTCCCCTATTTTTCCACTCTTATGAGCACCAACTGGGTTGAAGTATCTAAGTATAGCTATATTCATGCTATCGTCTACCTTTGCTATGTCCTTTAACATTTCTTCTATCATAAGTTTTGTTCTTCCATAAGGATTAGTTACTGATAGTGGGAAATCTTCAAGTATTGGGCACTTATGAGGATCTCCATATACAGTCGCTGAAGAACTAAATACAAAGTTTTTTACATCGTATTTTTTCATTAAATCAAATAATGTTAGTGTTGATATTAGGTTGTTGTTGTAGTATTCTATAGGTTTTTCTACAGATTCTCCAACAGCTTTTAGACCTGCAAAATGAATTATTGAATCTATTTTATGATTTTTAAATATTTCATCCATTTTATCAAAATCTCTAACGTCTACCTCATAACAAACTATTTCTTTGTCTTTTCCTGATAATTCTTTTATTTTTTCTATTACAGTAGGATTACTATTGCAGAAATTATCAGCTATTATTACTTCATATCCCTCTTCAAGTAATTCTATTGATGTGTGGCTTCCTATATAACCAGCGCCACCCGTTACTAATACTGCCATTTTGTTTACCTCTTTCTCTAATTAACTTCTTTTTTTATTTTTAACAATTTCATTTTTAAATACTATTTTTCATTTCAAACGCCATAAAGATATAATAACACACTTATATAAATTCATCAAATTTACAGATAATATTAATTCATATATTTTTCACTTTTTAAAACAGTTAATGTTATCTCAGGTCTGTTCAAAACTCTTATTGGTATTACACTATTTCCAAGTCCTCTACTGACCACCATTTTAGTTTTTTTCTTGTTTATTACACCTTTTGTGTACTTAGGCATAAATCCCTGATGAGGGGCGTATATTCCTCCTATAAAAGGAATTCTTATCTGTCCTCCATGCGCATGTCCTGAAAACACTAAATCATATCCAGATTCTGCATAATCATCTATATGCTCTGGTCTGTGAGATAATAATATACTGTATTCATCAGATTTTATTTTATTTTTCAGATTACTTAATATCTCTGGTACATATTCCTCTCTATCTTCAAAACCAGTATCTATTATTCCGGCTATTTTAATCTCTGAATTTTTATGTTTTATAGTTTTTACATCATCATCCAAAATATTTACATTGTATTTTTCTAAAATCTTTTTAACTTTATCGTATTTAAAAGACCATACCTCATGGTTTCCAGACACATAGTATATTGGAGCTATTCCTTTTGCTTCAGCTAAGAACTCTTCCATATACTTAGTTCCCCATTTTCTTCTATCAACAATATCTCCTGTAATTACAATTAAATCGGGATTTGCAGCCTTAATTTTTTTAATTAATCTCTTTTGATTTTTCCCAAATTCCTTGTTATGAAAGTCAGATACCTGCACTATTCTGTACCCATCAAAGTCGGATGGTATTCTTTCACTGCTGATAAAGTACTTCGTTGTAACTATATCATTAGTTCCCCAAATTAATAGAAGTGCTACAATTAGGATAAATGCCGTTAATATTTTTATTTTATTATTTTTCATAAATATCTCGCTTTCAATTTTTAATTTTTTTCAGTAGCATTTCTTTTTTATTCTTGTTTCTTTTATTTCTATATTATAATCTATTAGAATTTCTTTTTCTATCATATTTTCAAATTTATGAATTCATTTATTAATCTATAATAATGATTAATTTATATAGAAAAAAACTATTATTTTATCTTCTAAAGTTGTATAATGTAATTAAAGATAAGAAAATTTATTATTTTCAGAAAAAATCAACTTGTTTGCTATTTAGTAAAAGGATCGGAGGATAAGTTATGAACAAAAATAGAATTGTTGAACCTCTTGAAAATGCAAAATATTTTGTAGAAGACAAAGTAACACCACTTACTATATTATTTGGCGTTGTAGCATGCCTTTTAGGTGTTGGATTGATTTATCTAGCGTACCTATTAATATCTCATTTTTCTCATCCAGATGAAGATTAGATAATTTTTTCAATAAAAATGGCTAACACATTAATCGATTTTAAATGTGTTAGCCTATATTTTTGCCTATTTTTAGTTTTTATAAAAAGTATCTCACCTGAAGCATTATTTTAGTGAATCTAATACTTCTCTAGCGACTTCTTTATCATCGAAGTGATGTTTTACTGTTCCCAGTATCTGATAGTTTTCGTGTCCTTTTCCAGCTATTAAGATAACATCACCTTTTTTAGCAGATTCTATAGCTTCTTTTATAGCTTCTTTTCTATCCATTACTACTTTGTAGTTTTCATTGCTTTCATCTAATCCAGCTAATATGTCTTTTATTATAAGCTCAGGATCTTCTGTTCTTGGGTTGTCGTTAGTTATTATGCATCTGTCAGATAATCTCTGTCCTATTCCTCCCATAAGAGGTCTTTTTTCAGAGTCCCTATCTCCACCGCATCCAAACACAGCTATTAAATCACCTTCAACAAATTCTCTAGCAGTGTTTAACACATTTTCAAGTGCATCTGGAGTATGTGCGTAGTCTACTATTACACTTATTCCCTTGTCATTTGGTACAGTTTCAAATCTACCTGCAACCCCACCTGTATTTCTTAAAGAATTTAGGTAATCTTCTTTGTCTATTCCTAACATTTCACATGCTGCAATTACAGCTAATGTGTTGTAAACTGTAAACTTACCTGGAACCGGTATGAATATCTCTTCTGTATGATTTGGAGTAACTAATGTATAAGCAACCCCAGAAGCATCAGATTTTATGTTTTTAGCAGTGAAATCTGCTTCATGCTCTATTCCGTATGTGTAGCATGGAGTATCTAAACCTTTTATCGCTTCATATATCTTTCTTCCACCCTCGTCATCTACATTGATTATATTAGCCTGAGTAGTTTTGTGGAATAATTTTTCTTTAGCTTTTCTGTAGTTTTCTAAAGTCTTGTGGAAATCTAAATGGTCTGGAGTTAGATTTGTAAATATACCTATCTTGAAGTTTGTATCATCAACTCTACTAAGCTCTAACGAATGAGATGAAACCTCCATTGCACAACAATCACATCCATTATCTACCATTCTCTTGAATATCTTCTGTAAATCAACACTCTCAGGAGTAGTTGAATTTGATGGAACCTCATTATCCCCATCAAATATCTTTATAGTACCTATAAGACCAACTTTTTTATTGCAGTTTCTAAGTATTTCATTAATAAATGTAGTTATACTAGTCTTTCCATTTGTACCAGTAACACCTATAACATCAAACTTATCTGCTGGATGCTCACAAAAATTAGCTGCAACCTTTGCCATAGTCTTTCTAGTATCTCCAACCTTTACATAAGTACAATCTTCTTTAAAATCTACATCGTCCTGTATTAAAAATACTCTAGCTCCCTTTTCATAAGCTGAGTCTATATATTTATGCCCATCTGACACAAACCCTTTTATACAAATAAATAAAGTACCTTCCTCAACCTTTCTTGAATCGTACTCAACATTTAAAACTTCTATATCTTCATTCCCAACTATTGAAAGAACTTCAATTCCTTCTAATATATGATTAAGTTTCATAAAAAATACCTTCTCTTTCTTTCTATAATAATACTGAATATATTATATCACACAAATAGAAAGCATTCACTCAAAATAAATTACCTTCCTATTAAACATATAAATTTTTCAAATAAGATGCCGCAAGGTATTTTCTTTTGCATCTCGTTGTTATTGGAATAATAGAAACTTTTATCTCTATAACTAACTTACTTTATTTTAACTCACTCAAATAATTTGCAACAAAAAACGGGCTGTTGATAATATTGCAAACAGTATTTTAACGTAATAAAACCACAGATTCATTTGCTTGACAATCTGCAAGAGCCACACAGCATTGAAATGTGTTACATAAATGTGTGTGGCTCTGAAGCCTGGAAAGCAAAGAACTGTGGTTTTGTGCGCATTAAAAAAGGGCTGTTGCAATATTGCAACAGCCCATATTTTTATAAAAATTATACTAATCTTTTGTATGATTCGTATCTTTCTTTTGCATTTTCTTCAGCCATAGTGAATAGTTCTTCAGCCTGTTCTGGGAACTGTTTAGCTATTGCTGCGTATCTTGTCTGTTTCATTAAGAAGTCTCTGAAGCTTTCTGTTGGTTCTTTAGAGTCTAATGAGAAT
Organism: Peptoclostridium sp. AF21-18; assembly: GCF_003478825.1. Classification (NCBI taxonomy): domain Bacteria; kingdom Bacillati; phylum Bacillota; class Clostridia; order Peptostreptococcales; family Peptoclostridiaceae; genus Peptoclostridium; species Peptoclostridium sp. AF21-18. The sequence continues at coordinate 303,930 of NZ_QUGE01000001.1, forward strand.
GGATTCTTACCTTCAGCTTTTAATTCTGGGTTGAATCTGTATAAATGCCAGTATCCACAGTCAACTGCCTGTTTTTCATTAGCTATACTTCTTCCCATACCTTCTCTTAAACCATGGTTTATACATGGAGCGTAGCATATGATTAGAGATGGACCATGATGAGCTTCTGCTTCAGTTATAGCTTTCATGAACTGGTTCTTATCAGCACCTATAGCAACCTGAGCTACGTAAACATTTCCGTAAGACATAGCCATCATACCAAGGTCTTTTTTCTTAGATCTCTTACCAGCTGCTGCGAATTTAGCCATTGCTGCTACTGGAGTAGCTTTAGAAGCCTGTCCACCTGTATTAGAGTAAACTTCTGTATCGAATACTAATACATTAACATCTTCACCCTGAGCAAGAACGTGGTCTAATCCACCGTAACCGATGTCGTAAGCCCAACCGTCTCCACCAAGTATCCACTGAGATCTCTTAGCTAAGTAGTCTTCTCTTTCTTTTATATCTTTAACAGCTGCTGCTATTTCAGGATCATTCATGCAAGATTCATGTAATCCGTTAACTAATTCAGCTACTTTTGCAGAAGCTTCTTTATTAGCAACACCGTCTTCTTTAGTTTCTAACCAGTTGTTAAGAACTGCTTTAGAGTTTTCATCATGAGCTTTTTCAGCTAAAACTTTTATGTCTTCTTCTAATTTAGCTCTCATCTGTTTAACTGCTACGAACATACCAAATCCGTATTCAGCATTGTCTTCGAATAATGAGTTTGCCCAAGATGGACCTTTACCTTCATGGTTGCAAGTATAAGGAGTTGATGGTGCAGATCCTCCCCATATAGAAGAACATCCTGTAGCATTTGCTATCTGCATTCTATCTCCAAATAACTGAGTTATAACTTTTATGTATGGAGTTTCTCCACATCCAGCACAAGCACCTGAGAATTCTATTAATGGCTGTCTGAACTGAGAACCTTTAACTGTATTTACGTTCATTAAATCGCCTTTTGGAGCAACTTTAGTTGTATCCACAGCGAAGTTCCAGTTTTCTATCTGTTCTTCCTGAGTAGCTAGAGGCATCATTTCTAATGCTTTGTTAGGAGCTGGACATATGTCAGCACAGTTTCCACATCCTGTACAGTCAAGAGTAGATACCTGCATTCTGTACTGTAATCCATCGAATCCTTTACCTATAGCTTTTTTAGCTTTGAATGCTTCTGGAGCATTTGCTAATTCTTCTTCAGTAACAAGTACTGGTCTTATACAAGCGTGTGGACATACGAATGAACACTGGTTACACTGTATACAATTGTCTAATTTCCATTCTGGAACGTCTACTGCTATACCACGTTTTTCGTAAGCAGCTGTACCACATGGGAATGTACCATCTGGAACTTCTGTGAATGCACTTACAGGTAGGTCGTTACCTTTCTGAGCAGTCATAGGTCTTAATATATTTTTGATGAAGTCTGGTTCGCAAGCTTCTTCTTTTGGTGCATCAACAGCAGTTTTCCAAGCTTCTGGAACTTCTACTTTAACTAATGCGTTTATACCTGCGTCAACAGCTTTGAAGTTCATGTCTAATATTTTCTGACCTTTTTTACCGTAAGTTTTAACTATTGATTCTTTTAAGTGTTCAACAGCTTCGTCTACTGGTATTATTTCAGCTAGTTTGAAGAAAGCAGCCTGCATTATCATATTTATTCTGCTTCCTAATCCTATTTCTTTACCTAATTCAACAGCATTAACTGTGTAGAACTGTATGTCGTTTTTAGCTATATACTGTTTCATTGATGCAGGTAGGTTAGCTTCTATACCTTCCTGATCCCATATAGTATTAAGTACGAATGTACCACCTTTTTTAAGTCCTTTTAATAAATCATACTGATATACATAAGACTGGTTGTGACAAGCTATGTAGTCAGCTTCATCTATTAAGTAAGTTGATCTGATTGGAGTATCACCAAATCTTAAGTGAGACATAGTTATACCACCAGATTTTTTAGAGTCGTAATCGAAGTAAGCCTGAGCGTATTTGTCAGTGTTATCACCGATTATTTTTATAGCCTGTTTGTTTGCACCAACAGTACCATCTGATCCAAGTCCCCAGAATTTACATCTTACAGTACCTTTAGATGCTATTCTGAAGTCTTCAGCTTCTGGTAATGATGTGTTAGTAACGTCATCAACTATACCTATTGTGAACTGATTTTTTGGACATTCAGCAGCTAAGTTGTCGTAAACAGCTTTTAACTGAGCTGGAGTAGTATCTTTAGATCCTAATCCGTATCTTCCTCCTACTATTAGAGGAGCATTTTCTTTTCCGTAGTATAAATCTCTAACGTCTAAGTATAGAGGATCACCAGTTGCACCTGGTTCTTTAGTTCTGTCTAATACACATATTCTTTCTACTGTAGAAGGCATTGCTTTTAAGAAATGTTCTGTAGAGAATGGTCTGTATAAGTGAACTTTAACGCATCCAACTTTTGCGCCTTCAGCGTTTAATCTATCTATAGTTTCTTCTAATGCTTCTGTAACTGAACCCATAGCAACTACTACATATTTAGCATCTTCTGCTCCGTAGTAATCGAATAAGTCATGTTTTCTTCCTGTTAATTCACTTACTTTGTGCATGTATTTTTCAACTATGCCAACCATATCATTGTAGTAAGTGTTTGATACTTCTCTTGTCTGGAAGTATATATCAGGGTTCTGAGCAGTACCTCTTGTAACTGGGTGGTTAGGAGATAAAGCTTTGTCTCTGAATTTCTGAACAGCGTCGAAGTTTAATAATGAAGCGTATTCTTCATTTTCCATTAATTCAACTTTCTGTATTTCGTGAGAAGTTCTGAATCCATCGAAGAAATGAACGAATGGAAGGCTTCCTTCTATTGCTGCTAAGTGAGCAACTGGAGCTATATCTGCAACTTCCTGAACTGAACCTGAAGCTAATAAGCAACATCCAGTCTGTCTAGCTGCCATAACGTCCTGATGGTCACCGAATATTGATAATGCCTGAGATGCTAAAGCTCTTGCAGAAACGTGGAATACACCTGGAAGTAATTCCCCTGCTACTTTATACATATTAGGTATCATTAGTAATAATCCCTGAGATGCTGTAAATGTAGATGTTAATGCACCAGCCTGTAAAGAACCGTGGAATGCACCAGCAGCACCAGCTTCTGACTGCATTTCTACAACATTAACTTTCTGTCCAAATATGTTTTTTCTTCCCTGAGAAGCCCATTCATCAACTAATTCTGCCATAGTTGAAGATGGTGTTATTGGGTATATAGCTGCTACATCTGTAAATGCATAAGCAACATGAGCTGCGGCTGTATTCCCATCAACAGTTTTCATAAATTTTGCCATGATTAAAATATCCTCCTTGATAGTTTCATTCGCTTGTCTATCTAAAGGCAAGTCTATTTTTAATTTATACTTATAAAGCTCTAAGCATTTACTATCTATAAATATTTAGAGTATAAAAAACGTATAAATCTTATTACTTTTATATCATACTACATTTTTTTTAAAAATGCCATCCTTTTTTCAGAATATTTAATATCATATACAATGTTCATCACAATTCAAAAAAATATATTTTTTAGTGTAACACATAACATTATATATGCTCTATTTTTACTAAGTATTAAATATCCATTTATTAATAAAACTAAATAAAATTACTCAGTTATTAATTCTACTAAATCTCCATTTTTAACGCCTGCTGCATTTCCTTCTTCCATGTCAACATGCATTTCTAAGTTGAAGCTATCTTTAGCTCTAACTAATACGTTTTCAAATATAAGACCTCTTGGTCCTTCAGTTCTAACTTTTACTATATCTTTGTCTTTAACTCCGAATTTTGCAGCGTCTTCGTTGCTCATGTGTATATGTCTTGAAGCAACTATAACACCTTTTTCTAATTCAACTTCACCTGCTGGTCCAACAAGTTTAAGTCCTGGAGTACCTTCTATATCTCCTGATTCTCTTATTGGAGCTTTTACTCCTAGAGGGAAGCAGTCTGCTAAAGATACTTCTACCTGAGTTTCTGGTCTAGCTGGTCCTAATACTCTTACAGTTAATTTTCCTTTTGGTCCAACTAAGTCTACTTTTTCTTCACAAGCATACTGACCTGGCTGAGAAAGATCTTTGAATTTAACTAATTCATGACCTTTACCAAATAAAGCGTCTATATGTTCCTGTGATAAGTGTATGTGTTTGTTTGATAAAGCTATTGGTAATTTCATTGCCTATCACTCCTATCTTTTATTATATTGTATTCATTAAACCACAAATTACTTCACATACATTATACAAAATATAATTGTTAAAATCAAATATTTACTTATTTAGTTATTTTTAAAATTTTTTCATTTTAATAGGTATTTTTTTCAAATTTGCACAACTTTTTTTCTTTCGAAGTTGTGATAACATTTTCACGCTATTTTAATTTTATTCTACATAAAGTTAAATTCTTTTTTCAAAAGCTCTTCAATATCATCAGAACTCATTTTGAAAATTCCAACACACGAACTTGCATCCGGAAGTATAACTGAAATATCTCCAAAACTATTTTTCTTGTCTTTTTTAATATTTTCGACAAGTTTTTCAATATTAATTTTACTAAAATCAAATTCAAAATCGTACTTGTCTATAAGTTCTACAAAATTGTCGTAATAATCCTTTTTTATATATCCCTTTGCAAGTGCAACCTTAAATGCTATTTTCATACCAACAGCAACGGCTTCACCATGCTTTAGACCATATTCCATTTCTATCGCATGACCAAAAGTATGCCCAAAATTAAGTATCTTTCTTAAACCAGTTTCTCTCTCATCAGCTTTTACAATTCTAGCCTTAAATTCAGCACATTTCATAATAGCTTTTATAATTTTTTCATTATCCAGATATTTTACCTCAACTGCATTATCATTTAAAAATTTTTCAAATTCTCCATTGTCGTCCATTATAGCTGCATATTTTATAACCTCTCCAAATCCACTTTTTAGCTCATCACTTGGAAGAGTTTTTAACGTTTCTGTGTTTATATAAGTGAATAACGGCTGCTTAAATGCACCAATCATATTTTTATAAACTCCAACATCTATACCTGTTTTCCCACCTATAGCAGAGTCAACCTGAGATAGTATAGTAGTTGGAACCTGTATATAATCTATTCCTCTCATATATGTAGCTGCTGCAAAACCAGCTAAATCTCCAACAACACCGCCACCAAATGCGATAACAAGCGACTTTCTACTCATCCCAATATCTATAAACTTAGATATAATCTCATTAAATTTATCTAAACACTTAGATTCTTCTCCTGGTTTTATGCATATTTTTGAAAAATATTTACTATTTGTTATAGCAAAAATCGATTTTACAAAATCATCATATAGATTAACCTCTACATTTTCATCCGTTACAATAACAACCTTATCGTATTTTTGATCTCTTTCTACTAATTCATACAAAATCTTTGCAAGCTCTGTGTACTCATCAGACACCATTATTCTGCACAAATTATTTCCTGTAGTAATTAATTTCATAAAATCACCTCATTATTCGCTAATTATATTTTTAATATGAGCTGCATATTCTTCTGTAGATTTTTTAATATTTTCTATAAGTTCTTCGCTTTCCACATAGCTAACCTCGTCACTATCTGGAATTCTTATATTTTTAACACTTCTCGAATTTATACTCTTAAAGAAAAAGTCCATCACAATATCTCCACCATCAAACTGATCCTCATACTCCTTAGAGCCACCGACAGCTATATACATCCCTGCTCTTTTTCTACTTCTATCTATCATAGAATCTCCAAGCACAAACTTGCTAGAATACACTGCCTGTGTCCTATCTACAACAGTCTTCATCTTTGCAGGGACAGAATTAAAATAAACTGGACTAACAACAACAGTTCCTCTAGATTTATCAAACATATCATAAAGCTCTGTCATATCGTCTTTTATCCTACATCCCTTCTTGTACTCGCAGTACCCACAAGCATTACAATAATCTATATCCATTTCGTAAATATCTAAAAGGGCGCAAGATACGCCCTCTCTTTCTAAAATTTTCGAAACATCTCTAGATATATTAAAACAATTTTTATCCTTTCTTGGACTGGCATTTATTATTAAAATATCTTTTATCATATTTCCAAATCTCCATCAATTTATTAATTATTATTCTTTAACATAACCATCATAATATCATCAGAGTATTCTTTCTTTCCAGAGAATGCATAAAACTCTTCTCTAGCCTTTTCTATTATAAACTCTGGACTGTATTTATAGTTTTCGCAAAGAAGCTTTTCAAATCTTTCCTGACCAAACTCTTCCTTGTCCTTGTTCTTAATCTCAAGAATACCATCTGTAAACATACATACCATCGGATAATTTTCAAGACTTATCATATTATCTCTATATTCCCGGTCCTCAATTACTCCTATTGGAATTCCTTTTTTGCAGTTTACATATTTTGCAACAGTTCCATCGTTTTTTATAATAACCGGACTATAGTGACCTGCATTAGATACAGTTAGTGTATTTTCTTTAGTATCTAAACTTGCAACTATACCTGTACAGAAAACTTCCATCTTATCAAATTCTTCAAAAAGCATCTTATTAAGGTTATTCATTATATCTGACGGATTATCAAACTGTCTGCAAAGTACCTTAAATGCCCCTTTTATAAGTGCAACCATATAGTTTGATACAATACCATGCCCCATAACATCGGCAACTATATAAGTAACCTTATCATCATTTATTCTAACAGCATCGTAGAAATCCCCACCTACAACTTTTGCTGGTTGATGATAGCAATAAAGCTGTCTATTTCCATTGCAAACCATATTCGCATCGTTCATCATAAGTTTTTGCTGCTTATTTAAAACAGATAGCTCATTTTGTAATACTCTATGCCTAACCTCATTCTGGTTGTACTCGTAAAGCTGAGTACCTACAGTTATCTGCTTAGAAAGTATTGAAAGTATATTTATATCATCTCTTGTATACTTACTTGCATTTGCACAGATTATATAACCTAAATTGCTATCTGCATCCATAAGTCTATGGTATATGTAGCTATTTATCTTAGATCCATTCTCAAGAACTATATCAACATCATTTGCAAAATCTCCATCTCTAGAATTCTCAGAAATAGCATCCAACATTAAAAACAGATTACTTCTACACTCATTTTTATTGTAGCAATTCACTATCCTTCCATGTTTTTCATTCTTATCAAGAATTATTATAGCTTCCTCACTGTCTGTAATCTCTACTGCCTGTTTAGTTAAATCTTTTAAATATGTATCTATATTTTTGTCTACATAAAGTTTTCTAGTAGCTTCATTTATAGACGTTACCCCTTGTCTAAGCTTGTTCACTAGCTTATGTACTGACTCATTTTTTCTAGTTATTTCTATAGAAAGTGCCATAAGAGATGCAACAGATGCGATAAAATTCATATCCTCATCACTTATTATCTCTCCTTCTGTTGTAAATGCTGTCATAAATCCGACAACTTTTTCCTCTATTATAAATGGAAAAACAGCTCTTCCACAGTACCCTTCGTTCTGAGCTAAATCTCTTTCTTTTGCAGCTGCATCATCTAGAAAAATATCCTTAACATATATGATTTTTTTCTTTTCAACTGCTTCTCTAATATAATCAGGGTATAAATCAAAATCGATCCTAGCACCTTCTGGTCTATCAACGTCAAAAACAGTTGGAATATATTTTAAAGTGCTAGAACAAACCAAATACGCATAATTAAAATCGTCGTTGTAGAAAATATTTACACATGCCTTAGCTGGATGAACAACTTCTAGCATCTTGCCCACTATTATATCTTTTATCTTAAAAAAGTCTTGAGATTGTGTAACCAACTTAGAAATCTCAACCAAGTTTTTCATTCTTTTCATATATTCCTCAGTCATATTTCTTTGCCACGAGCGGCAATGCACCCCTTTCTTTTTTATAAATTTATATCTTATTCCAAAATATTTCTTAAAAAAATTATAATTATAATCTCTTAAAGAAATTACTTATCAATTAATATATATTCTAACATATTCTGCACCATTTTTAGATAAAAATAAAAAAGGAGTAAACAGTCTTTAAATATTTTTCAATTCAAAAACTGCTTACTCCTCTTTTGTTTTAGTGTTCTTTGTAAACGTAATTGTAAATCTTTTCATTCCCTAAGTCTATTGCTCCTGTAGTAATATATTTTGATATACTATCAATATCGCTAATTGTAAGATATTGACAAGGAATAGACAGAACATATCCAGTATCATTAAGGAGATGTTTTAACTTCATCACTTTAGACACGTCTGGTTTCTCATTAGCTTTTTTGTAATTTCTATTTTTGCTATTTATGAGATTTTCGTTCTGAATACAAATAAGCTTGTCCACATAATGATGATATGAGTCTATAAAATCGTTTTCTTTCAAAATCTCGTCAGGAAGAACCTCATGAATAGAAACATCTCCCAAAATATTATGAACAAACTTGTCAGATGTTAGCTTTCCAGAAATGATTCCCTTTTGATACTTTCTCAAAACTTTCTTCGTAATTGTGTAAATCTTGCACCTAGTTTCTAAATTAAGTTCCTCTACCAGCATTGTAAACACATCCTTTCCTTATTTTAATTGTAATTAAAATTTTCAGAAAAATCAAGAGTTTAGTAATACTAAAATAAAAAGTAAAATAAACAAAAAAACACTTTAGCATAAATAAAATAAAGGGCTAAAAATACACACTCCATTTTATATATAAATAAAAAATTTTAATCACTAAAACGCTTTATAAAAAATCCATCCAACAGGCATAGATAAAATCATACTGACAATTATGTACACTATAATATAAATATTATTCCTTCAATACGTCAAGCAACTACATAAAAAATTGGTACAAAGAAAGGCAATAGAAATAACTACTAATCAGTAACAATCTACAGACGCTTTTTGAACTGCTCCCCTCTGAGTGGACAAGTGAAATAAATAAATTCACTTTAAAC